>NZ_JAPJNQ010000041.1 GCF_030826625.1 Corynebacterium sp. | reverse complement strand
ACTTCGAACATGGGCAGAATCAATGCGCCCAGAAGACTTCACCTCCGGGGAATCATCATCTAAAGATAAAACTGATGATGAAGATTGATTCACGTTATTTTGGTTCGTTCACCGGTTAGATTTCTTCAATGCTAAGTTTCTTCGCACGCCTAGCGCTCGCTGCGCTTGCCGGCGCCGCCGCTTTTACCTCGTATGAGCCATTAGGCTGGTGGGCAGCCGGCATAGTGGCCGGCGGTTTATTGTATGCCGCATTGCTGCCGTGGCCGCGCGGACGGACTCGCGCATCGTCGACAAGCGCGCGACCAAGCATGGCGCAAGGTGCTGCTATCGGCTTCGTGCATGGCATGGCCTGTTATCTTCTGTTGTTGCCGTGGATAGGAGAATACGTCGGTAAGCCGCCGTATATAGCTTTGGCTGTGACATGTTCCCTATACGCGATTCTGACGGGCCTTGGCGGGGTCGCTTTGGCGCGTTCACACTGGGGATTCGTTGCTTTCCCGCTGTGGTATCTCGCCGTCGAATTCGCGCGCAGCTCTTTCCCTTTCGGTGGTTTTGGGTGGGTACGCCTTGCATGGGGTCAGATCGAAGGGCCGTTAGCCGGTCTCGCGCAATGGGGCGGGCCAGCATTGGTTACAGTCGCAACGGTGTTTATAGGCGTCGGCATAGTGCAATTACTCGCCAGCACCCACGTTCTACGTGGAAGCGAAGGACGGGTAGCAACGACCACCGACGACAGCACTATCAGCAATGCACAACGTGGGCTGCAGCGTGGTGTCAGCGTCGCGATGATCATCATCCCGTTGCTCGGTGGTGCGGTGGCAACCTTGCAGCTCAATCGGCCAGGCAACACTTTTGACGAGATCACCGTGGCCGCGATCCAGGGCAATGTTCCCAGGCTAGGGCTAGATTTTGCCGCACAACGCCGGGCTGTTCTGAACAATCACGTACGTGAAACAAAGAGATTGGCCGACAGCGCAGCAGAGCTTGATCTTGACATCGACGTTGTTATCTGGCCAGAAAACTCTTCGGACGTAAATCCGTTTAGTGACCAACAAGCCTACGACGCTATTGCCAGTGCAGTAGAAGCCGTCGACACGCCAATCGTGGTAGGCACGATCACGCATCGTGACGGAAATCCGTACAACACGATGCAAGTCTTCGAGCCCGATGCCTCGGTGTCGCATACCAAGATGACCCCGGGTGAATTCCATGACAAGGTTTACCTCCAGCCGTTCGGCGAGACCTTGCCGTTACGCGGTCTTTTTGAAAAGCTTTCAGAATATGCCGAAATGGCGGGAAATTTCGTCGCTGGCGATGGTAATGGCGTGCTCGATGTGACCACGCATGCTGCGAGCAACACAGACGCAGAGACCGTAGACGCTGCTGACAAGCACGTGAAAATCGGAGTCGCTACCTGCTACGAAGTAGCCTTCGATGAGGCATTCCGGCGTTCCATCGACAATGGTGCGAGCATTTTAACCTCGCCGACGAATAACGCGACATTCGGTTTTACGGACATGACCTACCAACAATTGGCGATGTCGCGCATGCGAGCCATTGAGACTGACCGTGCTGTGGTGGTTCCGGCGACCAGCGGAGTGTCTGCGCTAGTAGATCCAGCAGGCAAGGTCTTGGCCGACACCGAGATTTTCGAGGCCAAGCATCTCGTCGATACCCTGCCGTTGCGCTCGGGAATCACGCCGGCGGTGCGCTTCGGGCAGATCCTTGAACTTGCACTAGTTCTCGCGGGAGTATTATTGGGTAGTCTTGCTGTGATCCGTCGTCGTGTGAAGGAGTAACCCACCATGACTGAGTCTGCCACGCCGTCCGCGAAGACTCTCGTTATCATCCCGACTTATAACGAGAAAGATAATCTGCCACGCATCGTCGCTCGCCTGCGCAAGGCGGAGCCACGCGTTGATGTGTTGATCGTGGACGATAATTCCCCAGATGGTACGGGGGAGCTTGCCGATGATTTAGCCGCCGGAGATGCTGCGGTGAAGGTATTGCACCGTGCCGGCAAGGGCGGGTTGTGCGGTGCCTATGTCGCCGGTTTCCAGTGGGGTTTGGAGCGCGATTACCAAGTCTTGTGCGAGATGGATGCTGACGGTTCACATGCTCCGGAACAGCTGCATTTACTACTCACCGCCATCGACGATGGGGAAGATGCCGTGATCGGATCTCGCTACGTTCCGGGTGGGGAAGTCGTTAACTGGCCGAAAAATCGCGAGTGGCTCTCCCGCGGCGGAAACCTCTATATCTCGCTGGCGCTTGGTGCAGGTTTGTCCGATATGACTGCTGGTTACCGAGCTTATCGACGCAATGTGCTCGAAGCTCTCGATCTCGATGAATTGTCGAATGCCGGATATATTTTCCAGGTCGATCTTGCACGACGTGCTATCGAGGCTGGATTTGTGATTGCCGAGGTTCCAATCACTTTCACCGAACGGGAATATGGGGAATCCAAGCTGGATGGTTCATTTGTAACGGATTCACTCGCCGAGGTCACACGGTGGGGAATTGCGCATCGGGCACAACAGGTGCGCAACTTCGCGGTGAGTGCAGGTGAGCTCGGAAAGCATGAGTTTCAGGACTCTTCGCTAGCAAAGCTGCCGTCGCGGGTGGCAGATGCAGCAGGCACTGTGTCTACTGTGGTGCGCGATTTCACCGCACAGTTGAACAAGCAGCGTTCTTAACTGGCGGGGATTACACGCAAAAGTACCAGCTCCCATTGGAAAACCAGGGGGAGACTGGCACTTGGTGCTCACTGATTGCTTACAGGGCACCTATGTGGCACTTACAGAATCCTTAATCAGAGCTGTACGCATGTGATTTGCTTAACACAGCTTGTCGTGGACTCTTATTTGCCGTTATTTGCCTTCAGCTTCCTGCTGCTCTTTTTGTTCCTTGAGCAGCTTAGCTGCGGAACGGCGACGCTTACGCAGGTGTTCGATACGCTCTTCGAGCAGTTTATCTAGCTCTTCGATGCTGCGTCGTTCACACAACATGTCCCAGTGGGTGCGGGGCGGCTTGACGGGCTTAGACTCGACACCTTCGCCTTCCACGAGCGTTCCCCATTTGCCGTTCTTGCAGAGCCACTCTTCTGGGATTTCCGCATCGTCGGCGAAAGGAACCTCGTAAACATCGCCGTCTTCGGTGCGGTATTTCACCATTTGGCGTGGGGCCAGGTCATGGTCGCGATCAGTTTCGTAGCTGACGGCGCCCATGCGGCTGCCGCGCAATACGCGATCTGCCATAAGTGGGACACATCCTTTTATTATTCCGGGGGCAGAGACAAATCTACGACAGCCACGGGGCGTCGTAAATTCGTCAGGATATCGATCTACCACTATAACGTACGAACACGCCTTTTTGTTCCCGAAGATGCGCGACCTGCAATGGATGCCTACGCGCCTCGCTCGCATGTCTCTTATTTTCGTCAATAGACTAAAATCGACAGGATGTCTGCCTATCAAGAAAACCGGCCAAAGCCGTGCCGATGGTGTGGTGGAGAGGTCGCTGCCCAAGGCCGCGGTCGGCCACGGAAGTATTGCAGCAGCTCGTGCAAACAACGGGCTTATGAACAACGTCAAAATTTGTCAGGCACGGAGATTGCACCAGATGCCGTAATATTGAGCAAGGAAAAAGCTGACATGCTGCATGATTCACTGTTTCAGCTGCGGTGTGCGGCTGAAGATATCGCGTGGGCAGCAGCAGAAGATGCCTCAGCAGAAGAGCTTGGGCACTTGTGCACAGAGCTAATCGATTTAGCGCGTTCCATAGAGAAGTTGAGGTAATGATGAAGAAATCTCCCATGAAGCGCCGTAAATCTATCATCGTGATTTTCGTCGTCCTCATTGTCATATTGGCCATGCTCAGCGTGATTCCGCTGTTATACCGATTGGTCACCGGACCAGGAGTTAAAACGGAGCCGCTGAACGACTCTGGCGCAAAGGCCGCCTCAACACCTTTAGACGGGCAATGGCATGTGATGGAGGGGAAAAACCCAAATATCACCTCAGTGGGATTTACGTTTTCGGAGATTTTGCCCGGCGATGAGCGCGTAACCTCTGGATCCACAGGTTATGTCACTGGCGAGGCTGAGATCAGCGATTCCACGTTGAACTCCGCGATGATTGAAGTTGACATGAACGAACTGTCGACCGACCGCGACGTCCGTGACGTCAACATGAAAGACAAGTTGTTTGAGACCAGCAAGTTCCCAACAGCAACGTTTGCTCTCACAGAGCCTGTCGACGTCTCACAGCTGCCTGAGGACGGCACGGCTGGGCTTATCGATGTCACCGGAGAGCTTACGATCAAAGATCACACCGAGCTGGTCGACGCACAGTTTCAAGCCTTACGCGACGGTGAGATGCTGATTGTGTCTGGTGAGGTTGAGATCAACCGTGAAGACTTTGGTGTGCATTCGCCAGATCTCATCGCGGCAAAAATTGCAGAGACCGGTACGGTGGATATTCGTTTGAGCTTTTCGAAGATAAACGGCTGATCCACACGTTTCCAGCCACTTCGATAAATGTCCGATAATAGTTATTATGTCACCTGGAGAACATCTCCTGTTCCCTCCCTTTCCACAGCTGCAATAAACTGGCCCGGCAAAAAGTCATCCCACCGGTATGCTGGTCGGTATGGCTGAACGAAAGATCGACGCAGTATCCCTGGAAGATGCAAGCAGCTACGAGGATTACCTCGACAAAGCCCAACGCCGAGGCTTTGATTTCGAGCTGCAAAAATCTGGTGTGACCGACGAAATGCTTCGTCGCGGCTGGTCGGTCGTCGCGCCGTATTTCTTGCGGCCAAATATCGCGCCAGATGGCCCGCTACCAGCGATGCCCAAAATCGAACGTGACGACGATGGCAACATCGTAAAAGCCACTGCTAATCCCCAATTGGCGCAGTTTTTATCAAAGGCGTGGAACATTAACAGCCGGGAAGACTTGCTGAAATCCGCACAGCAAGCTTCACAGCGCACCCATGATAAAGCCTACGAAGCCGGCCGTTCAGCGTTGCAGGAAATTCGCCAACTCCCGGTGGAACAACGCGCAGGACAGACGAGCGTATTGGTGAATGTCTTATCTTCTGCGCTGCCAGAAGCACCGTTCGCAACTTTGGAATCCGAAGCCGCGCGCTTGTTGCGTCCACTCCTCAACCCGGATGCGGAGGTGCTGATTCCCGCAGAGCTGCCCCGCAGCCTCGCAGGCTTCTACTTTGCCGCCGCCGTGCGCCAATTGAATCTGGGTGCAGGTGCGGGCCTGATCAAACCCAGTGAAGTGCGCCCCATCATCGTCAAGTGTGTGCTCGGCATCGCTCGAGCCTATGACACCTGGGACGAATATGTTGCAGCTTTGATCTACGGAGAGGCGATGCTGGCCAGCAAGATTGGTGAGCACTTCCGCTTCATTTTCCATAACGCTGCTGCCCTGCTCACAGCGCCGGGGTCGCCGTGGGTGGAACTGCCCTTGCACACCGAGACTTTCCCACCGATCAAATCCAACAGCTACGAAGAGATCTTTTCGTCGATGCAGACCAACGCCCAGGAACTTCCCGTGGCTGCGCTGGGTACGCTTTCCGACGAGCTCCGCAGCGGATGGTCGCTGCAGGCTCCTTATTTGGTCGGTAGCAAAATCCCGCTGGATGCTCCTGCCACCTATGACGAACAACGCGTCAAGGAGATCTGGAATCATCTGGAAAACCAGCACCAAGCCACCGACGCTGCTAGCCTACGCGTCGCGATCAGCAAATATCTCGATAATCCCGACCATGAGGCTTACCGCGCGGTGCGGGGTGACCTGCAAGAAATCCGCACCTGGGATTTGGAGAAACGCCAAGCGGAAGGTTTAGAGAAAATCACTGCCAGCCTCGGCGAGAAATACGCGTCAGCCATCGAGCGACAGCAGGCTGACAAACAGGCCATCGAGCGGGAAATTGGTGATACCGCTGTTCAGCTGCACAAACTGCTCTCCGTGGAAGATATCGATCTGTTCTTGCCCAAAACTTTACCCAGTTCGTTGGCTGGTTGGCGTATCGCGCAAGGCGTGCGGCTTGCTGCCATGGGTTATGCCACAGAGCTGTTTAGCGAAGACGAGGCGAACGAATTCGCTGCCCACGCTCGAAAACTGGCACAAGACAACCACACCAATTGGCGTGATTTCGGCGATGGGTTCTTGGTCGGCCGTTTGTGCGAGCACGGACAGGTAGACAGTCTGCAGCAACGCATGATGGCCTCTACAGCCGGAGCTTTGGCTTCTAAGCAATCACCGTGGAATGAGCTCGCATTTAACTAGCACCGCTGCATTACGGACTAGCTCTTGATTCTTGATTAAGGGCTAGCGCCTACCCCGCCGATGTCGATGCGCAGCGCTGAATTGCACTGCATCGAGCATTCCTAGATCAAGCAGAGATTCGCGCAGCGCGAACTGAAATACCCAAAGCCGCCGGTAGACTGCGTCAAATCCGCTGGCAGCTGCTTCGCGCATGCGCCCTTCAAAAAAGCTGCGCTGCAATTGTAAAGATTTCAGATAATGCGAGCCGAAATGCGTTTGCTTAATAATTCGTAGACCCGATTTTTGGTCAAATAATTTGTGGTGATCGGTTGTGTCGAGATAACCCAGTCCCGGCCAAATATAAGCACGTAATGCCAACAATGCGTTACGGGCAGGGGCAGTCATCCCATCGGTGGCAACCAGCGTTTGCAAGCCGAGTTTCCCTCCAGGAGCTAGGAGCCGCCCCGCGTGACGCAGAAAGTAGACGCGATCGCGGGGTGCTAAATGCTCAAACGCTTCCATGCACACAATGGCGTCGTAGCGTCCTTGCCAATCACTCGGTGTGGGCAAAGGGTTCGAAATATGCTGGGTGTGCACAAAGTCGTCGACTCCTGCCAAAACCAAATCTTCGCGTACCGCAGCCAAATGCTCTGCATCACTGCTGAGCGTGTCGACGACTGCGCGCTGACGCCCTGCGACTTCAGCCAGCACTGATCCGTTCGCCGGAAATTCCAGCACGTGACTCGATGTGGTTACTCCAAGATCATCCAGCAAGAACTTAGCTGCCCGGGCTTGCGCATCATGTAAATCATCGCGCTCTACTTCGTGTGGCTCTGAGATTTCGGTGATATCAACGAAGTGATGCTTGGGCTCATGACTGCCAGGTTGTGAAGGAACATAACTGCTCACTGAATTTCGCACTGTAGTGGCAACGCCCGTCGAAAAGATCCCGGCAAAACCACTAGTTTTATCCCCCGAATACAATCGGACCAGCTCCGCAGGAACCTGACCGCCGTCGTATGCTTCTACAGGAACTTTTTGTTTTCCCCGTGGCGCATATCCGGTGGTGAGCAACCGGCTCAACACCTTCACCAGTGTAGCGGAATCTGGGGTGCGCCACTCTCCTGCCATATATGATTCGACCAACCCAAGCCACCCAGACTGCGCGATGCGGTGGAAAAGAAATTCGTGGTCAACGATTAAATCCGGCTGAGAGCTAGGATCCAGCTCTAAGCCAGCGTTATCACAGGCTTTCGCAAATTGAGCTTCGGCGATGCGTGCACGTAGCGACAGCAACGAACCTTCGGGCGCACTCGCGATCGAGGGCCACGCCTGCGCATCAACCGCTGCTAGATGGGCCAAATGTTGCTCGTGCACTCGAACTCCTTGCAAACACTCGGCGATAGACGGGCTCAATAGTCCCAAC
The DNA here is from genome assembly GCF_030826625.1 of Corynebacterium sp. Classification (GTDB taxonomy): domain Bacteria; phylum Actinomycetota; class Actinomycetes; order Mycobacteriales; family Mycobacteriaceae; genus Corynebacterium. The sequence continues at coordinate 12,826 of NZ_JAPJNQ010000041.1, read as the reverse complement.
GATTTTAGCAAAGGAATACTGGCAACTAGACTCTTTAGGCGTATATTTAACTGTGTACTAATTCAAATCCACTGCAACTACACTGCACAACTTCTACGAAGAGGTATCTATGTCTCAAGCTCACCGTCCTGCAGGTGATCGTCACCATGTCGTCGTCATCGGCTCTGGCTTTGGTGGCCTGAACACAGTCCAAGGTTTGGCTAGCTCCGATGTCGACATCACGCTGATCGACCGCACCAACAGCCACCTGTTCCAGCCAATGCTTTACCAGGTGGCAACCGGCTTGGTATCGGCCGGCGAAATCGCACCATCCACGCGTCAATTACTGCGCAAGCAAAACAACGTCGACGTCGTACGCGGTGAAGTCACCGGTATCGATGTCGAAAAGCAGACCGTCACCGCATCCCAAGGTGATATCAGCAAAGATTTTGCTTATGACTCATTGGTGATCGCTGCTGGTTCCAACCAGGGATACTTCGGTAACAACCACTTCGCACAGTACGCACCGGGCATGAAGAACATCGACGATGCGCTCGAGATCCGCTCTCGTCTGCTGGGCGCATTCGAGCGCGCCGAACTGACTGATGACCCAGAAGAGCGCGCCCGCCTGCTGACTTTCGTCATCATCGGTGCCGGCCCTACTGGCGTCGAGCTTGCTGGCCAGTTGGCTGAGCTTGCCAAGCGTGGCCTGAAGGACACCTTTAAAAACATCTCTCCAGAATCTGCGAAGATCATTCTGCTCGATGGTGCACCACAGGTACTGCCCCCATTCGGCAAGAAGTTGGGTAAGAAGGCGCAGCGTACCCTGGAAAAGCAAGGCATCGAGGTGCGCCTGAACGCCATGGTCTCGGATGTCGATGAAGACAAGGTCGTGTACAAGAACATGACTGATGATTCTGTTCACACCATCGAGTCTCCAACCAAGATCTGGTCTGCCGGTGTTGAGGCTTCCCCGCTGGGCAAGATGGTTGCTGAGCAAGCCGACGTGGAATTCGACCGTGCTGGTCGCGTCAGCGTCAACGAAGACATGACAGTCGGCGATCTCGACAACGTCTACATCATCGGTGACATGATGTCGCTGAACCGTCTGCCTGGTGTTGCTCAGGTTGCGATCCAGAGCGGCAAGCACGTCGCCAAACTCATCGACGCAAAGACGAGTGAGAATTCCGAGCAGGATCCAAAGGAAGCGTTCGACTACTTCGACAAAGGCTCGATGGCGATCATCAACCGTGGAAACGCCGTGGTCAAGATGGAAAACAGCGAGATCACCGGCTTTGTTGGCTGGCTGATGTGGCTGGTCGTCCACGCACAGTTCCTCACCGGTGTGCGCAACCGTTTGTTCACGGTTCTGAACTGGACCAGCAACGTGGTCTCCCGCAACCGCGGAAACCTGGAGATCACCGAGCAGCAGCGCCACGGCCGTAACGCCCTGATGAAACTGGGCAAAGCCACCACTGACGACGCGGAACAGCCAGTTGAAGTCAAAGACTGCCGTCGCTTCCAAGGCTAAGCTCACACAGGAAAAATAGGGCTAGCATTTCCTTTAAAATTCGCTAGCCTAGTGGGCATGAAGACGAATGCTCGTATCTTGTCCATCGCCGGCACCGACCCCACAGGCGGTGCCGGCATTCAAGCTGACTTGAAATCAATTGCCGCCGCCGGTGGTTTCGGTATGTCCGTGGTCACCGCCCTGGTAGCGCAAAATACCCAAGGTGTGCGCAGTATCCACACCCCACCGACGGATTTTCTCCGCGAACAGCTCGCCAGCGTCGCTGATGACGTCGAACTCGATGCCATCAAGATCGGCATGTTGGGCGATAGCGAGACCGTCGACGTCGTATCTGCGTGGTTGTCGGAGCAGAAGAATACACAGAAATCAGCGCAGAAAGCGAAACCAAAAACAGCGACGGTCGTCCTCGACCCGGTGATGGTTGCCAGCTCTGGTGACCGGTTGCTGCAGGCCGACGCCGAGGCCAAGGTTCGTGAGTTGTGTACGCACGTCGACGTGATCACACCAAATTTGAAAGAGCTCGCGGTCCTCGTCGAAGACGACGAAGCCATCGAGTTTGCAACTGCGATAGACCAAGCGCAGCGATTCGCCAAGGCCCATGATGTCACCGTGATCGTCAAAGGCGGTCACCTCGACGGAACTGTAGCTGATAACGCGGTAGTAAGCTCGGACGGTGAGGTCCACCGAGTACCAGCAACCAGGATTGACACTAAAAACACACACGGCACCGGATGTTCTCTGTCTTCAGCGCTGGCGACCCGCCTCGGTGGCGGCGAAAGCATCAACGACGGCCTGGAATGGGCAACGAATTGGTTGCACGAAGCCATCGCGAATGCGGATGCACTCAACGTCGGCACCGGTCACGGCCCCGTGGATCACTTCCACCAGCTGCGTCGTTATGCGCGCAATGCTGATACCAGGCCCTGGACTTTCCCGCTCAATGATGCAGCGCCGACCCCAGCGATCGCCGCACAAGGACCACACACCGAAAAGCTGTGGGAGCAAACCGGAACGCTATGGCGCGAGATCATGGAGCTGCCGTTCATTACCGCGCTGACCAGTGGTGAACTCTCCGATAAGGACTTCATGTTCTATCTTGCACAAGACGCGCTATATCTCGAATTGTATTCCCGCGCGTTGGCCCGCTTGTCGACGATTGCCCCGACGGCCGAAGAACAAATCTGGTGGGCGAAAGCCGCGCAGGAATGTCTGACTGTCGAAGCAGAATTACACCGTTCTTTCAACGTTCCTGAGGTTGATCCATCACCGGTCACCGCGGCATATACCGATTTCTTGGTGGCACGTACCTTTACCGATGATTACGTCGTCGGGGTTGCCGCTGTGCTGCCGTGTTTCTGGCTTTATGCCGAAATTGGTGAGGCATTGGCCCAGCACAACCACGCTGAGCACCCGTACCACTCATGGTTGGAGACCTATGGCGATGCTGATTTCGCTGAGGAAACTCGCAAGGCTATTGCCGTAGTAGAAAAAGCTTTTGCGAATGCCAGTGACGCCACCCGAAAGCGCGCTAGTCGGGCATATCTGCAGGCGTGCGCGCATGAACGCGAGTTTTTCGATCAAGCCGCGCGGGTGCAGCGCTAGCAAGCGGCATGCCCGTGAGGGTTGTAAAAGAGCGCCACTGCGTAGGCGATTGCCTCTGTACCCTACTAATGATTTACCCCTACCGGGCCTGCTGTCCCCGCTGCCCTTGCTGTTCAAGCAGCTCAGCGATCGTTGGCCCGACCACCATGGTGCGCAGCGTGGTGCGGGCGACGAGTACATCGTGGTTATACATTTCCACGTTCCACAATTGCGTGCGCTTACCCGTCTGAATCGGACGCGCGATGGCTTCGATACGTCCACTGCTGACACCACGAATGAAATCTGTGCTGTTATTCACCCCGACACAAGGGCGCTGCGCGCTAATCATGGAGGCAACCGAGGCGACGGACTCTGCAATCGAGCAAAACACCCCGCCGTTAACGCTTCCGGCGTACTGCAGGTGGGTTGAGTTCACCTCGAGATACGCACGTACCTCAAGTGGTGCCGCGTGCGAATAAACCACCCCGAGCAAACTATCCAAGCCCAGCTCAGTGCTGTTGAGTTCGTCTAATTCATCTTGGTGCAATGCTCGTGAGGCAGCTGTTGTCACTGCTTCCAAATATCCCATGAAACAACTCTAGTGCACCGCATCGCGTGCAGCAGAAGGTAGAATCAAGTGCCATGAACAAGCAGCATTCTTCGCAGCAGCTAGCAGATATCGCCGTCGTCGGCGTCGGCGTCATGGGTTCGAACCTAGCCCGCAATTTTGCGCGCAACGGTTACCGCGTCGCGCTCTATGACCGCAAAGCAGACAACGTCAGCAACTTGATCGCTAATCACGGCGATGAGGGTGAATTCGTTGCCTGCCATGACCTGGAAGAGCTCGCTGCAAATTTGACGACCCCGCGCCGGGCGTTGCTGATGGTGCCTGCGGGAACCGCCACGGATACTGCGATTGATGATCTCGTCCGGGCCTTCGACGAAGGCGATATTCTTATCGACGGTGGCAACTCGCTGTACACCGATACGGTACGCCGTGAACGCGCCGTCGCCACCACCGGCCGTTTGTTCGTTGGCGCCGGTATTTCCGGAGGCGAAGAAGGCGCGTTGCATGGGCCTTCGATCATGCCGGGTGGCCCGCAAGAATCCTGGGAATTCATCCGCCCGCTGTTGGAATCGATCGCCGCGCGTGTCGACGGCACCCCGTGTGTGCGCTACATCGGCCCCAACGGTGCTGGTCACTTCGTGAAAATGGTGCACAACGGCATCGAATACGCCGATATGCAGTTAATCGGTGAGGCTTATCATCTGCTGCGCCACGGCGCAGGACTGGAGCCGGCGCGAATCGCAGAGATTTTCCGTGAATGGAACGACGGTGACCTTGATTCTTACTTGATCGGGATCACCGCCGACATCCTGGAGACCTCCGATCCGCAAACCGGTGCCCCAATGATCGACGTCATCCAGGACGCTGCCGGTCAAAAAGGTACTGGCCGTTGGACGGCGAAAGAGGCGCTGGATTTGGGCATTCCCGCCACCGCAATCGGTGAAGCAGTCTTTGCCCGCGCGCTGTCGTCGTCGAGCGAACTACGTGCTGAAGCAGTCGAGAACTTCCCCACCGGAAACTTGGAAGATTTCGCTGCGCTCGGCATCGGTGTCGAAGAATTCATCGAGCACGTCCGCCGTGCTTTGTATGCCTCCAAGTTAGTGGCATACGCCCAAGGATTCGACCTCATCGCGGCTGGCTCTGCGGAATACGAATGGAATATCAACCCGCGCGATCTCGCAGCGGTATGGCGGGGTGGCTGCATCATTCAAGCAGCGTTCTTGGATCGCATCGATAACGCTTATGAGCAGCTGCCAGAACTGCCGTCGTTGTTGCTGGATTCGTATTTCACCGGGGAATTGTCTGGATTGCTGGATTCCTGGCGCACTGTGGCAGCATCTGCAATCCGCTTGGGCCTGGCGGCTCCTGTATTCAGTTCTTCACTCTCCTACTACGATTCGCTGTGCTCGAAGCGCCTGCCGGCGGCGATGGTGCAAGCGCAACGCGATTATTTCGGTGCCCACACCTATCGCCGGGTCGATGCCGAAGGCAGCTTCCACTTGGATTGGACCGGAGACAAAACCGAGCAGCAGCGCTAAGCGCCACTGCTCTTCTGTTGTCGCTGCTCTTCTGTCGCGGCTGCAACTGGAACGCTGCCGGCAACCAATGGCTAGCAGCGCAGCCAGCCAAGCGACTTTAAACCAGCCCCATCCACTTCCAATAGGTGGCAGAAAACAGCAGAACCAGCAGGTATGCGACGATCGTGAGCGGAATACCCGTCTTCAGGAATTCCCCGCGGGTGAATGCGCCAGTTCCATAGGCGAGCATATTCTGCGGTGCAGAGACTGGCAGCAAGAAGCCGAAACAAATCACGAATTGCTGGATGACCACAAATCCGATGGAAGCGTCGGCGGCCGCAACCGTCGTCGACAAGGCAATAAAGACCGGGATCAACGCCGACGCCAACGAGGTTGCCGAGGCAAAGCCCAGGTGAATCAGGATATTAAACAGCGAGACCAGCGCGATCGTTGCGAGCAACGGCATCGATTCCAATCCAAGGGCACCGAAGGTCTGTTCTGATAACCAGCTTGCTGCACCCGTGTTCAGCAGCAAAGTCCCCAGAGAAATGCCGACTGCGAAGACGATCAACGTACCCCAGGAGACCAAATCCTGGGCGGTTTTCCAGTCGAATACGCCAATTTTCGGCAACAGCATGTAGCTCACTGCAACCACGGTGGCGACGGGAGCCGATACCGGATGCAAAATATCACCCGTGGCCCAGACGAACAGCAGCAACACCGCGACCGCAACCAGGCGCTTTTCCCGACTGGACATAGGTCCAAGTTCTGCGAGCTTCTGTTCGATGAGCTCACGGCCACCAGAAATCGAGTCAGCTTCCGGTTTGATGGTCGCGCGCATGATGAAAAACAGCGCGATCGACATCAGCACGGACCACGGCGCTGCCCAGATAAACCACTGGCCCCAGGAAATGGTTTCACCGAATTCTTCCTGGATGAAGTTCAGCGCGACGAAGTTTTGTGCAGCCGCGGTCTGGATACCGACGTTCCAGATCGACACAGCCTGCACTGCGGTGATAACCAGCAACGATGCCAGCTTGGAGTTCGTCGACAAGCCAAAGGCCGCGACCATGCCCAGCAAAATCGGCACGACGGCACCGGCGCGGGCAGTCGCCGAAGGCACGAAAAATGCCAACAACGTCGCGATCGCGATCGCACCAATCAGAATATTCGAGGTTTTATCACCGGCGAGCTTCATCACCAACAGCGCGAGGCGTTCGTGCAGCCCCGTCGATTGCATCGCACCAGCCAACAGCAGCGCGGCCGCGACCAGAGCCAACGCCGATGTCGAAAAGCCTTGCAGGGCTGTGCCCAGTGCGGACGAAGTACCGACGATCTCGCCGGTTTCGGGATCCGGCGACAAGCCCAAAATCAGCGCGATCAAACTGATGATCAAAAACGCACTGACGGGATAAGACACAGCTTCGGTCACCCACATGATGACAGCGAAGGCCAAAATCGCGAGTGCGACCTGCCCCTCCCACGCCAACGAATCAATAGGCAACAGTAAAACACCGACGAGAGCCGCCACCGCGAGCAGAAACCACACCGGCTGCAATACGAAACGGACATCTCGCTTTTTCTGGGATTGTTCCGGGGTGGCGACGTCAGGAATCAAATCGCCTTCCGGAGTCTGAACCTTTGCTCTGGGGAGAAAGTGTTCGGCCACAGTAATAATCCTTTACTCATCAACTGGCGGGCATGCCTACACTTTCACGCTACAACGCTTTGCCTATCGTCTGAATAGGTTTTGACTGTAAGGTGTGGCACAGAGCTGCAGGTCACACATGTTTTCGCTGTGCGGCTTGCAACCTTGCCCAGGATCACTCACGCTGCGTAGTCGTCTGCTGCATCGACCGCGATAGACTAAGCTCTGATGACAACTAACTCTGGCGCCAACCACTCTGGCCCCCAATCTTCTTCTGCCCCGGCAACCTCCAACCCGGCAACGTCCAACCCGGCAACGTCCACCCCTGTGACGTCTGCAGCTGCCGACAACACCACCGCCGAAACCTCGTTTGCCGAGCTTGGTCTCGCCCGGCCCATCGTGCATTTCCTCCGCCGCGAAGGCATCACCACCGCCTTTCCCATTCAGGCGCTGACGATCCCCGACGTTTTGTCGGGCCGCGACGTGCTGGGCAAAGGCCCTACTGGCTCCGGCAAGACTTTCAGCTTCGGGCTGCCCATCCTGCACCGCTTGGCGACGTCCGGGGTATCACGCCCCGGCCACCCGCGGGCAGTCATCCTCGCGCCCACCCGCGAGCTGGCAATACAAATCTCGGAACGGCTGGAAGATCCTGCTGCCTCGCTGGGTTTGCGTGTGTTCAGCGTGGTCGGTGGCGTCAACATTAATCCGCAGATCCGCCGCCTCGCAGCACCGGTCGACCTGCTGGTTGCTACCCCAGGCCGGCTGCAGGATCTGCTGAACCAAAAAAAGGTACACCTGGACCAAGTTGCCATCGCCACGCTCGATGAGGCCGACCAGATGGCCGACATGGGATTTTTGCCGCAGGTAACCAAGCTGTGGAACAAGTTGCCCAGCGACTGCCAGCACCTACTGTTCTCAGCCACCTTGGATAACCAGGTCCAGGCCGTCGTCGACAAGTTTTTACACGATCCACGCACCCATGAAACCGCCCCGGCACACAGCGCCGTGGAAACCATGGAACACGTCATCGCACACGTGGGATCACGCGAAAACCGTAACGAGCTCGTCGAAAAGATCGCTGCTCGCCACGGCAAGACGATCATGTTTATGCGCACCAAGCACGGCGTCGACCGGCAGGTGAAAAAACTCCGCCGAATTGGCGTTAATGCTCTGGGCTTGCACGGGGACAAATCGCAAGGTGCGCGCACCCAAGCAATCGATGGCTTTAGCGACGGCAGCATTCCGGTGTTGGTGGCGACAGACATCGCCGCCCGCGGTATCGATATCAGTGATGTCAGCCTCGTGGTACACATTGATCCCCCGGCAGAGCATAAAGCATATCTGCACCGCGCCGGGCGCACTGCCCGCGCCGGGGCACGCGGAACCGTCGTCACGCTCGTGCTTGCAGATCAAGAAAAGACCGTAAAAGCCCTGGTCAAAAAAGCAGGCGTGGACGCGCGCACCATTATTGCGATGGGCCCAGACATGCCGCAGGAATTGCGTGAGCTCACCGGGGCACGCGAACCATCCGGGACCGCACTGCCACCAAAACCCACAGCCGGTGGGCGCTCCTCAGGTTCGCGCGGCGGCAACGGCTCCCGGAAAGGAGCTCAAGGCAGCGGCGCGCGCAAACCTCGCAGACAAAACAATCCACGGCAACGCAGCCAGAAAAACTCCGCAGGTGCAGCAAGTGCGCAGAAATCACGCGGCAAGAAAAACAGTGCGTGGGGTTCCAAGCCCAACGTGCGCAAGCGCAGTCGTTAAACTGAATGCGCCATGATTTATACCGAACAAGAATGGACCGAGCGATCCCAGGCGCATCTGCGGCGTGCCGAACAACGCCTTGAGCGCTACCGCAACCCGGGAACGAAACACCCGATTTATGATTTCTTGTTCGAGTATTACCCAGTACGGCCAACGCACCTGAAAAGCTGGCATCCCGGTTTCGGCGCGGCCTTAGCAGGCGATCCACCGCATGCACAGTGGCGCGACTATCACCGCACTGCTCGCGGCGTGGAATTGGACCTCGCCGCTTTCTGGCAACGCCGGGGATCTGCCATCGACTATATCGGCAACTTGCTTTCCCGCACCGCCGCGCGACCAGCACGTTTCGATTGTTTCGGCTTGCATGAGTGGGCGATGGTCTATCGCACAGACAACCCGCGCCATGATCTCCCCCTGCGCTTGGGCCAGGCTCGGACTGATGAGGTTGTCGAAAAGCATAATCTACGGTGCAGTCATTACGACGCCTACCGCTTTTTCACTCCCCCGGCACGGCCACTGAATCTCACGGTGTTGCGTCGGGAGGATCAGCCCGAGTGCGACCAAGGCGGCTGCGTGCACGTCACGATGGATTTGTATAAGTGGGCGTGGAAATTGGGCCCGCTGGTTCCCGGGGAGTTACTGCACGAGTGTTTCGATCTGGCCGTTGCCGCTCGCGAACTCGATATGGAGGCATCCCCGTATGATTGCCGTGATTGGGGGCTCGGCGTGGTTGCCATCGAAACTACCGCAGGAAAAAATGAGTACGTCCGACGCCAACGAATGCTCGCAGAACGCGCTGAGCCGATCCGACACAGACTGATAAATATTGTCGACGACGTGCAGCGGGCTAGACTAGATGGCTATGGGGCGTCACTACACACCTGAGCAAAAGACACAGTTTTCCGGCGGCTTCATCGCCACGGTCATCGCAATTTTCGTAGCGATTATTGCCCTGATCGCATGGTTGGTGCTGGGAAGCGGCTCTGCTGATTCAAACTCCGCAGCCGACGGCGCTGGCGAACAAAGTTGTATCGAGGGTGATTTGCAACTTCCGGTTGCCAGTGGAGATAAGACGTTGGCACAGTCCCTGTTGGCCTCGTGGAACGCAACTACACCGGTGGTTCGAGATTATTGTGTGCAAGCAGTCGTCGCCGAAGATATCTCGAAGGCGGCGGTCTTTATTGATGCCAATTCCCCACTGCTGCAACGCACCATCGAAGCTGCTGGGCGCAAACCCGCCTCGAGCACTGCCGATTATCCGTTGGTGGCTGGGCAGGCAGCTGGAATTTATGATCCAACCGCCACCACGGACGCAGAGGTAAGCGTCGACTTGCCCGCGGATGTCGTGAGTTATCCGGGAGATTCTCCTGCGTCTGCGGTGGTCGCTACCGCGCTTGCCGACGATGCCAACGCCGGAGCTGATTTCTTGCTGCGCGACGAGAACACTGCACTCGCAGATTCCACAGGTCCGACGGCCGCTGTCCAGGCCATGAGCGCGCAGGGCGAAGGGTCTTTCCGTGCCCTGGATGGTGCCTATGTGGAATACGCAGCAGTAGTGCTTAACCAGTCTGCTGAGATTGACGAAGAACAAGCGCGCGCAGCGCAAACTTTCGTAGAAGATTTGGCTGAGCAATACCATGGGTTTGAGTCTGATCCGCAGGCCCAGGGCCAGGTGGAGTCCGAAGAGACGAACCAGCGCCTGGATGCAAGTGCGGTTTGGGAATCGTATCTAGCACGTACCACGAAAGATTTCGGCAGTTTGAATGCCACGACTAAGAATGCCGCTAGTGCGACAGAGGACAACGATGCCGCGGGCTCTGGAGATAGCGACCATTCCAATAACACGGACGAACACGCAACAGCTCTGCAAGCCACAGATACCATGTTCTTGCTGGATACCTCAGAGAACATGGGGGCTGGCTTCGCCAATGACGTGACGGGGCCGACTCGTTTCCAGGCGGCCGCAGATGCCATTGCCGCGGTTGCACCGGCATTAAGTGAGGCTGGTCATGCCGCGGCGTTATGGAATTATTCTTCCCCGCTTAACCCCGGCGTGCAGCAGGGATGGCGTCGCAATATTTGGTTCAGTGACGGTGCTGAGACCGCACGATCGGTGCAGCTATTGGGTACCGGTGGTGTGCCGCAAACCAATGAAGCTTTGTTAGCGGCAGCTCATGCAATCAGTGACTACGCAGCGACGCAACAAGGCGCAGCCGGAATCGCTTCCTCTGCCCCTGCTCGCATCGTGCTTATTACCTCCGGGACCGCCGATGCATACGCAGATTTTGCCGAACAATTCCGGGCTGCCTTGGGCGAAAATGCGCAGTTGGCCGTAATCCATGTCGGCGCAGGCGAGCCAGATGCCGCGCTGCGTGAGGTAGCGACCGACGTGCAGGTAGCAAAAAACGCCGCAGAGCTGGATCAGTCTCTGCGACGTGCTGTCGGCATCTAGGCGGGGATACCTGCCCGTGTTCTGTCGGCTTATGCTGAGTGCGTTTTCCGTTGCCGCAAAGCTGCCAGCTCGTCGAGGCCGGTGTTGGTCTCGGTATCGTCGGCAAGATCCGGGTCCACGCGTTCTGCAGGGAACGAGCTGATCGTCCCACTGAGTTCTTTCATGATTCCTGGGATAGCCACACCGAACACGCCTTGCCCACCGGAAAGCAGGTCGATGACCTGCTCATTGTTGTGGCATTCGTACACCGAGGTGCCATCAGAGACCAGAGTGATCTCGGCGATGTCGTTAACTCCGCGCTCGCGCAGCGATTCTACCGCCAGGCGGATGTTTTGCAGAGAAATCCCAGTATCCAGCAAGCGCTTGACGATCTTCAGCACCAGCACGTCTTTGAAAGAATACAGGCGTTGCGAACCCGACCCACGAGCATTACGAATCGATGGCTTAACCAAATTGGTGCGCGCCCAGTAATCAAGCTGGCGGTAGGTGATTCCCGCGACTTGGCACGCGATGGGAACGCGATAGCCAAGCTGCTCGTCCGGACCGAGGTCAAACAGGGACTCCTGGACGTACGGTGCGTCCGCGTCATAGGAACGGTTTGAGTTGATAGTCACGTAATTACTCCGATGGAAGTTTGGAATCCTTAAAGTTATTTAAGGTCAATCCTATTGCCCCGTCAAGACGTATCGGTGCGACACGCCCTAAAGTCTCACTTAAAACTTTAGGGTTTCTTTTTCACATCAACCTCAGTAGACAAACTCGAGTTAGCGGGTAAGCCTAATCATGAGAAAACCGGCACCGCAGCATCGCGGTGCCGGTGCGAGCTACACAGTGCTCACTAGCATCTTCTGAGGATGCGAGTTCTTAGGATTCAAACTCCTCGCGCAAGGTATTTTTCAGCAAACTTGTGTGCAGCGAAACCACCAACGCAGAAATTTGCTGTGACAACTCTTCTGCTTGCTGTCGCGCATTATCGGATTTACCGTGCGCGAGCGGCCCCGCGACTTGGTTGACCAGATCCGCTTGCCGACGCGCACCGTTACGCAGTGACTTCAATAGTCGAATATCAAAGCCCAATTGCTGCAACGACCACGCGGTGGTCACGATGCTGATGTCATCGGCCGCAAAAAAGCCTGCCGCATCCGGACGAATCAGCCCAGCACCAACCAATTCAGTAACGAATTCGATCTCCACGCCAGCTTGGCTGGCAACATCGGTGTCAGTGAAGCTACGCGGCCCACTGGCACGGAAAGAATCGGCAGAAACGATCTGTTGGGTGGTGTTGGTCCCCAATAACGCCGTGACCTGCCCGGAATCCATGGCCTCAAGCTGCTCACGGATCACTTTCAACGGCAAATAGTGATCGCGTTGGGTGACCAAGATGTAGCGCAGGCGCGCGATATCTTCGTCGGTAAAGCGCCGGTAACCAGATTTCGTACGCTGTGGAGAGATCAAGCCTTCAGATTCCAAGAATCTGATCTTTGAGACTGTGATATCCGGGAATTCGGCACGCAAAGATTCCAAGACCACACCAATGGACTTCGCCTTACGTGTCTTGTGCGCACTACCTGGCCGCGGCGCAGGCTGCGATGCTGCTTGAGATGCTGGGCTCACAACTACCTTTATTTCCTGGTGTCAGCTATTTCTTCTGGTCAGCTAAAAAGACCAAGCGGAACTTACCAATTTGAATCTCATCACCAACCGAAAGCACCTGCGAATTGCGTTGCTCACTATTAACATAAGTGCCGTTTAACGATCCGACGTCGACTACTTCGAATTCACCGTT
>NZ_JAPJNQ010000123.1 GCF_030826625.1 Corynebacterium sp. | reverse complement strand
TTGTCGGTGTTGCCTTGTACCGTGACGTCGCCAAGCTTGGCGACGATTTCCCCGGCTGCCGATTCCGCGGCAATATCAACGACCATTTCTGCAAACTTCGTCGTCAATCCTGATGTACGTGCACGTTCGACGTGTACATCTTTTTCTTGTGCAGCTTCGACTAATTCCGTGTCGAGGTCCCACATGACTTCCATGTGATCGGTGATAAAGCCGATCGCGCACACCACGACTGCCTTGATATCGCGGTTGTCGGCGAGGAATTCTGTGTGGTCGACGATATCCGGTTCGAGCCACGGCACGCGCGGGTCGCCCGAGCGTGACTGCCAGACCAGGTCATAATCGTCGATGCCAGCTTCTGCCGCCGCTAACCGTGCTGCTTCGGCCACTTGCCGGGAATACAAGTTTTTATCTCCATCGGCACCGCCGACATCGTCATGCCGGTTAGGCACTGAGTGCGCGGTGAACAGCATGCGCATATTCTCCCGTCGATCCGCAGGAACCTTGGAATAAGCTTCTTTGATAGCTGCAGCCGTGTCCGCGATAAATGCAGGGTGCGAGAAGAATTGCCGAATTTTCGTAAAGTGGATTTCTGGCAGACCTTTGTCCGCTAAATGCTTTCGAATCCGTTTAATGTCTTCGTCGTATTGGCGGCATGCCGAATAGCCTCCCCACGCTGAGGTAGCAAGCACCAACACCTTCCGATGACCATCGCGGGCGATAAGCTCCGCAGTGTCTTCGCCGAATGGATGCCAATTGCGGTTACCGAAATATACCGGCAGATCAATCTCGCGATGCGCGAGTGCCTGTTCGATATTCGCGATGAGTGTGCGGTTTTGTGCGTTAATCGGGCTGACGCCATCAAAGTTGAAGTAGTGCTCTCCGACTTCTTCCAAGCGTTCACGTGGAATACCCCGTCCACGGGTGACATTCTCCAGAAATGGAACAACCTCGTCATTTCCCTCGGGGCCACCGAAGGAAAGGACGAGGAGTGCGTCGTAGTCAGTCAAGGGGTGCAAATCAGTCATGCCCTTTAGCCTAGCAAGCCCCCGTTGCTAGCACTCATGAGAAACTTGTGGTCACAGCCACTATAAAAATGCTAGCCCAACAGGCGGACTGCGTATTCAGTCATACCGCTATGACGAACGGGAACTTCACGAACCTGGGAACCGGAATGCGGTGCTTCGATCATCATTCCATTTCCGGAGTAGATAGCAACGTGCTGGGATCCACCCGGACCATAGAAGATGAGATCACCAGGCTGTAGATCGGAAGTAGATACGTGAGTTCCATGCCGGTACTGGCCACCGCTGTAGTGTGGCAGGGAAATCCCTGCACCAGCGAAGGCATACTGCACTAATCCAGAGCAATCGAAACCGACTTTGCCGTAATCGCCATTCATATCGGCATTTGCACCATCACGAATGCCCGCAGTTGGCCCCTGTGCATTGCCACCACCCCAGGCATAGTCAACCCCGAGCTGCGAACGAGCACGCGAGAGCACAGCCTGAGCTTGTTGTGACGGTCCAACCTCGGCGAAGTTCGCTGAAGCATCTTTAGTCACTGATGCGTTGGTATCCAGTTCTTCCAGTACACCACTGAGTTCATCCGCTAAATCACCACCAGCGACCGAATTCTGCGCCGCAGCATCAGATCCTGCGGAACTGGCAGAACTATCCGCCCCCGTCGAATTGGAGGTTGAATTCTGTTGGCTGGCAGCAGCATCTTCCTGTGCGGAATCTACTTGGCTCTCAGCTGAAGTGGCTTCCCCTTCCACTTCAGCATCGGAGCCAGTCGTAGTATCCGCTGCGGTTACTTCGACTCGTTGTAACGCTGGTATTGAATTAGGTGGATCCTGTGCTGTTTGACTTGCCTGGTTAGTCGCAGTCTCATTCAGCTCCAAAGCCGTGTGATCTGGTAGATGCTCAGCGACTGTATTCGCCGCTTGTTCGATCAATTCCGTTAACTCATCCGAAATCGGCTCGTTAGATCCAGCAGCTGTGCTTTCGCTACCTTGCTCGTCTGCAGTTGTGTTTGCTGTATTACGAGATTCGGTAGTTGTATGACGGTTGCTTTCTGTCTCTGAGACAGAGCTTGGAGCAGCGTCTGCGCTATTTACTTGTGTGCCATCACTCCGGCCTTGGGAGTCGTTATTGCTATCAGTTCTCGACTTGTTCCCGCCTGATTGACTGTCATTTGAGGACTGCTCATTTGGGCCGGTTGCGCCATTGCCCCGGGCAGCTGCCAGTTCCTGCTTAGTTTCTTTGTGTTCTTGCGCAAGCTGTTCACGCTCTTGCTGCAACTGCGCGACTTCAGCGGTCGTACGCTCTAACAACGCTCGGGCTTGCGACTCGGCGTCACTCGCGCTTTCCGCGCGCTGGTTCGCGAGTTCGTGGGTTTTGCGCAGCTGTGATTCCTTATTCGCTTTCTCTGTACGAACGCGATCAAGTTCGTCGATGACCGCTAATTTGTCGTCAGTTTGCGCGCGCAAAAACGACTTTCGAAACAACTCGTCATCGCGCCGGTCACCACTCGAAATTTCCGCCATCCCCGGCGAACCAGCTGCACGACGGTATTTT
>NZ_JAPJNQ010000040.1 GCF_030826625.1 Corynebacterium sp. | reverse complement strand
CCATGGAAATTTTTGATTTCACTGGCAGGTTTGCCAGGCCGCTGAATCGCGCACCGGCCTTATTCTCGAGCCTTTGTGTGGTTTTTGCTCGTAGCATTAGATGCTCCTAATTCGTGGATTAACCAGCACGTAGAGAATGTCGACGATGATGTTGATGACGATGAACGCGATCGCTACCACCAGCGTGACGCCCTGCACAAGGTAGACGTCGTTACGCACGACGCCGTCGAGAATAAGCTGGCCCATAGCCTGAATATTGAAGATGATCTCAATGACGGCTGCGCCACCCATCAGGTAGCCCACTCGCAAGCCCAACACGGTAATCGGGGTGATCAGTGCGTTACGCAAGACGTTGCGCCCGATCACTTCACTGCGCGGAACTCCGGCACCGATGGCCATGCGAACGTAGTCTTTATCCAGCTCTTCCACCATTGAGGTACGCACGACACGGGTCAACGAACCAGCCACCGGCACGGCCAACGCCACTGCAGGAAGGAAGATGTTGTTCGCCCACGTCGCTGGATCTTGGCTGAACGGTACCCAACGGGCAACCACGGCGGGAAACGCTCCCCAACCACCCGGGATGGTGCCCAGCCACTGGATGAGCAGAATTGCCAACCAGAACGATGGGGTCGCCAAAGCCGCGATGGAGAGCACGCGGATGACCTGGTCCACCCATTTTTCGCGGTAGATCGCAGCCAGCACTCCCAAGACCACAGACAAGATCACGGCGAGCAAAAGGCCGGTGAACGTCAACTGGAGCGTGATGGGAAAAGCGTGCGCGATACGTTCGGTCACAGGGACGCCGCCTGACGATAGTCCAAGATCACCTTGGACCATGTTGGCTAAGAACTGGCCATACCGTACCAACAGCGGATCGTTGAGACCGTGTTCTTCGCGATACGCTTCCAGGGCTGCGGGCGAAGCAGTCTCACCGAGCGCAAGACGTGCCGGATCCGCCGGCGAGAACGACATGATGAAAAACACCAGGAAGGTCACGCCGAGGATCATGATGGGCAGCGCCACTAACCTGCGCCCGATGAGGCGGATGAGATTCGACATTGCGAGTGCCTTTATGCCTTTAAGTACTCAGAGGTGCAATTGCTCAGTGCCGTAATTATTCGGTGGTACCTGCACCCAAGAAATACAGCCCAGTTACCGGAATCGGCTTGAAATCAACCAGCGTGTTGTTGTCCCACGCGCTTGGAGCCTTGCGGTGGAACAGTGGGTAGAGTGGCACCTCGTCGGAAAGCACGTCGAAGGTTTCGTTCCAGATTTCTTGTTGCTTGGACTCGTCAGTTTCCTGCAAGCCTTCCTCGAGCAAGGTCTGGATCTTCTCGTAGCCCTCGTCATTCCAGTGCATACGGGTCTGGGTCCAGGTGTCGTTGCCGTACCACCAGCGCATCAGCAAGTTCGGGTCGCTACCGAAGACTGATGGATCACCTGGTGCCAGAACCACATCGTAAGCTTCTGGCTTATCGTCGATGGTGTTGTAAACGTCAGAGGATTTCTTCTCTTCGAATTCGACCTCAACGCCAGCTTCTTTCAGGCTCTCCTGAATGATTGGCGAGACTTGTTTTACCCAGTCGTGGTCAGTAGCCAGCAGACGCAGCTTGCTCACACCAGCTTCTTCAAACAGCTCTTTGGCTTTTTCTGGGTTGTGCTCATAGACGTTTTCAGCTTCGTGGAAGTTCGGGTGCTCGGTATCCAGGAAGGATTTGGCTGCGGTGGCCTGGCCCTGCATGGCATTTTCGATGACCTTGTCCATGTCGATCGCGTACAGGAACGCCTGGCGTGCATTCTTGTCCGAGAACTGGTTCGAAGGATCGTTGTTGAACATCGAGAACAGCAAGCCAAAGCCCTGCTCGGATTCGAGTTCGTTGGTGGCGGCAACGGTATCAACGTTGAGGTATGGCACCGCGTCAATGGCCTGTACCTGCTGGGACTGCAAGGCATTGATGCGTGTCGAGGCATCCGGGATGATGTCCCATTCCATGCTTGCCGAGCGTGCTGGGCGGTCACCGTTGTAGTGCTCATTGCGTTCAAACTTGATGGTGTTGGTTGCTCCGCCGTTATCCGTCATGGTGTACGGGCCGGAACCAATCGGGTTGTTGTCAAAGGCCTTTGGATCTTCCTCAACAACGTCTTTCGGTACGATCTTGACCGTCGACAAGCGCTCCGCCAGAACACCGGTTGGGTGCTTCAGCACGAACTTGACGGAGGTCTCATCAACCTTTTCCACCGATTCGATGAAGTCGATGAACGAGGCATACAGCGATTCATTGCTTTCATCCATCACGCGTTCGAAGGAATAGACGACATCCTCGGCAGTCACATCGTTACCGTTGGAGAACTTCGCGCCTTCACGCAGCTTGACGGTTACTTCGGTGTCATCGCCGGATTCCGGAACCTCAGAGGCAAGCGCGGCGTAGGTGGAGCCGTCGGTTTGATCCAGTTCGGTCAAACCTTCCAGGGTGTGCCAGTTCACTGACAAGGTAAGTGCCGCGGTGGTGGTCATCGGGTCATAACCATTGGTGCCGAGCTCATAAGAGATGGCGGCGCGGATAGTGCCTTCTTCGTTGACCTCACCTGCTGCAGCATCCGAGGATCCGGAGGAGCTGCTGGAGCCATTAGAGCTGGAATCTTGTGCGTTGGAGGAATCTTGGTCAGGCGCACAGGCAGCTAACGCAAAAGTCATGCTGGCAGCGGCGGTAACCAAACCGATCCGGCGGATGATGGAAAGCTTCGAAGTCATGAGGTCTTGATCCTTTCTTCAAGGCCCTATCGCGTATCGCGTCGAAGATTAGCGGTTGTACCGTGATTTTCCACGACGGAACCCGAAGGTGTGAACGTCATCATATAATATGTCAGACATCTGACTTCGAACAACTATTTTAGCTCTAACCTTTCTCACACAATCGCAAAATTGCCCGTTTACCAAGGTCACCCGCTTTGTCCTGGTACCACCACGGGGGTAACCTCACTCGTTCATCCCCATCGTTTCCGAAAGGAACCACAGTGAATCAACGCACTAATGCCGCCACACTGGCCGTCAACGGAATCACTGATTACATCAAAAAACACGAATTAAAACCCGGGGATTCGCTACCGACGGAAGCCCGCCTGTGCGAAGCACTTGATTTATCCCGTTCCTCCGTGCGCGAAGCCGTGCGCACCTTAGCCAGCCTCGACATCGTCGACGTCCGCCACGGGCATGGCACCTTCGTCGGCTCATTGTCGCTCTCACCTCTCGTGCAAGGCTTAGTGCTGCGCACCATTATTGATTCCGCAAATTCTTTCGACCATCTACGCGAAGTCGTCGAGGTGCGGATTGGCTTAGACCTATCCATGGCCGAAGAACTCTGCAGCAAGTTCACCGCAGACGACGCCACCTACCTTTTAGAGCTAGTACAAACGATGCAGGCCAAACATTCGACGGGTGCATCTTTCGCTGCTGAAGACCGCGCCTTTCACCGGCGCTTGCACTCGCTGGTGTCGAATAATCTTCTCCAGGAGCTTTCCGACGCATTCTGGCAAGTACATATGGACGTCCTGCCGTTGATGAAGCTGCAAATGCCCGGCGATATCGAGATCACCATCAAAGCCCATGCAGCAATGGTGCACGCGCTGCAAGCTGGCGATGCGCAGCGCTATCGCCAGGTAGTAATCGAACACTACGCGCCACTACAACGCGCGATCGCAGCACAATCTATGTAGCGATCGCGCTGCAGTCTATGTGAGGGTCTGCCCGAGCTTTAACGCTTGAATGCCGCCGCAAACGCAGCGGTAATCCAACCTGGATCAGTAATAGCAGTGCCCGCGATGATGGCATTCGCACCGTTCGCAATGCCCGCAGTGACCGCCTCTGGGCTATGAAAACGCCCCTCCCCAATCACAAAGGCGTCGTCGCCCAGCAAAGCCCTGCCTGCAGCGAGACACTCCAGATCCGGACCGGAAGTCTTTTCCCGATGCTCGGTATAGCCTGCCAAGGTCGTGGAAATGATATCGGCTCCGTCGTCATGCGCTGCCGCCATTTCTTCCGGGGTAGCACAATCGGCCATCATCAAAACGCCGAGTTCATGGGCTAGATCCACTAACTCAGCGAAAGTTGAGCCATCCGGACGTGGCCGAAATGTAGCGTCTGCGCACACCACCGCGGCGCCGGCTGCAGCAACCGCACGCACCGATTCCTTCGTCGGAGTGATATAAACCCCGGTATCGCCTTCTTTGGTCAGCCCGAACACTGGAACATCGACTGCTCGGGCGATCGAGGAGATATCGGCAACGCCACCGTATCCACCGCACCGAATCGCCGGGGCACCTCCAGCTACACACGCACGAGCAACATGAGTCAACGTGTGGGTATCGCGCATGGCATGCCCGTCGGGAGCCTGCACGGAAACCACCAGGTTATCCCGCACGGCAGTGATAATTTCTTGCCGACGGCCGACGATATCAGAGGCACTAAACGTAAAAGGCATAGCTTTTTCTGCTTTCTGTCTGCTTTCTGTTTTCTGTTTTCTGCTGTAAACCTAGAAATCTAGCTCGAGAATTTTGTTATTCCGCGTATGCCCGCGCGTAGGCGGCTGCACCCATCAAGGGTGCAAGCTTGCCCAGTTCCGAAGCGACGATCGGCAACCGCTGTGCCGAATCAACTGTCCATTGCGCAAAACCTGCCCGCAGCGCCCCTAGTACCGGCTCACCAAGCCCACCGACACCACCGCCAATAACGATGCCGTCGATATCCAGGGCGAACGACAAGCCTGCTAATGCACGGCCGAAACCACGGAGGTTGCCGTCGACAACCTCGAAGGCCAGGCGGTCGCCAGCGTGATAACGCTCCATGATTTCCGGCAGGCTCAGGTCATCCTCGCCGGCTGGATGGTCCCAAGCAATCGGTTCGGAGAATTCTGGATCACGCGATAGCACGTTGTAGTAGCGCGCCAAGGAATTTCCCGAGCAAGTATTTTCCACGCGCTCGGCGAATCCACGCAGGTCGGCCACCAACAGCTCAGAAAACTCACCTGCCGAGCCGGTCGTTCCAGATACCAGCTCGCCATCAGTCACGATGGCTCCCCCGACGCCCGTGCCCAGTGACAAATAGATCACGCGCCCACTCATCTTGCGACCAGCACCGTATTTGTGCTCGCCGAAGGCCCATACGCGAACGTCGTTATGACAGGCGACGGGAACATTGGTGTGCCGGGCGATGATGTCTTCGACGATCGTGCCCTGCCAACCTGGCACCGTGGGGCCAGAGCGCAAAATCGTTCCGCTGGGCCCGCGCACGATGCCCGGCGCGCCGACCCCGATGCGGTCCGGGGTTATTCCGGCTGCTTGGGCGTCGGCAAGCGCTATCCCTACGGCTTTGTCGAATTGCTCGGCAAGCAACGAGTCGTGTGGCTGGGCCGGGACCGTCCCGCTTGCAACCGCGTGGGTGGGATCGTCGTCATGGACGATGCCGTAGGCGATTTTGGTTCCACCGATATCGAAACACAGTGTGCTTGGCACAGTTATTCACCGTGGCTGTGCTCGTCGACGATGGCAGCAACCTGAGCGTGTTCATCGTCGTTGAGTGGTACGTGAGTTGGTGACATCCGTGGCGAGGCGAATATGCCCAGGTGGTGCAGTGCGGATTTGAATCCGCCGAGACCTGCTGCAGATCCGCCCATGCGTGAGCCGTCACCAACAAAGGCGACGGACATGAGTTTGTTGATGCGTTCTTGGATCTCAACGGCGCGGTCCCATTGCTTCGAGGTGCATGCCTCGTGCAGTTCTACGTACGCGTACGGATCGACGTTGCCCAGGCCTGGGACCACGCCATCGCAGCCGCCGAGGTAGGCGTAGTCGACGGTCATTTCCGAGCCGGTCAGGATAACGAAATCCTCCAGTTGCGCGCTCTTGCGGGCTGCCACGATGGCGCGGGTGTAGTCGTCTTTGCCCCCAGAGTCTTTAATGCCGGCCAATACGCCTTCTTGTGCGAGGTTGATCAGCATTGGGATTTCCAGCACGACGTTGACTGAAACCGGAAGGTTGTAGGCGAAAAGTTTAAGTTCCGGCGCTGCGGCGTGGATTTGGCGGAAGTGCTCGGCGATTTCGTTGGGGTGGGTGCGCACATAGAACGGCGCGGTGACAACCAGGGCATCGACTCCGCGTTCGCGGGCGTCGGCGACGTGTTCCAGGCAGCGCGGGGTGGTCATGTCGATGACACCGGCGGCAACTGGCAGGCGTCCAGCGTTTTGCTCGATGATGGTATCGAGCACGACCTGGCGGTTTTCCCTGGTCAAAAACGCAACCTCGGCGGATGAGCCGAGGGCGAAAAGTCCATGGATTCCGGCTTTAATCATGCGCTCAACCTGCGCACGCAAGGACTCGGTATCGATGGTGAAATCTTCGTTAAATGGGGTGACGATCGGCGGTACTACCCCATGGAACGGCGTGATGTTTTCTGGCATGTCTTCTGCGCTCCTGACGACGTGCGTGTATGGTTCGTGCACAACTTTCTGCAAACATCATACGTCTTATGTCTGGGTGGGGTAGAATTTCGACAAAGCATTTCGCAGGTACACCTTGCAGGAACCACTCCACAGGAGAACCATGACCCCTTCTGTTTCTGCCGGAAAGCCCCCGCTTCCGCATCATCTCGAAGGCAGACTCGTCACCGCACAGCAGGTGTGGAACAACGCACGCATCACCCTCGATGATTACGGCGTGGTCACCTGCATTGAGCCACTACCCGGGGAAGGCGCGATCACCTGGGTTCCCGGCTTCGTCGACTTACACAATCACGGCGGCAACGCCGGGGCCTTTCCCACCGGGAGCGCCGATGATTGTCGACGGGCGGCGTTGTATCACCGCAGCCACGGCACCACACGCATGCTGGCCAGCCTGGTTTCTGGCACGGGCGACGAATTAGCGCGACAGTCTGAACGTCTGGCCCCGCTTGTCGACGAAGGGCTGATCGAGGGCATCCACATGGAAGGCCCTTTTATCAATCCAGGTAAATGCGGCGCGCAAGATCCGAGCAAGATCATGCCCGGCAATCCGCAAATTTTTGCCCGCGTGATCGATGCTTCTGATAACACGGTCCGTTCTATTACCTTCGCACCCGAGACTGAGCACGGCGATGAGCTGTTGCAGCTCTGCGCTGAACACGACATCATCGCATCATTGGGGCACTCGAACGCTGATTACGATTCCACGCTGACGGTCATCAACCAGGCAGCAGATTTGGGCGTGACAGTTACCGCAACACACTTATTCAACGCGATGCCACAGATCCACCACCGCGCTCCCGGTACCGCCGCGGCGTGCCT
The DNA here is from genome assembly GCF_030826625.1 of Corynebacterium sp. Classification (GTDB taxonomy): domain Bacteria; phylum Actinomycetota; class Actinomycetes; order Mycobacteriales; family Mycobacteriaceae; genus Corynebacterium. The sequence continues at coordinate 13,760 of NZ_JAPJNQ010000040.1, read as the reverse complement.
CGCGGCTGCACGCAGTGGCCAGATCTTCCTCGAGCTCATTGGCGACGGCGTCCATCTTGCCGATGGCACCGTGGACATGGTCATGAACGGCGGAAACCTGGGAGCATTCGCCATCACCGATGCAATGGAAGCAGCCGGGCTTGCCGACGGCTCCTACCGGCTCGGCGATCTCGACGTAGCGGTAGAAGCTGGCGTCGCTCGTCTGGCCACCAGCGATGGCAGCCCCGGAGCTATCGCCGGCGGCACCACCACGTTGTTCGAGCAGTTCCTCCGCTTTTCGCGGCGTCACAGTCTATCGGAAGCGGTGGCGTTTACCTCCACGAACGCGTTGGCCGTGCTCAACCAGCATGCTGAGATCCTTGGAAACCCCGTCGACTTGGTTGGCATTAACCCGAATAACTCCATCCACGCGGTGCATACCGCCAGCTAATGAACCTGATCACAATAAACATTCCCTGAAAGGCTGCCCAGAGACACCATGGAAATCTTGATTCGCCCCTCCGCAGATGCCGTCGCCCAGCAGGCAGCAGACATCATCGCCAGCTACGTACACACCGATCACAACGACTCCCCACAAAACACCGGCGGCGCAGACAACAACGGCGGTACCGTGCTCGGGCTGGCCACCGGCTCCACCCCGCTGGCTACCTACCAAGAATTAATCCGCAGGCACAAGCAAGAAAACCTCAGCTTCCGCGGTTGCACGGTGTTCATGCTCGATGAATACGTCGGCCTCGCCCCAGACCACGAACAGTCCTACGCCCGCACCATTCGCCGCGAGTTTACTGACCACGTCGATATCAACGATGCCGATGTCTACTCCCCTGCTGGCAACACCGCTGACCCGCTGCAGGCTGCCGCGGAGTACGAAGAGCTGATCACCCGCAAACAGGTCGCCATCCAGCTGCTCGGGATCGGCACCAACGGTCATATTGGGTTTAACGAACCGACATCCTCGCTCAATTCAGTGACGCGATTGAAAACTCTGCAGCCACAGACCATCACAGACAACGCGCGCTTTTTCGATTCTGCGGACGAAGTGCCCAAGCACGTTCTCACCCAAGGCCTGGCCACCATCCGGCGCGCCGGGCACCTGCTGCTGGTTGCCACCGGTGCGAACAAAGCCGCGGCCATCGCGGCGGCGGTGGAAGGGCCGGTTTCGTCGATGTGCCCAGCATCCGCCCTGCAATTGCACCCGCACGCCACCGTGCTGGTCGACGAACAAGCCGCATCGCTCCTGACTTTCCGCGAGTACTACCAGTACGCTGACCAGAATAAGCCACCGTACCAAGCGTATTAAGCCAGTTAACGGATTCAGCAGAATATGGCGTCGCCCACTTTGCCCTATAAGCTATTGACTATGAAAAAACTGCTGACTCCCAACCCACACCGCTACGGCAGGCCAGAAAACTCCACGCCACAAAGCGATGCCGTGCCCACCTCCCACCTGCGCGCCGATAAACAACAGCTCGTCGACGATATGAGCGCGATCGTCGGCCCGGAAAACGTGCACGCACGCATTAGTGACGTAGTCCGCTATGCCTCGGATGGCGGCCCGTACCGCTTGCTCCCGCAGGTCATCGTCGCACCCCGCAACACGCAGGAACTAGCGCGCGTGATGCGCTATGCCACCAACCATGGCCGTAATATCACGTTCCGTTCTGCTGGCACCTCACTGAACGGCCAGGCTCAGGGCGATGATCTACTGGTCGATCTGAAAACCTACTTCACCGGCATGGAGGTTCGCGACGGCGGCAAGGTGTTGTGGTCGCGCCCAGGCGTGATTCTCGGTGATGCCCAGGCGGTACTCGGCCGCGATGGTTTCATGCTGGGGCCGGACCCCGGATCAACGTCGGTGTGCACCATCGGTGGTGTGCTCGCCAACAACGCCGGTGGCATGCGCTGTCGGCTGGAAAACGATAGCTATCACAGCATCCGCCAGGCGGAATTCGTTCTGCCTTCGGGCACGATCGTCAACACGCGCGCCGGTGATGCGAAGTTCCGCTCGCAGGAGCCGGAACTGCACGCTGGCCTGCTGCAGCTGCGCGACAAGATCCGCAGCGACGAGCAGTTGGTTACACACTTGCGGGAGAAATTTTCTATCCGCAACACCAACGGACTGCGCTTGGACGCGTTCTTGGACGAAGAAGAACCAGTACGCATCCTGATGCACCTGTTAGTCGGATCCGAAGGTATTTTTGGCGCATTCACCGAATGCGAGCTTGATACCGTCGCGTTGCCGAAGAAGAAGGCTGTGTCCTGGGTGATGCTGCCCGACCTTTTCCAGGCTGCGAATTACGTCGCCCCGCTGATGGAGACCGGTGCCTGGGCCTGTGAGCTCATGGTCGCGCCAGTGATGAAGAAATCGGTAGAAAACTTCGAGCAAGCGCCAGCCGAATGGGCAGACATTTCCGACGAATCCGCAGCGCTTTTGCTCGAGGTCGGTGGCGCCGATGATGACGAGCTTGCCGCGGCCATGGATCGCGTCAAAGATGTGCTTGCCGACGCTGATCTGGGCGCCGAACTGGAATTTCTCACCAGTGATGCGGACATCCGCGGTGCCTGGGCTATCCGTAACGGGCTATTCGGTCTGCTGGGCGCCGACCGCCCGCAGGGATCGGCGCTGATCACCGAGGACGTGTGTTTCCCACCGGCGCAGATCGGTGCGGCTGCTGCCGATTTGCTGCATTTGCTCTCACGCTATGGTTACCCGGAAATGGTCATGGGCCATGCCGCCTTCGGTAATCTGCACTTCTTCCTCATCCCGGAATTTGATGATCCGAAAGAAAAGGATAAATACGCCGAATTCCTGCGTGAACTCGCGGATCTGGTGATCGACAAATACAACGGCTCACTCAAAGCCGAGCACGGCACGGGCATCAACATGGCACCGTTCGTGCGCCAAGAATGGGGTGATGCCGCCTGGAACCTGATGTGGGAGGCCAAACAGCTCATCGATCCCACGGCCATGCTCGCCCCGGATGTGAAACTCACCCGACGTGAGGACAACCACCTGCACAACTTCAAATCATTCCCACGCGTGGAAGCAGAGATCAACCCGTGCGTGGAATGTGGTTTCTGCGAACCAGTCTGCCCTTCCCGACACGCTACCGTGACCCCACGCCAGCGCATCGTGCTGCGGCGAGAAATGGCGCGCCAAGCCCCCGGCTCGCCGGTGTTGCAGCAGCTGCAGGAGGAATACCAGTACGACGCGGTCGATATGTGCGCTGCCGACGGTACGTGTGCCATCCCCTGCCCCATCAGCATTGATACCGGTGCGGTGATGAAGAACCTGCGCGCCAAGCAGACGACCCCGCGCGCGGAAAAGGTCGCACTGACAACAGCGCAGAAGTGGGATGTCGTCGAAAAGCTCGCGCGTGCTGGCATCATCAGCGCGAACAAGGTCGGCGAAAAAGCCGCTGGGTGGGCTGCCAACATGGCCCGGAATGTGATTAACCCGGATCTGGTGCCGTCGGTGCCTGGCGCGCTGCCGCAGGCAGCGGACCGTTTGCCAGCTACCGAACGCGCCGGAGCCAGCGCGGTGTATTTCCCGGCCTGTGTGAACCGGATTTTCGGTCGCCCGGCTGGGTCGGATCCCGAATCCGTCGACCTGCCGCGCGCCATGGTGGAATTAGCCCGCCGCAGCGGCCAGTCGTTGTGGATCCCGGATGACGTCACCGGTTTTTGTTGCGGCACGCCGTGGTCGTCGAAAGGCTACCAGGATGGCTTTAGCCACCAGGCGCACGCGATCGTGCGGAAATTCCACGAGTGGTCGCAAGGTGGCGAGTTGCCGATCATCATCGATGCCTCCAGCTGCACTCACGGCTTGTTGTCCGGCGTGCCCGAGGTGCTGGATGCCGAGACGAAGCAGCTTTACGACGAGCTGCGCATCATCGACATCGTCGAATGGCTGCATGATGATGTCATTGATTACCTGCCGATCCACCACGACATGGGCACCATCGCAGTGCACCCGGCCTGTTCTACCCAACATATGAGCCAGACTGACGCGCTCGTCGCCGTCGCCAATCGTGCGGGACGCGCGACTATTCCGTTTGGTGCGATGTGTTGCGGCACTGCCGGCGATCGCGGATTGTTGCACCCGGAATTGGTGGAATCTGCCACCCGCGAGGAACGCACCGGCTTGGATGCCCGGCATTACGACGCATTTGTTTCCTCAAACCGTACTTGTGAGATGGGCTTGGATGTCGTGGCTGGTTACCAATTCGATTCGGTGGCGGTGTTGTTAGAAAAGGCCTCACGACCCGTGATCACGCCATAAATGCGATGGTGGCGGTGGCTGAAGTCTGAAACAGCGCTGCTGCTGTTTGCTGCTGTTTCGGCGGCTTCCATTGTGAGCGGGAACCTGCGTTGGTTGTGCACAGTCCAATGAGTCTGTAGCTGAGCCTGGCAACACGCCAGCGAACCAACGAAAGGATCCCGATGACTGCACCCGCGGTAGCCACAGCCACAGTCACAGCCACAGCCACCCCGCCAGGTTTTGCGGACTGCATCCCAGTGATGAGGCCAACGTCCTGGGTAGATCAGTGTGGTTTAAGCGACGATGGATTTTGCGATTCACTAGCGTATCTACCGCTTTCGCGCTCCACAGCGGTCACGCTGAGCGTTGCTGAGATCACGTTGAGTCACCGGGCATTGGCAGAGTTTGACTTGCCGATGCGCCGCGCTTGGGATTTGGCTGCCGATAATGTGCTGCGGGCGGCGCACACCCCGCAGGGCACGCAGTTTTGGACCAGGCCCGCCGCCCACCTACTAGGAGACGGTGCTCCGCCAGGGCTGCAGCTGCGATCTCATCCCGTACCGGCAACAACCTGGCTAGCGCACCCCCATTTGTTGACCATCATGCACGACCAGTTAGCGCGATTGCTGGGCAGCGATAGCCTGATTTTCTTAGCCCCGAATACCGACACTCTCCTGGCATTAACCGAATGCACAATCCCATCGGCTACATCCTGGTTGCATGTCGCCGCTGAACACACGCAAGGGGTATCTGGGTTCTCGCGGGGGCGCGACAGCCTTTTGTGCCAAGCACCCTTGGTTGCTGCCCACGGCTTTCCTACGGAATTGTGCTGAGCATCCTTACGGAATTGTGCTGAGCATTCCCGGCAAGCCCCAGCTCGAAACTGTTAACTCCGGTGTTTTCCGGTGAATTTCTCCATGTCACGACGATCTTTCTTCGTCGGCCGCCCGGCACCGGGATCGCGCTTCGGCACCGTCGGTTGCAACGGCTTTGGCGGCGCCGGCGGAGAATGATCGATATAGCAATGCTCCGCGATCTTCGCCCCCACGCGCTTAGACACCGTCGCGTTAATCTCTAAGCGAAATTCCCGGTCATCTTTCCACAGGGTAATTCGCAACCCCGGCACCACCGGCGACGACGGCTTGGCAACCTTATCGCCAATCAGGACGTGCCCGGCTTTGACCGCTTTGGTAGCCTCAGCACGGGTTTTGAAAAATCGCGTCGACCATAGCCAAGCATCAATACGTACCGGCGAGGCCGACGGTTCATTCGCTTTCGCGGTCGCATTTGTTTGGGATTTCATCAGCACAATCGTTCGTGATATTCAGCGCTGCTAATGGTGAACGCTAGTAGCAAAACAACTAGGAGAAATGAGCTAGGTGTAAAGAGCTAAGAATTAATAGCTATCGCGATGGTTGATGATCTTGCGCACCTTGTTGTAGTTGTACACGCCACCAACGACGGCCACGACAAAACCAAGGAGCAACCAGAACCCAGAGCTGGAAAACAAAAACGCGAACAACAGGCCGCCGCCGAGACCAGCACCAACGCTAATCACGCCGTTTTTGGAATATTTCCGCACGGCTGCTTTGCGTCGTTCAATGGGATTTTGCGCAGAAGGTTGCATGCTCATGTCCGTCGATTCTACCGTTTTTCCACCCACGCTGTCCCAGCTTCCACCAGCTGTGCAGTACCAGCGGTCAACGCCGCAAGCTGCGATTCAAGTTGCTCGAAATCACCCGGGGCAATGGCCAAGGTATAGGTGACCTCGGCACCGTACTGCGTATCAGTGATGGCGATATTTTTCGCGCGCAGCTCAGCTTCATACTTCTGCGCATCAGCATGCGAAAAACTTACCTCGTACAAGTTGCGTAGGCAGCGCCAACGGCGATCCACCTGCGCAAGCGCATCGCCAGCAGCTTGCGAATAAGCGTGCACCAGCCCTCCTGCGCCGAGCTTAATGCCGCCGAAATAGCGGACCACCACACACGCCAAATCCTGCATCCCGGAACCCGCTAATACATCCAATATTGGTTTTCCGGCAGTACCACCAGGTTCGCCGTCGTCAGACGAGCGCTCCACCGGATTGGCTTGCTCGACACGATAAATATAGGCCGAACAATGGTGGCGCGCATCAGGAAACTCAGCACGGACGCGGTCGATGAACCCACGCGCTTGTTCATCATTGGCTACCCGTTCGATGATGCCGATAAACCGCGAGCGTTTAATCTCAATTTCCGCGCGGAACGACTCGCCGTCTGCGGGCAGCTGATAGCAATGTTTCATTCCTCGCTCAGTTCTATTTCACCAAATAGTCGTATTCCGAAGTACCCGGCAACAAGCGCTGGCACTCAATTGATGAATCTGCCATGCGCTCTAACAACGGTTCCAAATCCGTCGCGGCACCGAGTTCCAGCCCCACCAGCGCTGCCCCGGTTTCACGGTTATTGCGCTTGAGGTATTCGAACAGAGTGATGTCATCGTCCGGGCCAAGCACTTCCATCAAGAAATGCCGCAACTGTCCCGGTTCTTGCAAGAAATTAACCAAAAAATAGTGCTTGAGCCCGCGATCGACCAAGCTACGCTCCATGATCTCGGCATAACGCAGCACATCATTGTTACCGCCCGAGATAATGCACACCACCACAGAGCCCGGCGCGATATCCATTTTGCGCAATGCTGCCACTGAAAGCGCGCCGGCGGGTTCAGCGATGATTCCTTCGTCTTGATACAAGCCCAACTGCGCGGTGCATACCGCGCCTTCGGAGACAGTTAGGTGCTGGATGCGCTCACGGTTAGCGTCGATGATCTGGAAAGGTTTCGCGCCGATGCGCTTGACGGCCGCACCGTCGACGAAAGCATCGACGGTCTCCAGAGTGACCGGCTCCCCGGTGGCCAGGGCTGCTTCCAGCGAGGCCGCCCCTTGTGGTTCAGCACCGACAAGTGTTGCCGTCGGTGCCATATCTGCGAAATAACTGGTAATCCCCGCCAGGAGGCCGCCGCCACCAACTGGGACAACGACGGTATCCAGGCTGTGCCCACGCGCTGAGAGTTGCGACAGGATTTCTGCGGCAACGGTGCCTTGGCCAATGATGGTATCGCGGGCGTCGAAAGGCTCGATGACTGTCGAACCATGCTTTGCGGCTTCTTCGCGGGCTGCGGCTGCGGCCTCATCGAAGTTGGCCCCAGTGACCACCAGCTCGACGGCTTCACCACCGTGGACCTTGATGCGGTTGCGTTTTTGCTTCGGGGTTTTCGTCGGCACGAAAATTTTTCCCTTGATGCCCATGGTGCGGCAGGCATAGGCTACGCCTTGGGCGTGGTTGCCGGCCGAGGCGGCGACGATGCCAGCTTCGCGCTCGACTTGGCTCAATTTCGCGATCGAATAATAGGCGCCACGGATTTTGTATGAGCGGACATCTTGCAAATCTTCGCGCTTCAAAAAGATTTCTGCGCCGGTTTCTTGAGACAGGCGCGGGCAGTATTGCAAGGGGGTAGGCGCGATGACGCTCGAAATTCGGGACTGCGCAAGCTGAATATCAGAAGCCCGCACGGGCTCGAAATTATCAGGGGACGCTGTGGCAGTCTGCGGGGAAGTCATAGCCACTTATTGTAACCACCCCCTGCACACAGCACATAGTTGGAGGCTGCACTAAGTTGAGCTCAGCAATAAATCGAACTCAGCAACAAGTCGAACCAGCAACAAGCACAACCTAAGTTTGCGCCATGACGATCCCTGGGCCCATCGTGGCTTTCAAATCTCCCATCAAACTGTTCGATCGCTCGACTGCGAGATGATCGCCCAACACCAAAACTTCTTCTGCCTCACCGTGGCTGAGGGTCAAATAAACCTCAGTATCACCAGGATGTTCCAGCAGCACGGACTTCAGCGCGGCGATGGTTTCCAGCGAGCATTGTTGCGTCGTCAAGTGCAGTCGCAATGGCAGGCCTGCTCCCCCGCCCCGTCCGAGTTCCGGAACTCGCATGTCGTTGCCGATTACTTTTTGATCACCATCGCCCCACACCTGGATCTGGGCTTTGAACAGCACAATATTGTCCTCGACGATATCTTCAGCCACCAGAGAATAAGCTTTGCTGAACACCCAGACGTCAACCTGCGCACCGTGGTGATCTTCGATCGTGACGATCGCCCAGGGTGAGCCGTCCTTTTTGGAAAAGCGCCGATCAACGCTAGAGATGATGCCACCGATCACCACGTTCTGTTTCGGTTTTAGCTCACCGGAAACCACCGTCGTCAGTGCAGTATCGGTATACGATGCCAGCGCCTGTTCAAACCCATCAAGCGGGTGACCAGAAACGTAGAGCCCGAGCATTTCGCGCTCCAGCGCCAATTCATGCTTGCGCTCCCAGGATTCATCCGGGACGGTAATGCTGAAGGCGTTGTTCTCGGCATCATCGCCGCCCATGCCAGCAAACAGGTCGAATTGTCCCTTGTCTGCAGCTTTCTTCGTCGATTGCACGGAATCGACGGCATCTTCTTGAATCAGCATCAAGCCTTTGCGGGGATGGCCCAAGGAATCAAAGGCGCCGGCTTTGATTAGGGCTTCGGTGATGCGCTTGGAACACGGCAGCAGTTCGATTTTGTCCAGGTAATCGCCAAACGAACGGTACGCACCCTTTTGTCGACGAGTTTTAATGATCGAGTTCACCACTTCCGTGCCGACGTTGCGCACCGCCCCCATGCCGTAGCGGATGTCCTTGCCGACGGCCATAAATTCCACGTCAGATTCGTTGACGTCCGGCGGCAACACGTTGATGCCCAGATGGCGACAGTCTGCGAGGTAAATCGCTGATTTGTCTTTCTTATCACCCACCGAGGTCAGCAGCGCGGCCATGTATTCCGCGGTGTAATAAGCCTTGAGGTAACCCGTCCAGAACGAGACCAGACCATAACCTGCCGCGTGCGATTTGTTAAACGCGTACGAGGCGAAGGGTTCGATGACACCCCACAACTTATCGCAGGCTTCTTTGGAATAGCCGTTTTCTGCCATGCCTGACGAGAATTTCTCGTATTGTTGTGCAAGCACTTCGGGTTTCTTTTTACCCATGGCTTTACGGAAACCATCCGCCTCGCCGGCGGTGTAGTTCGCCAGCTTCTGTGAAATACGCATGATCTGCTCTTGGTACACGATCAGGCCATAGGTTTCTGCCAGGATGTCCTCGAGAGGTTCCGCCAGCTCCGGGTGAATCGGGGTGATGGGTTTGCGCCCGTTTTTGCGATCGGCGTAATCCAGGTGGGCGTTGACACCCATCGGTCCTGGGCGATAAAGCGCAAGCGCGGCGACGATATCTTTAAAGCCCGTCGGGTTCATGCGTTTCAGCAGCTCTTGCATGCCCGTGGAGTCGAGCTGGAACACGCCCAAGGTTTCGCCTCGCGACAGCAGGCGGTAGACCTCCGAGACTTCCTCGGCATCGGGAACCAGAGTTTCCAGGTCAATTTCTTCGCCCCGGTTTTGCCTGATATTGCGCAGCGCATCACCAATGACGGTGAGGTTGCGCAGCCCCAAGAAATCCATCTTCAACAGGCCAATGGCCTCGCAAGCCGGATAATCCCAGCCCGTGATGATCGCACCATCCGCGTTGCGCTTCCACATCGGAATGTGTTCCATCAACGGCACCGAAGCCATAATCACCGCACACGCGTGTACGCCTGGTTGGCGCACCACGCCTTCCAAGCCGCGGGCGGTGTCATAAATCTTTTTCACGTCCGGGTCAGATTCGATGAGGTTACGGACTTCTGTGGCCTCGGAATAGCGCTCATGCTCCGGGTCCATGATTCCCGAAAGCGGAATATCCTTCGCCATAATCGGAGCCGGCAGGGCACCGTTGATGCGGTCGGCCATTTGGAATCCAGGTTGGCCAAAGTGCACCTTCGCGGCGTCTTTGATCGCCTGCTTGGTTTTCACGGTGCCGAAGGTGATCACCTGGGCAATCTTGTCTTCACCCCAACGTTGTGCGGCATAGGTGATCATCTCACCACGACGGCGGTCGTCGAAGTCAATATCAATATCGGGTGCCGACGGACGCTCCGGGTTCAAGAAACGCTCGAACAACAGACCATGCTCGATGGGGTCAATATTGGTGATGGTCAGCGCGTAGGCCACCAGCGCACCCGCAGCCGAACCACGCCCCGGGCCAACCCAAATCCCCACCGAGCGGGCATATTTGATTATCTCGGCAACGATCAAGAAATACGACGGATAGCCTTTGCCGTCGATGACGTCGATCTCGTATTCCGCGCGGTCAATGTATTCCTGCGGGATGTCTTTACCAGGAAAGCGTTCTGCCAGGCCTTCCATCACCTCATGGTGCAACCACGTGGTCGGTGTATAGCCTTCTGGCACGTCGGCAATCGGCATGCGGTCATGGGAGTGCTCTTCCCACATCGAGGAATAATCACCGACGCGCTCGGCAATCCACAAGGTGTTATCGCAACCATCCGGGACCATGTGATCCCACGATTCGCGCATCTGTTGCGCGGATTTGATGTAGTAACCGTCGCCGTCGAATTTGAAGCGATCCGGGTCTTGGAAAGTCTTGCCGGTTTGCACGCACAGCATCGCCTCGTGGGCTTTCGCCTGTGATTGCAGCACGTAGTGGCAGTCGTTAGTCACCAGTGGCGGCAGATCCAGGCGCTTGCCGATCTCGAGCAGTTGATCCCTTGTGCGTTTTTCGATGTCAAGGCCGTGATCCATCAACTCCAGGAAGTAGTTTTCCTTACCGTAGATGTCCTGCCACATCGCCGCTGCTTCCAGAGCTTGGTTAAACTGCCCCAGGCGCAAGCGAGTCTGTACATCCCCCGATGGGCAACCGGTGGTTGCGATGATGCCGTCGGCATGCTCTGCGATGAGCTCAGCATCCATGCGTGGCCACTTACCCAGTTGACCTTCATAGGAAGCCAGCGACGAGAGTTTGAACAGATTCTTTAAGCCGGTGGCGTTTTCCGCCAACATCGTCTGGTGCAAATAAGCACCGGAAGCAGAGACGTCATCACGCTTTTGATCCGGTGTTCCCCAGCGCACACGGTTTTTATTAAAACGAGATTCCGGGGCCATATAGGCCTCAATGCCGATGATTGGCTTGATGCCGTTGGCCGTCATGCGGCGGTAGAACGCATCGGCGCCGAACATATTGCCGTGGTCCGTCATACCCACAGCTGGCATTTTTTGCCGGTTGACCTCTTCCGATAGCAAATCCACCTTGGCCATACCGTCCAACATGGAAAACTCTGTGTGGTTGTGCAGGTGGACGAAAGAGGAATTTTTAGCCATGGCGTTAGTTTAGCGCCCGGTGGCTGGTTCTCAAGCGTGCTGTTCTAAGGCCTTTTCTTGGTTAGAGTGGGCGCGAAGAATATAAAACGCAGCGACGGCCCCGAAAAGCACGGCAAGCAACCCTGGCCAGGCAAAAGAGCCATTGAACACGCCAATGACCAGGCTGAAACATCCCACAAAAATCGCCAGCAAGGCGAAGGTGAAGGTGATCGATTCTCGCTTCTTCATAGGCACGCAGTCTAGTCGAATTCAAAGGCTTCCGGGGCAGGCAGGCTCGGTGGACTAATCCCGAATTGCGACCACACCGCATCAGGCGGCAAGACTTCGATGGTGTGGACCGCTGGCTGATCAGTCAACGGAGCCAGGTTTGTTGGAGTGTCGAAGACGATGACCGCAATGATCTCCGCGCTATCGGCGGCAGCTAACGTGGTGCGAATTGCATCGGCGCGTCTAGCCCCGGCTACCGGCTCTGGGGTTGCCAGGATCTTCCCCTCCCTCGTGATGATGCTGCCCACCCGCTGCAGATCAGCAACGAACTCTCCGGTCTGCATTGCCGAAAGCGGCGTGGTGAAACCGAGCATAGAAAAAGCGTTTTCCGACGGCGCACGCCGAAGCGCTACGGCCAAAGAATCGTCGGCAAGCTCGCGGTATTCAGCGTGGGTCTGCCCAGACTGCGGGCCCAAATGATCGCCAGCAAACGGGCGCGGGCGAGCATAATCGCTGCCGCCGGCCAACCAGAGCACAGTCGCCACCAGTGAGATGATCACTAGCATGGCGCCAATGGTTCGGGTGTTCATCGCGCTATACCTGCTGCATCGATTGGTTTTGTTGCTGCCAGCCTGGTCATTGCCCAGCCTGGTCACTGCCGGAGTTTGCCCAGCGCGTCGGCAAGATCATCTGGGTACGGCGCTTCAATTTCCATCCAGTGGCCGTCACCTGGGTGATGGAAACCAACCTTGACTGCGTGCAACCACTGCCGCTGCAGGCCAAGTCGCTGCGCAAGGTTCGGGTCGGAGCCATACATCGGATCTCCACAACACGGGTGCCCCAAAGCGGACATGTGCACGCGGATCTGGTGCGTACGCCCGGTTTCGAGGGAAATCTCCAACAGGCTGGCTTCGCGGAAGGCTTCTAGCAGGCGGTAATGCGTGATCGCGCGCTTTCCGTCGTCAGTCACTGCAAATTTCCACCCGGCACTCGGGTGGCGCCCAATCGAGCCGTCGACCGTACCCTCGATCGGATCTGGCAGCCCCTGCACCAGCGCGTGATAAGTCTTGGAGACGTTTCGCTGCCGGAAGGCATTTTTCAGGCTGCTATATCCCCGTTCCGAAGCTGCAACCACCATCACGCCAGAGGTTCCGACGTCTAAGCGTTGCACAATGCCTTTGCGCTCCGGCGGGCCAGAGGTGGAAATGCGAAATCCAGCCGCGGCGAGACCACCGACTACAGTAGGACCGTCCCAGCCCACCGTGGGATGGGCGACGACGCCAACGGGTTTGTGCACGGCGATGAGGTCGTCGTCGAAATACAGGATATCCATGCCTTCGACGAGCTCTTCTTTCGGCACCAGTGGTTTCGCCGGTTCCGGCAGTGTAACTTCCAGCCACGCACCTTCGTGCAGGCGTTCAGACTTGCCGACGACGGCGCCGTCGACAAGCACATCTCCGTCCGCGCTCAAATTCGCGGCGACGGTGCGCGATAATCCCAATAGTTTTGCCAGCGCTGCATCCACGCGCATGCCAGCGAGACCTTCGGGGACTGGAAGCGAGCGGGTTTCGCGGTTATTAGTGCTCATCGCTGGCCTCCTGTGCGACTTCGTTTCCGTTGTTATTGGTGCTGTTGCTATTGGTGCGGGTGCTGGTGCTGTCTTCTCCGTCATCGTCGCTGCCCGCCGCACGCACCCGGCGCTCCTCAGTTAGCACGGCAACCAGGAACAATCCGACGCCGACGGTGATAAAAGAATCGGCAACGTTGAAAATGGCGAAATCCCCCACGGAGATGAAATCCACCACGTGACCAAACCAAAAACCCGGCTCGCGGAACAGACGGTCAATGAGATTACCGCCTGCCCCGCCGGCAATCATTGCCAGCGCGATGGCTTGGAAACGATCGTGGACAAACGGCGAGCCAGCGATTACGCCGAGCAAAAAGACTAATTGGAAAGTGGTAAACAACCAGGTGGAGGATTCCCCACCCAGGGAGAAGGC
>NZ_JAPJNQ010000039.1 GCF_030826625.1 Corynebacterium sp. | reverse complement strand
CTGCTAGGGGTGTAGATATTCGGGGTTTGGCACACACTTTTTGTCGTTTAACCCGAACATGGTGAAAATCGTCAGCAAAGCGGTGGCGATCAGGATGATCTTCGAGGACTGCTTTTCAGCATCTTTGCCGTAGAAACGCTCGGTATCCAGCACGAACTGCGAGATTGCCGCCAGGAAGCTAAACGAGAACACCAGCACCGGCATGATCAAGATAATGTCGCCGAGGTTGGCGACGAAGCCATCCGCGCTGTAGTGGTAGAAGGAACTGAAATCCCACTGCGGAATCAGATACAGCGAAACAGCAGCCAACGCGATGATCAGTGGGTAGATCACAAACTGCGCGACTACCAGCGCGGTGTTACGCCCCAGGGCAAAGCCGAGCGTCATCAGGCCCACGCAGAGCGTCGCCAAGATTGGGCGCGAGATTTCTGGGCCGTTGAGCTGGTTTTGAATGAAGCTGTCGACGGTGTTGGTGATCGAGATTCCGTAGATCATCACGATCGGGAACACCGTAAACCAGTAAATCAAGGCAACAAAGATGCCGATATTTTTGCCAAAGAAGCCGGTGATGACTTCCAAAACGTCTTGGCCTTGTTGCGAGGAACCACTGAGCATGCGGGCATAAGCGCGGTGCGACAAAAATGCCATCGGGCCGATCATCAGCGTGGCCACCAGCAGTGGCCAGAAGCCAAAACTACCGGCGTTGATCGGGAGAAACAGGATACCGGCACCGACGGCGGTACCAAAAAGCGCCAGCGCCCATTTCGCGTTGTTGGGTTTCTCTCCACGTACTTCCGGGCCGACCCCGGCGTTGTTCGAGTTTTCTGCCTGCTGGGAGGCCGAGATGTGTTTTTCGCTCACGAGCTGGAGCCTTTCCGTCGTCAAGAGTGATCAGGATTGATCACAGATTGTTGAGCACTAGCCACTAGTATGTCAGCCACATCACAAAAAGCGAAAATTAGCGTCAGCGCACAAGCGGAATATAATTCTATAACTAGACAGCTCTGTTCACCTACACTGTGTGAAGCAAGTTACCGCCCTCGTCGGAAAGCTATCGATTATGCCTCACGCCACGCCATTTGGCCCCACCTCCACGCTGAACCATGCCAATATCGGTGAATTCCGCACGGAAGCTGGTGCCACGATGGACGAAGTCACCCTGGGCTATCACGTTTTCGGCTCTTTCCGCGGCGAACTCGACGGGCCGAACAACGTCATCCTGATCGAGCATGCGCTCACG
The DNA here is from genome assembly GCF_030826625.1 of Corynebacterium sp. Classification (GTDB taxonomy): domain Bacteria; phylum Actinomycetota; class Actinomycetes; order Mycobacteriales; family Mycobacteriaceae; genus Corynebacterium. The sequence goes on along the minus strand of NZ_JAPJNQ010000039.1, from coordinate 20,169 downwards.
GGCTCGTCCGACGTGGCCGATTGGTGGGGTGAAATTCTTGGCCCCGGCCGCGCACTCGATACTTCGCGTTGGTGTTTTATCTGCATCAATGCGCTTGGGGGTTGCCATGGTTCTACGGGTCCTTCCAGCATCGCGAGCGACGGGCACGCTTGGGGTTCACGCTTCCCGGCGGTATCAATTCGCGATATCGTGGCCGCGGAACGCCAGCTTGTCGACGCGCTCGGGTTGCAAAAAATTCACGCCGTCATCGGTGGCTCGATGGGTGGTGCGCGAGCGCTCGAATGGTCTTTGCTCTATCCAGAGCTGATGAATGCAGTGTGCATCCTGGCGGTTTCGGCTCGCGCATCCGGGTGGCAGATTGGCATTCAATGCGCGCAGATCTCTGCCATTGAGCGCGATGTGAACTGGCACGGTGGTGATTATTACGGAACGGAGGACTATCCGCTGGAAGGCCTCTGCGCCGCGCGACGGATCGCGCACCTGACCTACCGCGGCGAGCAAGAAATTGATGAGCGTTTCGGCTCCGATGCCAACGAGGGCGAGAACCCGTTTGGCCAGTTCCGCGACCCCAGCCAGCGCTTTGCCGTCAACAGTTACCTGGAGCATCAGGGCATTAAGCTTTCGAAACGCTTCGACGCGGGTTCGTACGTCGCGCTCACCGAAGCACTCAACCGGCACGATATTGGTCGCGGACGCGGCGGGCTCAACCGCGCACTCGGCGGCTCCACGGTGCCAACCATGATCGTCGGCGTCGACACCGATATTTTGTACCCTTACCACCAACAAGAGCACCTTTCGCGCAATATCGGGAATTTCTTGGGCATGGCCAAGATCGTCTCTCCCGTGGGACATGACGCCTTTTTGACCGAATCTCGTCAGCTGGATCGTATTCTGCGCAAGTTCTTAAAGCTGTCTCTGCCGGAGCCATACAGCATTTAAGCCTGCCCGCTATAGGGCTACGCTGGACTCGGCAAATTTCGGCGTCAGCATTCATTGATTAGAGCACGACAGAAATTATGAATTAGAACTAACATTCGAACCTGTGAGCCTCTGTGTGCAGCGGCATCGTATTCTTAAGTTATGTCGTTGCCACAGAAATCTTATTTAATTAACCTCCTTACGCCTAGCTACATCGCCGGCCACACAGATTCGGGAAGCTTCCACAAGGGCTCCAATATCGATCCCGCGGCAATTTCAGGGCACACAGTGACCGACAAAGTTATTAAAGCTTTTGTGCAAGGCTCGGCAATTCATCCCTACGAGGTGCACATCAAGCTGGTCGAAGGAACCCCGATCACCTATTGCACCTGCCCTGTGCAGCATCAATGGTGCAAGCACTGCGTCGCCGTCGGTTTACGCAGCATCGCATTATATCCCAAGCCCAAGGATCGTTTCCTCGAGAACTTCGTGGACACCGCCACCCCTAATCAAATCGTTAGTGCCTTCCGGCAAGTTTTTCAGTGGGAACCACAGGTGCAGCTCCCGCTACAGCTGCACATTTTGGCGCATAATGGCACGTCCGTGAGTATCTCAGAGTTTCTCGAAGATCGCCTTGGCAAAGCCATTGGCAGTTTTCTGCCGCCGCAGTGGACAGAAATTAGCTCGCCAACTGGGGGTGGTGTGCAATCAGGTCTGAACGTGGGCGTCGGCAAGCGCGAGCAAGCTGCTCGGTGTGAAGAAATGATGATGATTTTTCGGCATTTCCTCGACCACGAGTACGCAGAATTAGTTTTGCCGTACCTCGAGGAATTCATAAGGTACCTTGCCACCAACCGTGCACTAAGCCTGGCAGGAAGCGAGGCAGCGAAAAATACGATTAACGATGCGCTTGTTCTGCATTTATCCGCGGCCAAGGACGTGGTGAACTCACCGGATGCGTGTGCTGGGGCAGAAATTGCGCGCTGGGTAACCTGGACATATTTTTTCAGTGAAGAAATTGAGCCGAGTTTGCCCGTTTACGCGGCCGAGGAAGCACTGGGGCACGCCGGCATAGACTACTGCGTGGATTTCGCGTTCCTGGCAGAAAGCTACTACGGCGAAGACCACCCGCGTCTGTGGCCGTACCTGCGCGACGTCATCTCGATCGCGGCACCGGCGCAAGCAAGTGCGATTACGGCATACGCAGCAAGTTTGGGCTTGCCCCGACATAACGATGCCGAGGCACAGCAACACAGCCACCAGTGAGGTTCCCGGCAGGTGTTAGGATCACCAACATGCCTGAACATGCACCGGATGCACCACTGCCCCATCACATCGTGGTGATGGGGGTTTCTGGGAGCGGGAAGACCACCGTCGGCACGGAACTGGCGAACCTTTTGGGCCTGGTTTACCTCGACGGGGACGATTTTCACCCGCAAGCCAATATCGACAAAATGACCAGCGGCATCCCGCTTGACGACGACGATCGCTGGCCGTGGTTGCGGCGCGTGGGAAATTGGCTCGCCGAGCAGGAGCACGGCGCCATCGTTGCCTGCAGCGCGTTGAAGCGCAGCTACCGCGAAGTGTTGCTCGCCGAATGCCCCGGCGCCGTATTTGTGCACTGCACGGGCTCACGCGAACTGCTGGAGCAACGCATGTTGGAGCGCACAAAGCATTTCATGCCGGCGCATTTGCTGGATTCACAGCTGGCAACTTTGGAGCCGCTGCGTGCCGATGAACCCGGCGCGAGTTTTGATGTCGCCGAACCACCAACACTGGTGGCGGAGGCAATGAAGGACTGGATTACAGCGCGCTGACGCCGTAGATCACCATGACCAGGGCGAAACCGATAACGGAGATCAAGGTTTGATTCACCGTCCAGGTCTTCAGAGTAGTCGCGGTATCCATGCCCATCAGCCGGCCCACCAGCCAGAAGCCAGAATCGTTGACGTGAGAGGCAATGACGGAACCGGCGGCTGTCGCCAAGACGATCAGCGCCAGCGCGACTTCGGAGTAATCCGCGGCAGCCACGCCCGGTGCCATCAATGCTGCGGCCGTCGTCAAGGCGACGGTCGCCGAGCCTTGGGCAACGCGAAGCGCGGCAGCGATCAGGTAGGCGGCGAGGATCAGGGGGATGCCCATGCCTTCCATGGATTCGGCGAGCGCGTCGCCAATGCCCGAGGTACGCAATACGCCACCGAACATGCCGCCAGCACCGGTGATCAGCACGACGGAGCAGATGGGCCCGAGCGCGCCGTCCATGGATTTTTCGATGGCTTCGCGGCTTACTCCCCTACGCAAGCCCAACACAGCGATGGCGGCGAAGGCTGTAATCAGCAAGGCGATCGGGGTTTGCCCAAGGAAACGCAGGAACTGCACAAGCCCGGAATCGCCATCGATCCAGCCAGCGGTGGCGGCGGTGTTCGCGCCGGTATTGCCGAAGATGAGCACCATGGGTAGCAGCAGGATCGTAGCGACGGAACCAGCGCCCGCCGGGTTTTTCGGTGGCTCAGAACGCGCCCCCAACAGCAGATCCGGTACCGGCAGCGGGTATTTGCGGCCCAGGAATTGCCCCCACAGGTAGCCGGAGATATACCACGTCGGCAAGGCGATAAGCAGGCCGAACAGCAAGATCAGCCCGATATCCGCGTTGTAGAATTCGGCAGCTGCCACCGGCCCTGGGTGTGGTGGCAAGAAGACGTGGGTGACAGAAAACGCGCCGGCTGCCGGGATGCCATAAGCCAGAATCGGACCGTCCAGACGCCGCGCAACCGCAAAAATCACCGGCAGCATGACAATGAGCCCGGCGTCGAAGAAGATGGGAAAGCCCATCAGCAGCGATGCCACCCCCAGGGCGAACGGGGCCCGCTTCTCACCAAATTTGCTCACCAGCAGTTCCGCCAGCGACTGCGCACCACCGGAGTTTTCCACCAAACGACCAAGCATCGCACCCAGGCCGACCAGCAAAGCCACCGATGCCAAGGTGGAGCCGAAACCGTCGGTCATGGTAGGGACGACGCCTTCCAGCGGGATTCCCGTGGCCAAGGCCGTCAGCGCGGAGACGGTGATCAGGGTGATGAATGCGTGGATGCGGAAATAAATCACCATCAGCAAAATCATTGCGACGGCGGCCGCGGCGATGCCTAGCAGCGGTGCGGTGCCCAGTGCGGGCTCCCAGGTATCCATTGGTGACATTGGTGCAACTTTCTACTCTGTGAAGCTATGCGCGGCGCACAGCTAACTGCCCTGTGCGTCTAACTGCCCCGCGCGCCAGTTAGCTGGCCAGCGCGAGCAAATTATCGCACGCTAACTTCCCAGTGCATCCACCGAGGCAGACAAAAACATCAGCGCTGCGCCTGCAACAGCACTGAACGAAGCATCGAACCTGCGCGAACGCACAGCAAAAACGCCCAGTTTTGCGGAATCACAGGTCAGCCGCAACGCAGCCAGCCAGAGCATCGCCACGCCCAGGGCAAACGTGGAACGACGCCAATGATCCGCCACCAAAAACCAGGCGGCGGCGGCCAGCAGCACGATAAACGCGGCCATCCCGACCCACTGCAACCACCCGGGTATGCGCGAGGGCGCCAGGTTCAGATCATGCGGGTTGGCCAAGCCGCTGCGGTCGACCTTGTTCCGGTGGGTGCTCAGGCGACGAGCACCGTCACCGACCGATGATTCGGTACGGCCACTGGCCCGGTGCGAGTGTGGTTTATCCGGCATGCAATTCTGCGCGCTCCACCACGTTGTGCACCAGGAAGGCGCGGGTCAAGGGGCCCACGCCGCCGGGGTTGGGCGAGACCGCGCCGGCCTTGTCCCATACCTCGGGTGCCACATCGCCGGCGAGTTTGCCGTCGACACGCGAAACGCCCACGTCCAGCACGGCAGCGCCCTCGGAAATCATGTCTGCGGTGAGCATGTGTGGCACGCCAGCAGCGGCGATGATGACATCGGCGGCCTTGGTTTCTGCCGCCAGGTCCTTGGTTCCGGTGTGGCACAGGGTGACAGTAGAGTTTTCGCTGCGGCGAGTCAACATCAGACCAATCGGGCGGCCAACGGTCACGCCACGCCCGATGACCACGACTTTTGCGCCGTTGAGTTCCACGCCGAAACGACGCAGCAGCGAGATGCAACCGTTCGGGGTGCACGGCAGCGGTGCATCCTCATTGAGCACAAGCTTGCCCAAGTTCACTGGGTGCAGGCCGTCGGCGTCCTTGTCCGGGTCGATGCGCTCTAGCACCTCGTTTTCATTCAGGTGCTTCGGCAGCGGCAACTGCACAATATAGCCGGTGCAGGCTGGGTCTTCATTGAGCTCATCGATGACGGCGAGCAGTTCTTCCTGGCTGATATCAGCAGGGAGATCGCGACGGATCGAGTTGATGCCCAGGGCTTCGCAGTCGCGGTGCTTCATTTTGACGTAGCTGTGCGAACCTGGATCATCGCCCACCAACACAGTGGCCAGACCAGGGGTAATGCCCTTTTCGCGCAGCTTGTCGACGCGCTTTTTCAGATCGTCGAAGATTTCGTCTCGGTAGAGTTTTCCATCCAATGTCAATGCAGTCACGGCTACCATTCTAGACTCTTGCCATGGCCGATTTGCATGTTGTCTTTGATAATCCGGTAATCCCCTCGAATACCGGCAACGCGATCCGTTTAGCTGCGGTAACCGGCGCCCACCTGCATTTGGTGGAGCCGCTGGGTTTCAATTTCGACGATAAACATTTGAAACGCGCGGGGCTGGATTATCACGATTTGGCGGATCTGCAGATCCACCCGAACTTGGATGCGTGCTTGGATTCGCTTGCCGACGGCCGGCTCTTTGCTTTTAGCACTGGTGCCAGTACTTTTCACACCGACGTCAACTACCAAGACGGCGATATTTTACTCTTTGGCACAGAACCCACCGGTCTGCCAGCTGAGGCACTTGCGCACCCGCGGGTGACCGAGCAGGTGCGCATTCCCATGCTGCCGGCGCGCCGGTCGATGAACCTGTCGAATTCAGCGGCCGTCGCGGTATTTGAGGCGTGGCGGCAGTTGGGTTTTAGTGGCGGAATCTAGTGAAAAGTCCCCGCCTGTTCTAGTTCTGGCAACGTGCGCTGGCGCAAGTATTCGAGGAGTTCTTCGGCATCGCCTGGGGAAAGATCCGCACCTACCATGCTCACTGGCCCGCCGACCAGGTCCAGGCGTAAACTGCGCAAACCAAGCAGCGCCTGTATCGGCCCCCTGCGCAACGAGAGCTCTTGGATGTGCGGCTCAGCGACGATGGCAACCTTACGCCCAATTCGCCCGTGGTGGATGATCACGGCGTCGTCGACAAGCGTGACGCCCTGTTGTTGGTAATCAATCGGCGAGCACCAACGGGCCTGTTTCGGCGAGGTGTACCGGGGGCGGGTGAAACCGTCTGGCCGGGCAAACTCGGCAAGCTGCTCGTCGGCAAGCGGGGTGACCAGTGCGGCGATCTGTTGGGCCTGTTGTTTGCTGCCAACGGGCAAGATCATCGTGGAGCCGGAATCGCTACCGGACAGCGCGCCATAACCTGCGACGTCTACCTGCACGATCCACCAGCCAGTCAGCCGCCACAGGACGGGTTGGCTGATTTCGACGGCGTGAATGCGGTTCAGCGGCACTGATTGCCGACGCCTGCTGGTTAACCCGTACGCGATGTCGAGGGACGGAGAGTTGTTCGGCCCGCCGGTCTCGTTGAGCGTGGCGGTGAATTGCCACGCGTTGTTGAGGTGGCCAAGCAACGTGCCCAGGGCGGCAAAGACGATGACGAAACTGGAAATGATATTCAGAGGGGTAAACAGCTGGGCAAGTACGACGAAAGCCGCGATCACGGTGCTGGGACGCAGCGCCCGTGAGCCGAGCACCCGTCCGTCGGGAATCGGCGGGATGATTACGCGGTTCGACTGGTCAGTCGAATGAGCCGGATGGGCGAGATCAGGCTTGTGTGTTTGCGCGGCATCACCGGCTGGGGTTTCTGCCGGCGTCGCTTCCGGTGCACCGGGTTCTGCGATGCCCGAGTGCGCGGTATCAGGCTCGGTTGATTTTTCACCACGCACGCGCTGCAGAACTTCCGCGCGTAGGCGTTCTGCTTCTTTCTTGCGCAGATATTCGACTTCAATTACAGAATCCGAGCCGCCGGCCGTCTCGACGCGGACTTTCGCGAGGCCAAAGATGCGGGCGACGAACGGCTCGACGATGTCGACGGCTTGGATGCGATTGAACCGTGCCGAGCGCACTTGGGTAGAAAACACGCCCTTTTTCCGCGCGATTTCTTCGTCGTCAAGCCGGAAGCCCATGGCCCGCCACCAGAAATACGACAGTCCCACGATGAGTACCGCGATGCCGAGCAGAATCGCGGTGCCAACCAGCAAGTCGGTCAGGTGTTCGCCATCTGCCCAACTGGAGACCGTGTTGATAATCGTCGAATTAATGTTGACGAAAATGACGACGGCCAAACCAACGAGCAGCGACCAGAACTCCAGGATCGGAGTGAGGAAATGGACGCGGTGCCACTGCTGCTGGTTGGTTTGTACCTCGGCCGCTGGGTGTGTGGCTGCTGGTTCTGCGGCAGTTGGGTGCGAAGCCCTGGGGTGCTGATCGTGTGGCTGAGGGTTTTCTGCTGAACTCATAGACCGCTCATCCTCTCACGAGCCTTTTCGGACAGGCGCTGACGTAATGCATCTGCGTCGGCAGCTTCTAGCCCGGGGACATCGGAGTCGGAGGAAGACGAAGCCGTATGTAGCTTCACGTTTTTCAAGCCGAAGAGTTTATCGATGGGGCCGGCAGAAACATCCACGAATTGAATCCGCCCATACGGCACGACGGTGAAGGTGTGCCAAATTTTGCCGCGGGTGATCAGAAGTTCGTCGTCGGTTTCTTTCCAGCCAAGCAGTTTCACCTGCCGTGGAATGAGCCAGATGCGAAAAAGGACGAAGGCGACTATGACGGCGGTGACAATCCACAACCAATTGCTCCAGAACACGGCGGCTGCGATGGAGGCACCAATAAATAATAAGGCCCAGGGCAGACCTGAAAGATAACGCGCTTTGATCAGTTTCCTCGACACTGGGTTCATAGCAGCCCAGGTTACCTTTCATCACCGACGCACGCTGCTCATTGCACATCGTCACGTTCGGATTCTAGGTGTGGACCCAACGAGGAATAATCAAGGGTGTTTCCGACTCTGGGTCACGAATAACTCGCGCATTCACGCCGAAAACTTCGCTCAGCAAGTCTTCTGTAAACACATGGTCGGGACTTCCCTGTGAAACAATTGCGCCCTGTTTCATTGCAATGATGTGGTCACCGTAGCGCGCGGCTTGGTTGAGATCATGCAGCACGGCCACCATGGTCGCTCCCGTTTCTTGATTCAATCTACGACAAAGTTCCAGTAGCTCAATTTGGTGATTCAGGTCGAGATACGTGGTGGGTTCGTCGAGAAGCAAAATGCCGGTCTCTTGGGCTAGCGCAACCGCCATCCATACCCGTTGCCGCTGTCCACCAGATAGTTCGTCGACGAGCTTCCCAGATAATTCATGCACTCCAGTTGCCGTCATAGCTCGAGACACAGCCGCATCATCGTCGTGCGTCCAAGGACTAAAAAGCTTTTGATATGGATATCGGCCTCGGTTAACCAAGTCCACGACCCGCACGCCTTCCGGCGCTACAGGGCCTTGCGGCAGTAAACCAATTTCTTGGGCCACCTTTTTCGTGGGTAGAGATTGAATTATTTCCCCATCTAACATGATGTGCCCTTGCGTCGGACGCAATAATCGAGCTAATGCTTTCAACAAGGTCGACTTACCACAAGCATTGGGACCAACAATCACCGTGAATTTCTCATCTGGGATTTCCACTGACAAATTTCGTGAAATCACGGTCGATTCGTAACCCAAGCTTGCATTTGCAGCTTGCAATCTGCTCATCGCGCTTTTCCTTCCCGGAACAGCAGCCACAAAAAGTAGATGCCACCAATCGAGACAGTAACAATGCCCACCGGCAACGGTGAATCTGGATATATCCGCTGAGCAATAACGTCTGCCAATAACAACAACAATGCTCCGACGGCAGCAGACGTGCCTAATACCAATCCGTCGAGGCGCACAACACGACGGGCAATATGGGGAGCTGCAAGGGCAATGAAGGCAATCGGACCGACAGTGGACGTAGCTATTGCAATCAATCCGATGCCAACCACGATGGCAAGCAACTGCACCCGATGCACGTGCAAGCCAAGAGCGGTAGCGAAGGGGATACCGATTTGTATAATGCGCATTGGACGTAACAGGCATACCGCGCCGATGCCGAAGATTATTGCCCCGCAAGCGATCAGCCACACATCAAACCAGGTAGCACCGGATAGATTTCCGGCTCCCCATAAACTTGCCATCAGAGCATCTTCTACTGTCGCGGTCAGCAGCATCCACGTATTCAACGAAGCCAACATTGCACTGACTCCAATGCCAACGATCACTAAACGCACACCGCGGGTATTGCCATTGCGCACCGATAGGAAAAATACCACCAGTGCAGTCATGATCCCACCGACCAGGGCCCCAATCATCACGCTAATCGAGCTGCCTCCAACCACCAACATGATGAATAATGCACCGGTATAAGAGCCGGTTTGGAAGCCGATAACATCCGGTGAACCGAGCGCGTTGTTTGTGAGTGTTTGGAAAATCGATCCACTCATAGCCAGTGATGCGCCGAGGAGTACCGCGATAATGATGCGGGGTGCTCTCCATTCCACGACAATCATCGTGGTGAAGCTATCTCCCCGCCCCAACACAGCATTCCAGGTCTCGGTTGGTGTTACTGAAGCAGATCCGGTAAAAAGCGCAAAAATTCCCAATGCGATTATCGCGATCCAGACCGCAACACTGACCCGCAGCGCTCGCGCGTCAATGCGCCAGACGCCGTGAGTTTTCCCAGGAATAGGCAACTCATAACATTGCCTTCCAAAATCAAGTCTCTGCGCTGTATGCACGAGTTCTCCTGTCTGTGCTGACTGCTGATCGCGGGATCCTATCCGCTCGTTTCGTGCTTCGTCGCCGATTCCGCGCTTTACGGCGCTCACGTCAGCCTTATAACTCATTCAGCCGGAATCGCCGCGCCATCCAGATGAGCACCGGAGCACCAATGAATGCTGTTACTACGCCAACAGGCACTTCACCTGGAGAAAGGATTCGTCCCAGCACATCGCTTACGGCAACAACGAGGGTTCCCAAGAACATTGAATATGCAGTGATCCACCCCTGATGCGGCCCAACCATCATGCGGGCGAGGTGTGGGGCAAGCAGGCCCACGAAGCCAATGGGGCCGGTTGCTGCTGTAGCACCGCCCGCCAGCAACGTGATGGCTACCAAAGCCACCAACCGGATTTGGTTCGGTCGTGCACCCATCGCAACGGCACTTGCCTCCCCTAAGGCCAATACGTCTAAGGCTCGTGTGCTGAGAAATGCAATCACGAGGCCAATCGCAATCAGTGGAACCACTGAGAGTGCATCCTCGAGTGATTGTGAAGCCGTAGTACCTGCAGCCCAGCCCCTCATTTGGCGCAATACATCTGAATTGGTCAGCAAAATTGCGGAACTAAATCCGCTCAGTACTGCACCAATGGCAACACCTGACAAGGTCATGCGCACGGCATTACCCCGATTTTTTCCAGTGTTACCGACGATGAAAACGACAATCGAGGTTATAAAAGCACCGGCGAGCGCGAACCACATGTAGTTTCGTAGATCGGTGAGCCCCAAAAAGGCCAATCCTGCAACCACAGCCAATGATGCGCCAGCGTTGACACCGAGAATTCCTGGGTCAGTCAGCGGGTTGCGGGTTACAGTTTGCATGAGCCCGCCGGCCACACCCAACGACGCACCAGCTAAAACCACCAGGACAGTTCGAGGTACACGCGACTGCCAGACCACCTGTGAAATCGGATCTCCGAGTTCTGGGTGAAAAAGGTAACGCAGTACATCGTCGGGGGCGATCGAACGGGCTCCGATCGCCAAGCTGAGTAGTAAAGACGCCAACGTGACGATGACGAGAACAACCAGCCCTGCCGTTCGGAAGCGAGAAAACACTGTGAATGAGCCTTAGCTCAGCTTGTCAAAGTCTTTGACTTTTTCAGCCAACCCCTGCAACCAATGTGCAAACGTGGAATAGGTCATCGCACCCTTGGAAGCCCATCCGCTAATCTGCCCCTGTTCAACAGCTGGCAAACTCTCCCAGAGCTCAGCAGAAAACGGCTGTTCATCATCCAGCCCTTCGACCAATATGACATCAGCTGGGTAGGTGTTAGCTTCCTCCCATGCAACTTTGCCCCATGGATTGCCCTCTGCCGGCGGCTCAGCTCCGACGATGTTAGCACCAAGCTCTTCGAGCAGGTTTGCATGATTGAACCCTACAGCGGTGTAGAGCGTTTCTTTTGTTGGGCTAGCCAGCATGAAATCAAGATCTTTGCCCTCGACAGCAGCGCTGAAATCGTCTTTAGCCGATTCATAATCTTCGCGTGCCTGAACCAGTTTTTGATCGCTCAGGTCGGCGCCGAGAAATTCACCTAATTTTTCTGTGCCTTCAATATTTTCTTCAATACTGTCGCCATCAGGTAGCGGGATAAACGTAGCGACACTTGCCAATTGCTTGTTGACATCATCATCGAACCAGCTCCAACCATCGGCATCACCATGCCCGATTACAGCATCAGGGCGAAGCTCGGCAAGCTTTTCCATATCAATCTCGCCGTCTTTGCCAATCTGCTCGATATTGCTGATATCGGTATCGCCCATGACCCACGGATTATCGCAGTCATAACCGAAAATTGCGTCTGGAATAATGTCTAGATGATCCAAAGCGCTATACGCATAGCAATCCATCACCAATTTTTCAGGGGTCTGCTCGAATTCTAGACTAAGTCCCTCAATTGTGGGATGTTCAAAAGCAACGGCTTCACCGCTATCCGACGAAGACGGTTCATTAACTGCTGAGGTATCAGCGGAATTATCTCCGCTACAAGCACTCACGAATAGAGCAAGCGCACTGGCTGTCGCCAGTGCGCGGGTGTTTTTCCTGCTAAGCATTACAGTCCTTTCAGCTCCCGACTTCTAGGATAACTTACTCAGACTAGCATAAGCTTAACAGGTTAAGGCAAGCCTTTATGAATAAATATAATGCTCACCAGAAATACTAAGCCTTAAACGAATTTGATCTCGGTTTCTTCAACGCGCTTGAAGCCTTCGGTGTGGTCACCGAACAACTGCACGTTGCAGTCCTGGGTGGTGCAGTCGACGCCTTCGCCGGTTGGGGTCGCACGCAAGGTGACAACAGCGGTGCCATCTTCCTTCATGTCCACGGTGCCACCCTCAGTCTTGACCCAAGCCTGCGTGGCTTCGTCGCCATGCTCACCGGTGCATAGTGGTGGACGACCTTCAGAGTCGTTTTCGTCGTCAGCACAAATGGCAACGTAGTAGCCCTGCACTGGGTTCAGGCCAGACAGTTCAATCTGCAGTTCGCTGTCTGCTTCCACACCAGCTTCTGGGTCCGGGGTCACGCGCATTTCGGCGTCAATGGCCTGCATTGCTTTGTCCCCAGCTTCTTTGGCCTTTTCGGTGGCGGACTCTGCGGCGTCTCCAGCCGCCTTGGTAGCGGATTCTGCGGCGTCGCCTGCCTCAGAAGTTACCGATGCTGCGGTGTCTGCGGCTTCTTCAGAAGAGCAGCTGGCCAGCACCAGTACGGATGCGGCGGTGATGCCCAGAGCTGCGGAACGGAGCGTACGGCGACGAGAGGTCTTTGCAATAGTCATAAGCACATTATATGCATGGCTAGTTTTTGAACAAGGTAAAAGTTGCTTTAGAGGTAGCCATCAGGAAATATGGCGAGATGTGAATTCCCTGCGCACAACACTCTTAGCGACGCTTTCTACCACGTGCATCCTGCTAGCGTCGTGCACGGATGTGGATTCTTCAGCAGACCAAGCAATGGTTACCGAAACGTCTACGGAAACCTTCACGGAAACTGCAACCGCGTCGGCAGAATCCATGGAAGAAGCACGTGCTGCAGACGCAACGGAAAACCCAGCCGAAGCCAACGCGCACGAGCATTCTGGGCGTGGCAATGGCACGGTGCTCCCGGAACGCTACGACGACCGCTTCCCTCGTGCCCAGGAAGCGCCAGCAGACCAGCCACCAGCAGCGGAGGCTCCGGGGGCTGCGGGGGCGAATCCCGAGATGAACGAACCGCCGGTGGCACCGGCGCACGTCGATGCTCCTGCTGCCCCACCGGCAGCGCCCGGCGGCGAGATATACTTCCAGAATTGCGCGGCCGCTCGTGCAGCCGGTGCCGCTCCCCTGCACGCAGGCGATCCGGGCTATCGCTCACAGCTGGACCGAGACAAGGATGGCGTAGCCTGCGAATAACGCGGCGCGTGATTACTCTTTGTCGGCGGTTTTATCTTCGCCTTTATCGCCATCGACGTCCTTGCCATGCCCGTCGTCAAGCTTGTATTCGGCAGTCTCTGGCCGCAGATCCAACGACGTGAATTCACCAGCCTGCTTGCCACTATCGGAGTTGTTTTCCGCAGGCGAGTTATCGTTGTCACTCGTTGGCGACTCGTCAGCTTTATTGCCCACCAATGAGCTGAGGTTTTGGTTCAAATCACTAAATCCCTGCTGGAATTTGCCCATATTGTCCATGAACCCACCCAGAATATCGATGGGCAATGGGAACACCACGGTGGAGTTCTGGTCAGCACCCAGCTCCAAGATGGTCTGCAAATAGCGTAACTGCAGAGCGGCTGGCGCCTTTTGTAATTCCTCAGCCGCTTCACGCAGCTCTTTGGACGATTGCAGTTCACCGTGTGCCGAAATGACTTTCGCACGGCGCTCACGCTCGGCCTCGGCCTCGCGTGCCAATGCGCGTTGCATGAGCTCTGGAATTTCCACGTCCTTGATTTCGACAATCCGAGTTTCTACACCCCAACGGTGTGTTTGACCATTGATGATGCGTCGAAGATCCTCATTGAGCTCATCGCGGTGCGCCAACAAATCGTCCAGACTGGCACGTCCCAGCAGGGAACGAAGGGTGGTTTGCGCGATCTGCGAGGTTGCCACCGCGTAATTTTCCACCTGCAGCACGGCCTTGATGGAATCGGTGACCTCAAACATGACAACGGCGTTGACTCGCACCGAAACGTTGTCTTTCGTAATGATCTCCTGTGGCGGGATGGTCAACGTAACCACGCGCTGGTCAACGCGTTCCATCTTGTCAATCACCGGGATGATCCAATGCCCGCCCGGTTCCATCAACGGGCGCAAGTGCCCAAACCGGAAGGCCACTCCCCTTTCGTATTGTTTGATGACCTTAAACGAATAGCTGATGATCACCACCAGCACTCCCAATGCCAGCAATGCCATGATCGGCCAAAATACTAGTGCGCTCATGAAAAGTTCGCCTGTGCCTTACCTTTATGCCTAATGAGGCTTGTGTGTTTTAGGAGTTTTCCACTGGTTTGCTGCGCGACCGACGCAGCGATCGGCTATCCGAACGGTAGTGGTGCTTGTATTTTGCAGCAATTACTTCGTCGTGGTTTTCGCCGGTTGCGCGAATGCGCTCGGAGCCGTATTTCTTCGCAAGGCGCGAGACTTCGTCGTCACGCAAGCCAGCGATGGCTTCTTTCGTCGAACGGTACTTCACGCCGTATTTATCCGCTACGGCCGCATTAACCTCGGCCTCGATATTATCCATCGATGGCAGCTCTTCGGGGAAGTTCGACGGGGTGGACCACAGGTGACGCGCCAAAGGAATAGTGCCGCCGACCAGCACGACCAGCACTCCACCGGTCAATACCAAATCTGCGGTCGACGAATGCACAAGCAATGACATGAGCGGCAAAATAAAGCCCATCAACGCCACCGCCAAAGAAACCCCACGGTGGAAACGTCCGGTCTCCGAATGTGGCCACGGGTCAAGCTGACGGGTAACCTCGCGGCCTTTCGCACTGACCGTGCAGGATTGCTTGACCGGACAGGTGTTGCACACGGTCGGGTTACCCCGGTAACGCATGACGCGGTTTTCTGGGTCGAAGCTGGAAGGCCACAGCCATTGGTCTTCCGGGCACTGCCAAGCATCGTGGGATTCCATATAGCGGAATCCACCTGTCTGATCGCCATTGGTGCGATTGGATGCCGACCGAGCCATCCGGTCAAAACCCCACGCCACGGCGAGCAGGAACAGACCATAGATGGAACTGAGGATGGTAAATACCGCAGGTAATTCCATTGCTATCTCGCTTGCTTACTTGCTGTCGTCGTCACGCTTGTCGGAGCTGTAGCTACCGCCCCACTTGGTGGAGCTGTTGCCCTTGTGTTTATCCAGTGTATCCGAGACTTCTGCGCCCGTGCGGTTGTCGACGCGGCCATGGCCACCGGAGACCAATCCAACCGGAGAGCCTTGACTTTGTGCTCCAGTACCGACGGGCTCCAGGTTTTCTTCGGATTCCACCTTGCTAAACAGTGGCGTGACCGGGAATTCTTTCTCATCTTCCATCGTTGGGATCTCACCACTGTGACGCACGGCCTTGAATGCTCCCCAGATCAAGCCAGGAATACCGGCCATGAAGATCACGTCGCCAGGCAGACGCAGCCATTCGATCAGGGCGTTATCCGGCTGGGTGATGTATCCCAGCGAACGAGCTTCAACATAACCTTCCGCAACCGAGTGGTAGAGCTGCAATGTGCCCAACGGCAGCAGCGAAATAAAGACCATCCACAGCAGGCCAATGTTGAGTAGCCAGAAGCTCCACTGCATCGACTTATCCGACCAGTACTTCGGAGGTGTCAGGTAACGGAGCGCGAACACGCCTAGGCCGACGGCAAGGAATCCGTAAACACCCATCATGGCGCCGTGCGCGTGGTTGGCCGTCAGGGCGGTACCAATCTGGAAGTACGACACAATTGGCAAGTTGACCAAGAATCCGAAGATACCGGCACCCAAGAAGTTCCAAAAACCAACGGCAACCAAGAACATCACAGCCCAACGGTGTGGGAATGGCCGCTTGCCGGACGCACGCTGTTTAGATCCAAGCTGCATGAACGTCCAGGCTTCGACGGTCAACAGTGTCAACGGGACCACCTCGGCGGCAGAGAAGAACGAACCCAGCGCCATGTGCTCGACCGGAGTACCGGAGAAATACAGGTGGTGCATGGTACCGATCACGCCACCAATGGAATACAAAATGATGTCCAAGTAGATGATGCCCAGGGCGATCTTTTCGCGAATAACACCCAGCAACACGAAGACATAGGCAACCATGATCGTCGTAAAGAGTTCCAGGAAGTCTTCCACCCAAAGGTGGACAACCCAGAAACGCCAGAACTCTGCAACAGTCAGGTGCGTCGACGAACCTGCAAGCATGCCGACGGCGTAGAAACCTGGGATGGTCAGTCCGGAGAAGAAGAACAACCACGGCATGTTCGACTTGTGCTCGGTTTTCAGGCGACCGTGCAGGGTTCGGAAGATCATAAAGATCCACAGGAACATGCCGATGGTCAGCAGAATCTGGAAGAAGCGTGGCAGATCCAAAAACTCCCACTGCTGCGACCAAATGCTGCCTTCTGGCACGATGCCGAAGGACGAGAGCCATTCAAAGGCCATGGAACCGAAGACGACGAAGGCGATGGCGCCCAGCAGAGCCCATGTCAGCCAGCTTTGCTTTTTAGGTTCGCGGCGGGCAATGAATGGTGCCAAGAAAATGCCGGCTGCCAGCAATCCGCCCGCGGTCCAGAGAAGCGACAGCTGTAAGTGCCAGGTACGCGCGACGTTGTACGGCAAGATTTCTTGCAGCGGGATTCCGAAGAAACCTTCGATTTCCACGCGGTAGTGCTGCACGGCTGCACCTAGGAGTGCCTGGATGAGGAACAACAGCATAGTGACCAGAACGAACCAGGCAACCACTTTTTGTGATTTGGAGAGTTTCACTTCTCCGGGCTGTTTGAAATCTAGGTTTGGGGTCTCTTCAGCGTGCCAGCCAATCTGGCGCGACCAGCGGCCGTAGATGGCGAAGATCAGGCCGATTCCACCTATCAATGCAATTAGCGACAGCACCGACCACACAACTAAGTCAGCCGTTGGAGTGTTGTTCACACGTGGCTCTGCTGGCCAGTTGTTTGTGTAGGAATAATCCTGGCCTGGGCGTTCTGCAGCAGAAGCCCACGCGGTCCAAGCGAAAAAGCCGGTGAGGTCGTGAATTTCGTCTTCGTTGTTGATGAACTCCTTCGGCAGCCCGTGATCACCGGAGTTAGTACCGAAATAGTCCAAGTAGTGTTTTTGCGCTTCTTCGAATGCCGAGATTTGGTTCGGGGTCCACTCCAGCACGCCAGTTTGCTCGTCGAACCGGTTGGTGCGGAATTCCTCGACAATGGCTTCATCTTCCGTTGCCTCCGGCGAGATAAAGCCTGGGATACCGTTTGCTGAGTTCTGCTCTTTGGCATGCTCAGTGGCCATGCGCAGGTACTCCGCGGTGAAATCAGGGCCCAGGTATGCACCGTGCCCCATCACAGAGCCATATTGTTGCAGGCCGCGGGCCTGGAACAATTCCTGACCATGGGTGATCTCTTCAGAAGTCAGGATGGTCTCACCGGACTCCTGCGAAACAATCTTTTCTGGCTGCGGCATGGAGGCATCGTAAGTTCGATACGCCAAAAAGCCCATGACGAAAAAGCCGAAAAGCATGGTCAGTGCGACACCTTGCACCCATGCACTATTGAGTTTAAGAACTGGTTTTGCCCGGTCCTCTGCGCCCTGCATGTAGGACGCTCCCTGCGCGTCTGACATTATTTTCCCAATCCGGTCAAAAAATTCCTAGTACTGTCTAATCATTACCCCATAAAATGTTCGTAGAATAGCCAGTTCGCCCTAATTTGGCTCCTTTTAGGTGCTACAAAAGACGTAGATTATGGTGTGATATTTGTTTCATCTGAAAATTCTGCCTTCCCCTTGCATTTCGCACTAAAATTGTGCTCATGACCTTTAAAGAGCACACGAAAAAGAATTGGCTAATCACCTTTTTTGCTGCGATCTTCGCTGCTTCGGTCGTGGTAATGATTTTTTTCGATGAACCACGCAATACCGTCGTGATCTCTTTAGCATTCGTGGCATTTGCAGTGCTGAGTTTTCTGCTCATCCTGGTAATCTGGCTGTGGCTATCCAACCGGAAACAACGCGTGCAGGGTGATGGCACGCAAAGTAACTCGCAGCGCGAACAGGGCAAATCCGCCGCGAGCTAGGTAGCGAGTTACATGCACTCTTGAGCCTGATCGCGGTGACTAACCCGCACCACACCGTAGGCTTATGGCATGAAACAATCGCTTATCGACGCCCACGAGATTCTTGCCGACGCCAACCAGGTGGAAGTGTTTACTGGCGCGGGCATGAGTGCGGATAGTGGGATCGCCACTTACCGGGACGCGCAGACCGGCTTGTGGGAAAACGTGGACCCGCAAGCGATGGCCTCAATCGATGCCTGGCATCGCGATCCAGAAACGATGTTTGCCTGGTATTTGTGGCGCGCACACTTGGCACAACGCGCCGAGCCCAACGCCGGACACCGCGCCCTCACAGCAGCACAAAAAGTGACCGTGACCACGCAAAACATTGATAATCTGCATGAACGCGCAGGCAGTGAAGATGTTGCCCACTTGCATGGTTCTTTGTTCGAATTCCGCTGCACGGATTGCGCAACGCCTTATTGTGAGCAGATTGCCCTGCCTACCAGACCAGTGGACAAGATTACGCCACCAGAATGCAGGGAGTGCGGTGGACTTATTCGTCCAGGCGTGGTCTGGTTTGGCGAGCCATTGCCACAAAATGAGTGGGTAGAGGCGGAACGTCGAATGTCCACGGCGGACGCGCTGCTCATCGTGGGAACTTCTGGGGTGGTCTACCCTGCCGCAGGGCTACCTGTGACGGCATATAGGCGTGGTATTCCGATCGTGGAGGTCAGCCCGCAGCCGACGGATTTATCACAGCTAGCCAGCGTGGTTGTCACAGCCACCGCTGCGGAGGCTCTGCCCCGCATACTCAGTGGGAGGATCACTAGCAATCCTTAATCTGGTATTCAGGAAGACTATAGGTCACAAAGCACCAATGGGCCACAAAGCACCGTTGTGGCGAAATTCCCCGATCCCGTCAACCAATGGAAACGCTTAGGACACCTACTATGAATCATGCCAGTTCAATATGCGTTTACACGCTAGCCCCGAACTCATGGAGCTGCTACATTGTC
Organism: Corynebacterium sp.; assembly: GCF_030826625.1. Classification (GTDB taxonomy): domain Bacteria; phylum Actinomycetota; class Actinomycetes; order Mycobacteriales; family Mycobacteriaceae; genus Corynebacterium. Next base: position 965 of record NZ_JAPJNQ010000039.1, on the reverse strand, counting down.
ATGGGCCCATGGCCTTCGAGGGACCAACTTGCGTTCAAAACCCATTCATTCTTGTACGGTTCGATTCTACATTTCGAGGCTGCAGGAAAACTAGACAAGACCGCTCTCAAAGAAGCCTACGATGCTTATAAAGCCGCATTTTTGGACCCCCTCTACCAAGCAGCAATACAACGGTGCATCGTAGACGCAAAAATATCCCAAATCGCCACCCAAATTACCCCATTTCTACACCACCACATATATCTCCAATTCGAAATTTTCGACGATGCCTCCCTACTCGAATGGATCAAACGTTATGCCCACACAGTCGACCCCGCACTAAATCTAGGCCGCCCAGTCCATTTCAATCCAGATATTGAAATAGAAAAACCACAAGGCCAAAAACCAGAACTAGTCGGCTTTTACGGGTATATGTATGAATTTCCGTGGCCAAATCAGTCCATGTATTGCCGAAGCGAACAAGAACTTCTGGCACGCACAGCAGGATTTGCCTTTGAAACTCTTGCCGCCAGAATACATTTCCGGCATTCCCCACCAATGGACAGCCAATTTCCTTTTCGATATAACGCCCAATTGCGTTGGTGGGAAAGCTATTGGAATGGATGCTTCGATGAGATGGCACCATGCGAAAAAGTCGCCAGCTTTATTCGCGCACAGCATCATTACGAGCCTTATTTCATTCGAATTTATCCGTTGTTCCCTGCAAAAACAGCAGTCGAAGTAAAGGATTAAGGATTAAACGCCTGGGCATCAACCCCAGGCCAACTTCACAAGCAAAGCACTACGCCCCACGCATCTGCATGAGCTCAGTAGACCCATCCTCCACAAACAGCGGATCAAACCGCGCCAATAACTCGTGCAGTTTCTGTTCAACCCGCGATTGCTTTTCTTTCCGGTCCTCGCCTCCCCGGCTAAACCGCGACATCGGGGGAAGCAGTTTCGCGATCTTCGCCCCGCCCATATAG
>NZ_JAPJNQ010000038.1 GCF_030826625.1 Corynebacterium sp. | reverse complement strand
TTGGCTTGCTCGATCAAGGTTTCCACGATCTTCGATTCCGGTACTGTCTTGACGACTTGCCCTTTCACGAAAATCTGCCCCTTGCCGTTACCGGAAGCAACGCCCAAATCTGCATCTCGAGCCTCACCTGGGCCGTTAACGACGCAACCCATGACCGCGACTCGCAGCGGGAATTCCAAGCCGTCGAGGCCTTCGGTAACTTCTTCAGCCAGCTTGTACACATCAACCTGCGCACGACCGCACGATGGGCAAGAAACAATTTCCAGCTTGCGCTCTTTCAGGTTCATGGCCTGCAGAATCTGCTCACCGACCTTGATCTCTTCGACTGGATCCGCAGACAAAGAAACCCGAATCGTGTCGCCGATGCCTTGCGAAAGCAGCGCACCGAAAGCGACCGAAGATTTAATGGTGCCCATCATCAATGGTCCAGCCTCGGTTACGCCGAGGTGCAGCGGGTAATCCGTTTTCGCTGCGAGCTGTCGATAAGCCTCCACCATCAAGACAGGATCAGAGTGCTTCACGGAGATCGCAATATCGCCGAAGCCATGTTCCTCGAACAAGGAAGCTTCCCATATCGCAGACTCCACTAGAGCTTCAGGGGTTGCCTTGCCATATTTTTTCAGCAGGCGCTTGTCCAATGAGCCGCCGTTGACACCGATGCGGATGGGAATGCCCGCATCGCCAGCTGCCTGGGCGACTTCTTTCACACGGCCGTCAAACTCCTTAATGTTGCCAGGGTTAACGCGCACTGCTGCACACCCGGCATCGATGGCCTGGAAAATGTATTTTGGCTGAAAGTGGATATCTGCAATAACAGGAATTGGCGATTTTTTCGCGATCGCCGGCAACGCCTCAGCATCAATGGGCTTCGGGCAAGCAACGCGCACAATGTCACAGCCCGTGGCCGTCAACTGCGCGATCTGCTGCAGGGTGCCATTAATATCGTGCGTTTTCGTCGTCGTCATCGACTGCACGGAAACCGGATAATCCGACCCGACTCCCACATCACCGACCATCAACTGACGCGTCTTGCGCCGCGGAGCCAAGGTTGGCGGCGGACCTTCCGGCATTCCGAGTCCAATCGGAGTTGGCATTTAGTCTCCTTGCTTATTGCTAACGTGCTGGAAACAGTCTAACACTGCAACAACAGTGCTACATACTGCTAAAACAGCACGATCGGGTTGACGAGGTCGGCGACAATGACAATCACACCGACCGTCAACAGAATTGCCGCCATAGCGTAAGTAAGAGGCAACAGTTTCTCGTAATTCGCCGGACCGCCAGGCTCTTGCCCGCGCGCACGACGGAATAGATTCCGAATCTTCTCCCAAATCACTACCGCGATATGCCCGCCGTCGAAAGGCGGCAACGGGATCATGTTAAAAAGCGCGAGGAAAAAATTCAGCGTCGCCAACATCATCCAGAACATCGGCCACAGCTCGCGTTCCACGAGTTCACCGCCAGCCCGCGAGGCTCCCACCACGCTAATGGGGCCATCCTGGTCACGCTCACCACCGAAAATCGAGACCGCTACATCAGGTATTTTTCCTGGGAAAGCGATAATTCCTTCCACCGTGGCTTTCAACATGAACCAGGAGTAATCAAGGCTGGCAGGAATCGCACCTAACACACTGTATTCGCGATGCACGTCCAATGGTGCGCTCGTTAGCCCGACAGAACCAACGGTTTGCGGCTGGCCGGAGGCGTCGTAACGCACGACAGAATCGAGGTCGACGTCAAACTGCATCTGTTGGCCATCGCGCTCAATATCGAGAGTGATGGTTTCACCCGGCCGCGCTTGCACCTCATCACGGAACTGCACAAAACTTTCCAATTCTTCGCCATTGAGCGCGGTGATGATATCGCCGGCTTGTACGCCTGCCTGCCCTCCGGCGCCGATGCCGGTGCATTCTTCCAATTCAGCCGGTTCATCGGCTCGGGCCGGTGCTTTCTGGTCTGCCGAACAGGTAACTTCACCCACCGTGGCACGGACGTCGGCATGCGGATCAGGCAACCCAGCGCTAGCCGCGACCAAAAACAGGATCAGCAGCCCAAGCACGATGTTGACGAATGGCCCAGCTGCCAGCACCGCAATCCGTTGCCACGCGGGTTTAGCGTACATCGCATGTGGTTTTTCGTCTTCAGTCATCTGATCCATCGCAGTCATGCCAGCGATGTCACAAAAACCACCGAGCGGGAGCGCGGCCAAACCATAGCGCGTGTGCCCTTTAGTAAATGAGAGCACGGATGGGCCGAAGCCGACATAAAAACGCCGCACCCGCATCCCGAACGCCCGAGCCGAAATCATATGCCCTGCTTCATGCAGTGCGATCGTGGCGGCGATGCCTAGTGCAAACAGAAAAATGCCAAGAAAAAATGCCATCGCGAAACCTTTACCTCAACTGCGCAATCTGCTCGTCGGCCATTCGTCGTGCTGTGGTCTCAAGCTCATAAACGTCTTCGAGACTGGCCGCCAACGGGCCCGATTGCCCGGACAGTCGGTCCATGACCGCAGCGATGACATCAACAATCTGTGGGAACCGGATTTGTTCACGCAAAAACGCTTGCGCGGCTTGTTCGTTAGACGCATTAAACACCGCAGGCATTCCGGGGGTTTTCACAGCGCTTCGTGCTAAATCGAGCGCCGGGAACGCGGTGTTATCGACCGGGAGAAAATCCCAGGATTGTGCATCTTGCCAATTCAACGGCGGTTGCGCGTGTGGGACGCGGTGTGGCCAGGCCAAGGCGAGTGCGATGGGCAACTTCATAGACGGTGGAGATGCTTGTGCCAGGGTCGAGCCGTCGCAGAATGTTGCGGCAGAGTGCACGATTGATTGTGGATGCACCACAACGTCGATCTGCTCGGCCGGAAAGGCAAACAAATAACTGGCTTCGATCAATTCCAGGCCTTTGTTGACGAGAGTCGCAGAATTCAGCGTGTTCATCTGTCCCATCGACCAGGTGGGATGCGCAGCAGCTTGTTCTGGAGTGACGTCACACATCTCGTCTCTGCTCCAGCCACGGAAAGGTCCACCCGAGGCGGTAAGCACCAAGCGGGACAATTCGTTCCTTCGACCAGCACGCAACGCTTGTGCCATCGCAGAATGCTCCGAATCAACCGGCACAATTTGGCCGGGTGCTGCGTGGTCTAATACCCAGCTGCCACCGGCAACCAGTGATTCTTTATTAGCTAGAGCAAGCGTAGAACCAGCAGACAGCGCCGCCATGGTTACTGGAAGGCCACGAGAGCCATCCATCGCGTTCAGCACGACATCGGCCTGTGCATGAGCACACAGCTGAGCGGCAGCATCTGGCCCGCTCGGAATGGTCACACCAAGTTCACGCGAAATCGTTGCAGCAGCATGCTGATCAGCGATGGCAAGACTTTCCGCGGCGATGCCAAAATGACGGGCTTGTTCAGCAAATAATTCGGCACGCGATCCCCCGGCAGCAAGTCCGATCAGCCGAAATTTATCTGGATTATCGGCGATAATTTCTAGTGCTTGGGTGCCAATCGACCCAGTCGAACCGACCACGACGACGGTCCGCTGCTTGAATTCACAGTCGCTGTCTGTGGCGAAAGTCGGTTGGCTGGAATGTTGCGGATTTTCATGCACACGATTCACCCTGGCTACTTTATCGCTTGAACGTCGACAAAGTAATTCGGGTGGGAGCGAAATAAATGATGGATGAACATCGGCGGCATCGACAAGTACTGCACCATTAATCGCTTTATGCGACGCGGTGTGCGAGAATAAGAACAGCTATGTAGTGCGCTCGGATGCTAACCCACTGAGTTAGCCCACATGTGTGGTCCGGCCGTGCGCATGTTTTTAACTGACGTTGATGTGAAGGAGTATCCGCCGTGGCTTCCCATGAACCCGCACCGCAGATACATAACGGTGTATCTACCAACGATGTTCCCTCTGCTGCCTGGGGTTATAGTGCCGTCAAGCGCACCACTATCCAGGTTAGTGGTTGGATTTCAGTTCTGTGGCTGCTGGGCCTGAACTTCGGTAACCACGAAGGCCACGTCGAAACGATTTACCTTTTCCTCTTCGCCATCCTGATCGCGGTAGGCCTGCTTATTCACCTGTTTGAACCAAAATTGTCGCAGGTGCGCACCATTACAGGCCGCAACAAGGGCGAAAACCACAAAGAACCAGAATGGGCTTATCAGCAGGCCACACTCACCGGCCCGTACGCTGAGCTCACTGATTCTCAGCTCCGCTCGCTGAATATTGATCCAGCCCGCGTCGCCCAGCTGCGTGCTGGCAAGCGTGATGAGGCGATCGAAGGCTAGTTCACTCAGCCTTAATAAGCTCGCGACAAACTTTTAGCCACCCCGATTTCGGGGTGGCTATTATTGTTACTAAGCCCGGGCTTCAGCTTCCATTTTACGATCAGCTTCTTCCTCTGCTGCCAACTGGCCACAGGCCGCAGCAATTTCTTGTCCCTTGGTATCGCGAACGGTACACGGAACCCACTGCGACACCCGTCGGACAAATTCATTTTGCCGATCTTTCGGCGAGGCATCCCATTCCGAACCTGGCGTTGGGTTCAACGGAATGAGATTTACGTGAACCTTTGTACCCAACGCATTCCACAGCTTTTCGCCCAACAAATCTGCGCGCCAGTCTTGGTCGTTTTTATCGCGGATTAAAGCGTACTCAATGGAAACCCGGCGGGAAGTCTTTTCCACATAATACTTGGCAGCATCGAGCACCTCATCCACCGACCAGCGGTTATTAACAGGTACGAGAGTATCGCGGAACTCATCATCCGGGGTGTGCAACGAGACTGCCAGGGTGACGTTCATCTGTTCATCTGCAAGCTTGCGGATTGCCGGTGCCAAACCGACCGTCGATACCGTCACATTACGTGCGGAAATTCCGAAGCCAAGCGGCCCCGGTGCAATAATCTGGGCGACAGTGTCTTTCACGCGTTTGTAGTTGGCCAATGGTTCGCCCATTCCCATAAACACGATATTCGACAGACGCGAGCCTTCGTCGGCAAGGGTCTTCGCTGCGTGACGGACCTGTTCAGTCATTTCTGCGATCGAAAGGTTACGATCCAACCCGCCTTGGCCTGTCGCACAGAAAGGGCAATTCATACCGCAGCCAGCCTGGGAGGAGATACACAGCGTCGCACGGTTGGGATAACGCATGACGACTGATTCCAACAGCGTCCCATCGTGAAGCCGCCACAACGATTTCGAAGTATGACCGTCGTCGGTTTCCTTGGAATACAGGTGTGTCATTAGCTGCGGAAAGAGCGCCTCGGCAACTTTCTCGCGAACATTCGCAGGAAGATCCGTCATCGTGGTCGGATCAGCTTCGTAGCGTTCGTAATAGTGCCGCGCGATTTGGTTGGCACGAAATTTCGGTAAGCCCAACTCGGCCAACGCTGCAATGCGTTGTTCTTCACTCAAATCCGCGAAATGCTTTGGCGGCAGGCCCCGCTTCGGGGAGGAAAAATCGAGTTTTACTGGTTGTGGCATGACGACCATACTGCCTTGTTCGGCGGATATGGACAAATCAACTAGACTGCGGTTACACGAAGACGTTGATGACCAACCAGGTCACCATCGCCGCCGGCAACATCCCATCAATGCGATCCATGAGTCCGCCATGCCCGGGCAAAATCGCTGACATGTCTTTAATGCCGAATTCACGCTTGAATTGAGATTCCACGAGATCACCAAGACTGGCGCAAATCACCAAGCCAAGGCCCAGGACCACGCCGATTCGCCAGTCATCGTGCAGCAGAAAATGCACGGTCAAAGCACCCGTGATGACACCGAAAAGCACAGAGCCGGCGAAGCCCTCCCAAGATTTTTTCGGACTAACAGCAGGCGCCATGGGGTGCGCACCAAACATTACCCCTGCTGCGTAACCACCGACATCAGAAGCCACCACGCACAGCATGAACGTTGCGATAGCGGCACTACCTGAAGCCCACGGAGTAGTTAACTGCGAAAGCATCGCCGCGAACGACGCAAATAGCGGTATCCACAGCAATACGAACACGCCGATAGACATATCCCGTAAATAATTCTGTGGTGCACTGTGACGCCCGTTATGAAACAATCGCCCAAACATCAGCAGCAGAACAGAGGCAACAAACGCCGCTATCAAGCCAGTGAGCTCAAATGGCCATGAGAGCCAGACCATGGCCTGGCCCATGAGCATCATCATATAAAACGGTAGGCTGTAGGAGTTTTCTCGCAGCCGCGAAAGCACTTCCCACATCGCCACCGCAACACCGATGGAAACCACCGGGTACCAAGCCATCGGCCCAATAAACAAGGCGCCGATAACGATGGCACCGAGCACAACGCTCACTATGATGGCCATGCTTAAATCACGCCCCGCATCGTTTTTGGGGTACGGGAGGTGGCCGCGTAGCGACCAGGTAGATCGAGATTCTTTCATACCCCTCCGTCAAGGCGTGTTGTAATTACTGCTGGTGCAAAAAGCACGACTAGCTCGCGAAAGCCTTAGACTTCCATCAACTCGTTTTCTTTGTTGCCCACCACGTCGTCGATAGAGTCAACGTATTTGGCGGTGACTTTTTCCATCTCAGCCTCGGCAGCCTTGACTTCATCTTCACCGCTCTCGCCGTCTTTTTGCAGTTTCTTAAGCTGTTCCATAGCTTTACGACGAACGTTTCGGATAGCAATCTTGCCATCTTCACCCTTCGAGCGGGCGAGTTTAACCATGTCTTTACGACGCTCTTCGGTCAGCTGCGGAATAGTCACACGCAACACCTGGCCATCGTTGGTTGGGTTAACACCCAAATCAGAGTTGCGGATAGCATTTTCGATCTCGCTGATCATGGACTGCTCATAAGGCTTGATCAGCAACATGCGTGGCTCTGGCACCGAAACCGTCGCCATCTGGGTGATCGGAGTGGGCGCACCATAGTATTCAGCGACCAGGCCGTTGAACATGGAAGGGTTTGCGCGTCCCGTGCGGATAGTGGTGAGGTCTTCGCGGGTGTGCTCAACAGAAGCAGCCATGCGCTCTTCTGCTTCCAGCAAAATATCGTCAATCATATAAAAATCCTGTACCTAATCGTGCAAAGTCGTGTCGCTATAAAGCTGTGGTCTTGCTACCGGGAATGCAGTTTTCTGCCTTGTGCCCTGGTTATTTGCTCTCTCGTGAGGTTACCAGGGTGCCAATGCGTTCCCCAGCTACAGCACGCGCAATGTTGCCTTCTGTGAGCAAATTGAATACCAAAATTGGCATATCGTTATCCATGCACAAACTAAAGGCCGTGGCATCGGCAACTTTCAGCCCTTTTTCAATGACCTCACGTGGCGAGATCTCGGTGTAAAGCTCAGCGTCCGGGTTATAGCGTGGATCATCGGAGTACACGCCGTCGACGCCCTTTGCCAAAAACAGCACTTCTGCCCCAATTTCCAAGGCTCGTTGCGCCGCGGTGGTGTCCGTAGAAAAATACGGCATTCCCATACCTGCACCGAAGATCACGACGCGACCTTTTTCCAGGTGGCGATCCGCCCGCAGTGGCAGATACGGTTCGGCAATCTGGGCCATGTTGATGGACGTCTGCACACGGCAGTCAACGCCGAGCTGTTTTAGGAAATCCTGCAGCGCCAATGAGTTCATCACGGTACCGAGCATGCCCATGTAGTCTGAACGTGCTCGGTCCATTCCGCGCTGGGATAATTCGGCACCGCGGAAGAAGTTGCCCCCACCGATCACTACCGCAATCTCAGCGCCAGTCTTGGCAACCTCGGCGATTTGGCGGGCAACATTTTCGACCACGTCAGGGTCAATGCCGACGGTTCCACCGCCGAACATTTCGCCGCCAAGCTTCAGCATGACGCGTTTATAGCTAGTTCTTTGTGAACTTTCGGTGTCAGTCACCCTTAATCTCTCCTTGGCTGTGCAGACATTGTTTCCTATGCTACCTCTTCAGGTTTCCACACTAGCAATTCCAGATTTGCAATCAGTCATCACACCACAAGACACCAGTGACTTGAAGGTTTGTAGCACCCAAGCCTGCAGTCATAGCCGACCTACGATACGGCAAAACCCCCGCCAACGTGGACGGGGGTTCTACTCTGGTATCACTGTCGGTACAGACAGCGTGGCGACATTTAAGCCTGGCCTACCTCAAAGCGACGGAAGCCGGTGAGCTTAACGCCTGCTTCTTCGGTAACCTGCGCAACGGTCTTCTTGTTGTCTTCCAAGGATGGCTGCTCAAGCAGAACAACGTCCTTGTAGAAACCGTTCAGACGACCTTCGACGATCTTCGGGATTGCCTTTTCTGGCTTGCCTTCTTCGCGGGTGATCTGCTCGGCGATGCCCTTTTCCTTCTCGACGATCTCAGCAGGAACGTCTTCGCGGGACAGGTACTTAGCCTTCAGTGCTGCAACCTGCATAGCGGCAGCTCGGGCAACGTTATCAGCGTTGTCAGCGTCAGACTCGTAGGAAACCATGACACCAACTGATGGTGGCAGGTCGCCGGAGCGCTTGTGCAGGTAGATAGCAACCTTGTCGCTGTCTACGGTTGCGGCGCGCTTGAGTTCCAGCTTTTCGCCGATCTTAGCGGACTGCTCCTGGATCAGCTCTCCAGCGGTAGAACCGTCAAGTTCGACAGCCAGAAGCTCTTCCTGAGAGTTCGCCTTTGCAGAAGCAGCAGCGTCAGCGATCTTGTGTGCAAAATCGATGAAGTCCTGGTTCTTCGCAACGAAGTCAGTCTCGCAGTTAACTTCGATCATGGTGTTGCCAGAAACAGCAATCAGACCTTCGGAAGCGTCGCGGTCTGCACGCTTACCAACGTCTTTAGCACCCTGAATACGCAGGGTTTCAACAGCCTTGTCGAAGTCGCCGTCGTTTTCTGCCAACGCCTTTTTGCAGTCCATCATGCCGGAGCCGGTCATGTCGCGGAGCTTCTTTACGTCTGCAGCGGTGTAGTTCGCCATAGTGTGGGCGATCCTCCTTGTGTAGGAACGATGTGAAAACGGTGACACGTCAAAAGACGTGCGTTTCGATGTCTTAGCTCAAGCTTAGAAAACTAGGCTTGCTCAGACGAAGCGCCTTCAGCCGATGCTGGATCAGCAGCAGCTGCAGCTTCTGCGGCATCGCGCTGTTCCTTGTCGGCGGAATCGCCAGCGGATTCCTTGGCAGCAGCCAGCTTACGCTCTTCGCGTGCCTTCTTGCCTTCTTCCACAGCGTGACCGATGACGCGGGACAGCAGCTTGGTGGCGCCGATTGCGTCGTCGTTGCCTGGAATTGGGAAATCTACATCGTCCGGATCACAGTTGGTGTCCAGGATGGCGACGATTGGGATGTTGAGTTTGTGAGCTTCAGCGACCGCGATGTGTTCTTTGTTGGTGTCAACGATCCACAGTGCGGAAGGAGTCTTGGTCATCTCAGCGATGCCACCCAATACGCGCTCGAGTTTGACGCGCTCGCGGTTCAGGGTCAGAACTTCCTTCTTGGTGCGGCCCTTGTAGCCGTCTTCAGCAGCATCCATGGCCTGCAGTTCTTTCATGCGGGCCAGACGCTTGGTGACAGTCTGGAAGTTGGTGAGCATACCGCCAAGCCAACGGTGATTGACGTATGGCATGCCGACGCGCTTTGCTTCTTCTTCGACAGCTTCCTGTGCCTGCTTCTTGGTGCCGACGAACAGGATGGTACCGCCGTGAGCGACGGTTTCCTTGACGAATTCGTATGCCTCATCGATGAAGGTCAGCGTCTGCTGCAGGTCGATGATGTAGATGCCGTTACGATCAGTGAAGATGTGACGACGCATCTTTGGGTTCCAGCGACGCGTCTGGTGGCCGAAGTGGACACCCGCGTCGAGGAGCTCGCGCATGGTTACAACTGCCATGGTTAGCTTCCTTTTCGGTAGATAGTTTTGGTTTTCTTGGACATCGCAGGGGTTTTTATCCCCTGCCCTAGCAACGAAGTCCTCCGCCAACACTTCATGAACTACAGAAGTTGATTCTCTAGTGAATCAATCTGGGCCCACAAAGACCACGTCGGCGTCAGTTTTTCGCTGCCCTCGATTCTGTTATGGGGGCGAGCAAAAACTTCATCGCGCGTAGTCAGTGCGCATAACACACACTGCTATGCGGCATCTTAAGCGAATTCAGCGCAAAACACCAACTTAACCTGTAAGTTTTCCACAGCTCGCCGCTGTTATGTCACTTCAATGATCTGCTGCCACAGTTATCCACAACGGCCGCACTCGAAAACGGCACTCAGGCGCTGTCCGACGCACACTGTGTCTGTGTCTATGTTTTTCCGTCGCACATTGTTTTTCCGTCGCGCAGTCTTTAATGCCCGCATCGGGATGCTCGCTTGTTTGGTGTTCACGCTAGTTCTTCCAAGCAGTATTAGTGTGCCCGGCCTTGCCACAGCGTCGGCTGTGGCTACAACGCCAACTGAGCCTGTAACGATGGCAGCAGCTTCGCGGCACTCGTCCGCCGAGTATGTCGATCCTGGTACCCGCACTGCAACGCCGTCACCGGTATTACGCAGCTTTGATCCTCCTGAATACGACTGGTTAGCCGGTCACCGTGGTGTAGATTTAGATATTCCAATCGGAGCGCCGATCGCAGCTGCAGGTGCGGGCACCGTGTATTTTGCTGGTTCAGTTGCCGGAACCCCGACTATTTCCATCGAGCATGAGGACGGTATCCGCACCACCTATCAACCGGTTTTTGCCCGTGTCAGCGCCGGTGACCAGGTGGCGATTGGTGAGACGATAGGAACGCTTGCGCCTCCCGTTGACGGTGATCCTGGTTTGCATTGGGGCGCACGCGTTGGCCCGAAAACTTATATCAACCCCCTAGACTTGCTGGGCCAAGTAATCATCCGTCTCAAGCCTTGGGCTGGTTAATCACGCCCGCGGATGCGCTTGGTTATGCACAGTCTTCAGCCTTTCTACAGTGACGTGGGTATAGCGCTGGGTGGTCTGCAGCGACGCGTGCCCTAGTATTTCCTGCACCACGCGCAAGTCTGCTCCACCTTCTAGCAAATGCGTCGCTGCTGAGTGGCGCAATCCGTGCGGGCTAAGGCCCGAAATTCCTTGGGTTTGCCCGGCTTTTTCCACGATGCGCCGGACCTGCCGCTGGTCAATCCGTTTACCTCGTGCCCCCAGAAACAGTGCTGGATCGCCGCCGACATCATGAGCAGGCGTGTTTGTGCTAGTTTTCGTCAGAATCTGCGGCCTACCGTCCTCAATCCACGTCGATAGCGCCTGTGCTGCAGACGCACCGAACGGAACTATCCGCTGCTTATTACCTTTACCCGTGACTTTGACGGTTCTGCGGCTGGTATCTAAATCAACTCGGTTAAGAGCTACAAGTTCAGCAACTCGCATGCCCGAAGCATAAAGCAATTCCAGGATCGCGTTATCGCGCTGTCTCAGAGGGTCTGCAGCCTCTGATGCGGTTCCTGGTGTGGCTGCTGATGCGCCGGCTGGTGCGGTTCCTGGTTGAGTCGAAAAATTTTGTGTGGCTGCACCCACGACATGGTTATCAGAACCATGCATGTGCCCTGAGTGCGGATTTTCTTCGCGTGGGCTGCATGCAGCGTTGTTGCCTCGTGAGCTAACCACCCCGGCGGCTTCGTCCACACCAAGTACCGTCGGCAGCGTATTCGCCGCGGTGGGGTTGTGCAAGCGCGCGGCAACATCGACAGCAAGATGGCCTTGCCGATGTGCCCACGTAGAAAATGCGCGGGCAGCAGAAGCCCGGCGCGCTAGCGTCGCACGTGATTTTCCTTCGCGGATGGCCCGGGCAAGCCAGGCACGCAGCGCAGGCAAGCGGAATTCATCCAAGGTGGTGATGGTGCGTGCGAGATCGTGCAGGTCGCTGCGGTAACTGCGCACTGTTGCTGCTGAGCGTCCTTGCACATAATGCTGGTAGTCAGCGAAATCATCGATGGCTTCGTGCATTTGGTTGCTGGGATCGCGACTGTCCATACTGCTGAAGTATAGGCCGGGCGTGAGCTATCGGTCGGATAGCGGAGTTGAATTATCAGTCGCTACTTGGTGTACGAGTAAATGCGCCGCCTTCGCGGGCGACGATTCCGGTTCTGTAAAGATCTAGCAATAAGTGCACTGTCAGTCCCAGTGGCATTCCGGCATCCGCTGCGATATCTTCAGCCTCTTTGGCGGTTGCCCCGTGTGGCGGCACCGAATCATAGACACGCAATTCGTTGCGGGAAAGTTTTTGTATCGCATTTGGGGCAAATTGCAGCTCGTATTGGCCGGTGGCATCGACTTCACCGATGCCACCTAATAATTCGCGTACATCGTCGCCGCTGGTAACGAGCTGGGCTCGGCCGTCTTTGAGTAGTTGATGGCACCCGAGTGAGCCGACTGTTGTCACCGGACCGGGCACGGCCATGGTGGTTTTGCCGAAACCTTCGGCCCAGTTCAGGGTGTTAAGCGCCCCGGATCGCCAAGCAGCTTCCACGACGATGGTTCCTTCTGTCAGCGCTGCCACCAACCGGTTTCGGGTTAAAAACCGGTGTCGTTGTGGTGGGGTTCCCGGTGGGTATTCAGTCACTACTGCTCCGTTACCCCTCCCATCACCAGTAGTTTGGCCAGCAATTTTGTCGAATAGCCGGCTATTTGCTCGTGGATAGACTTGGTCGGTCCCGCAGGCGGTGATCACTACTGTCGGGCCACTGGACGCTAGGGCAGCTGCGTGTGCTGCCGCGTCTATCCCTAAGGCACCTCCGGAGATCACTGTCCATTGGGCAGGGCTTAATCCACCTACCAGTTGCTCGGTGGCTGCTTTACCGTAGTCGCTCATCGCCCGAGTACCGACCACGGCGACCGATTGCTGTACGAGCTCACGCAGGTTACCGCCTCGTACCCACAAACCATGTGGTGGCGCGCTGCTTGCAGCTCCAGTGCTTGCCCCGCTTGCACCACGCGCAGCACCGAGTTCTGCGAACCCAAATGCACTGTCAAACGTCTCACTAGGAAATTCCTCATCGTCGGGAGTCACTAACCGTGCGTGAAAGCGCTGGGCGATGGCTAGGTCTTCTTCCCAGCGGCACCAATCATGACGGGCTTCGGTCTGCCCCAAGACGTTATGCAACCAGCTAGCACGTCGCCGTATCCCTCGAGCTATTTCAGTGCAGTCTCGCCCGGCGCGCAAGAGTTGCCACAAAGTTTGTGAAGGCCCTTCGATGACGCGATTAAGATAGGCCCACGCATACCGTTCTGCGCTCGGTACCTGGGAGTTGTTGTTTTCTGAAGATGACTGTTCGGTCATACCACGGCCTCCTGTTGTTGGACGCGCGTCATGTCGCCGCGCACATCGATGGCCTCGGCAATGTGGCCTAGCCCAGGCTGGTTCGCTCCGCTTAAATCGCACAGTGTCCAGGCCAGCTTGAGCACCTTGTCGACGGCGCGCTGGGTGATATCGCCGTTCGACAGATGCGCCTGCAACATCGCCATACCAGCCGCGTCTGCAGCGAAGTCGCGACGTAATAAGGTGCTGGGCACAGCAGCATTCGTGATTTCACCAATGCCAGCTCGGGCCCAACGAGCCGCACCGCGTTGCCTGGCTTCAGCGACTGATTCGGCAATCTCTGCCGAGCTCCGAGTGTTATCAGCAACCAAGCTCGCAGATTGTGTGTGCGTGTGCACGGTGATGTCTAAGCGGTCTCGCATCGGCCCCGATAAATTGTTCAAATAACGCATGCGCTCATGTGCTCGGCACCGGCATTTCGACGCTACTTCAGCTGCACACCGGCAAGGATTGGCTGCGAGCACCAACTGGCAGCGGGCCGGGAAAATAATCTCTCTGCGGTTTCGCACCAAGCGAACTTCGCCCTGCTCAAGTGGGGTTCGTAGGCTATCAACCACAGCCGCCGGCATCTCAGAAATTTCATCAAGAAACAACACCCCGTGGTGCGCCAAGCTGACGGCACCGGGACGTGGGTTGCCGGAACCACCGCCGAGCAAGCCCGCTCGGGTAATGGAATGATGCGGAGCAATATATGGCGGTTGGGTGATCACCGATCGCGGCGCACTGCCGGTTCCCAGCACCGAATGCACGGCACTGACTTCTAAAGCTTGCGAGGTCGACAACTCGGGCATAATTCCCGGGATGCGCGCTGCGATCATGGATTTACCTGAGCCGGGCGGTCCAATCATCAGCAAATGGTGTCCGCCGGTGGCAGCAATTTCTGCGGCCCGGATTGCCTCGTGTTGGCCTGCGATATCAGAGAAATCTAACTGCGGCATGTTGTGGTTATCTTGCTTGCCGCCATAAGCAGCGGCCGGTGCAAGTTCTGCGCTCCCCCGCATCCAGTGAAAGGCAGCGCTCAAAGTCGGAGCGACCAGGACCTCCATATCATCAATGAGCGCAGCCTCCGCAGCGTTAGCCGGCGGAATGATCACGGTGCGAAAACCAAACCGCCGCGCCGCTAACAATGCTGGCACGATGCCGGCTACCGCACGCACCATTCCATCTAAACCGAGTTCCCCCAGCACTACCGTGGAATCAAGATCGCGCCGTGCCCGATTGTCGGAATTTTCAGCAGCTTCTAACACAGCTAACGCAGTGGGAAGGTCAAAATGAGAACCGGACTTCGGCAACCCCGCTGGAGACATCGACACGACGATTTTGGTTTTCGGCCAACTCAAACGTGTATTCGCAACCGCAGTACGGATCCGATCGCGAGATTCATTAACCGCGGCATCACCTAAGCCAACAACGTGAATCCCGGGAAGACCCGGCCCGATATTGGCTTCTACGGTCACGATATCCGCATGAACACCGGACAAAGCAACTGTATGTGTTCTAGCAAGCACCGCGGTCGACCCCCTCAAAAACTTCGACAGCAACACCGTTTTCAGGGTTACGGTCAGCACTGACCACGACAACATCAAAGCGGATCTGGCCGATGAACGTTGCGTTGTCGAATCGTTGGTGTTCGTGCAGCCAGCGGGCTGCGGCCCGGCGCATTCGTTGATATTTTTTCGCCGTCACCGCTTCAGCAGTGCCGAATGCAGCACTGCTGCGTGTTTTAACTTCCACGAACACGATCGAGCCGGGCGGGCCCTCGGTGGGTCGAACAATTAAGTCGATTTCGCCGCCGCGATAATAAACATTGCTTGCGACAATCTCATAGCCGCGTTGGCGATAGAAATCTTGTGCAATTGATTCACCGCGCTGGCCTAATTCGCGTGCTTGGGCTGGCATGTCTATTCCCCCAAAACTCCGGTTGAAAATCTGAAACTTTTCCAGATACCGCTAGTTTTCGTCGACAAGCATGCCTAAACAACCGCACAACCGCTGTCACCGATTGTTTCTGTGGATAACTCGAGTTATCCACAACTCGGATGAAGACAATTTGACAGCGCCTCGCCTCCCCACCCCCAAAAAAAAGAATTCCAACAGCAACCACAACTGACCAACGATTACACCAACGCATATGCGGATGCTGCCAGCAATGGGCTTACTGAGGCATTAATTAGGAATCAGGCATGATCATGTCTGGTTTGTCCAGCTCTTCGATGTTGACATCCTTGTACGTGATCACGCGGACATAGCGCACGAAGCGGGCTGCACGATACATATCCCAGACCCAAGCATCGGACATGCGCACTTCGTAGTACACATCACCGCCGCCTGAGGTATGTGGAATAAGCTCAACGGCATTCGCTAGATAAAAACGTCGCTCGGTTTCGATGACATAGGAAAACTGGCTAACGACATCGCGGTACTCGCGGTACAGGGACAGCTCAACCTCAGCTTCGTAGTTGTCCAGTTCTTCTGCGCTCATCTGCGATTACTCCTTCAAGCAAATTCAGGCACAACGGTGCCATCCGATTTTGCAAACAAATTCGCAGACCAGTCTAACCGCGCTCGCTCGCCCCTCGGCGCTGGCGCACCGAGAAAACCGAATCAACGAGATTCTTGCCGACGCTGCAGCCACAGGTCATGGGCTGCAGCCACGTTCGCGTAGCTTCGACGATGCTGTGGACTAGCACCAAGTTGTTCCAACGCTGCACGGTGAGCCTGCGTGCCATAGCCTTTGTGCCCGGCTAATCCATAGCCCGGATAGATCGCATCAAGTTCTTCCAAAACCCGATCCCGACTCACTTTCGCAAGCACACTCGCAGCGGAAATACAGCGAGCCGCAGCATCACCACCAATAATCGGCAACTGTGGGGTATTCAACCCAGGGATCTTCATCGCATCACTCAACACATACGACGCCGGCTGGGCAAGACCTGCAACTGCGCGCCGCATACCCGACAAGTTGGCATGTTGAATCCCCCTGGCATCAATCTCACTCGCCGGCACATGCACCACACTGAAGTCCCATGCTTGGTCGACGATGACGTCAAACAGTATTTCCCGTCGCGCCGGGCTTAATTTTTTCGAATCTGTCAGCGCTGCAAGATCCGGAATGGGTTCATTCGGCAAAACACAAGCAGCAATGGTCACTGGCCCGCAACACGCGCCACGCCCGGCCTCATCGACACCCGCAATCCGCCCAAAACCGTGTGCTGCTAACTGCTGTTCCATCCAACTTGAAGCACCCCCGGCGGGCGCGAATCCCGCCTTAACCACGCGCATTCTCCAGCCCACCGAAGCGATCAACAGGCAGCAAAATGCCGCGGACTTTGCCAACCACATTGTCCACCGGCACCGTGCCTTGGTAGGGATCACCCACGTAGGCCCGCGAATCCAGCGAATTCATGCGATTATCCCCCATCACCCAGACATGCCCGCCCGGCACCTGTACGGGGCCGAAAAAATCGCCGCCGCAGGCAATAGAACCGCCGCGCTGGTCAATATCGATCCGGTGAGCAGGCTGTGCAACATAGGGCTCATGCAGCGCCACACCGTCGACAAGCACCCCTGGATCACCCGGTAGACATTGAACCGTCTGGCCTTCGGTGGCAATCACGCGTTTGACGAAACTATTCGCATCCGGGGCGACCACCCCAATCAAAGAACCGAGATTCTGCAGGCCGCGGAGAAAACGATTATCGCTACGTGGCGACGAAAACCCCGCCTGCCACGCGGCCGTGCCATCAAAGACCGCGACGTCTCCCGGCTGCGGTGAACCAAAGCGGTACGCAAGCTTGTCGACGACAATCCGGTCGTTAGCAGTCCCGCAATCTGTGCAGCCCTGCAATGTCGGTTCCATCGAGCTCGACGGAACCACATACACCCGCCCCACGAAAGCCTGAATTGCGGCGAGCAAGGCGAACGTCACGACGGCGGTGGCAACTATGACCCACCACCGCCACAAACCAAAATTACTGCTGGATGTCCGGGTCATCGATACCGCCAAAGCGGTTGAACGGGAAGAAAATAAATTGCGCCTTGCCGCGAATGTTTTCTCCAGGGATGGTGCCCTGATAGTCATCGAAAGTATGCGCGCGTGAATCGGCGGAATTGGTGCGGTTATCGCCCATCACGAAATAAGAATCTTCGGGAACCTCAATCGGTCCGAAATATGGGCCGCCACAGGCCGTAGAGCCGATGCTCTCATCAACCGGATATTGTGGCGGAGTTTGAATATAGGACTGATCGATCGGTTTACCGTCCACCATCACGGCTTGATCGCCTGCCTGACAAGACACGGTCTGTCCACCGGTAGCAATGACGCGTTTTACCAGAGTGTTTTCGTCCGGGGCTGCCAGACCAACCAGCGACAACGCATCTTGCACGCGCGCTATCGCGGCATTATCAGAACGTGGCGATTGATACATCCCATCCCACGACGGTGTGCCCTCAAAAACGACAACATCACCGGGCTGAGGATCAGAAAAATAATAGCTGAGCTTTTGGACGAAAATGCGATCATCCGTGCACTCCGGGCAGCCGTGCAGAGTCGGCTCCATCGACGCCGACGGGATCACGTATTGCCGACCAACGAAATTCTGGAATACACCAACCACGACCAAAACCACCAAGACAGTAAGCACCGTCTCGAGCCAGGCTGGCATACGCGGCTTCTCATCGGCAGGCGTCTGCTCGGCTGAGTCGCGCTCGACCGAGGCAAGTTCACCGACTTGCTGCTCAGAGGTATCGCCCTGGTTAGCAGCATTAGTTTGGTGAACAGCGCGGTTATGGTCGTCGAGATTGCGTCCCAGCCCGTTTTCTTCGTTAGTCACGGATTACACCTTAGCAGCGGGTAGAAAAAGACAGCAGATAGCAAAGGAGCAAGCTTAAGAA
Organism: Corynebacterium sp.; assembly: GCF_030826625.1. Taxonomy (GTDB): domain Bacteria; phylum Actinomycetota; class Actinomycetes; order Mycobacteriales; family Mycobacteriaceae; genus Corynebacterium. The sequence continues at coordinate 3,359 of NZ_JAPJNQ010000038.1, read as the reverse complement.
TGAGCAAGCTTAAGAACACCACCGGGATGATGCGAGAGTTATGCGAAGGCTGCGGCACACAAAAACCCAGGCTGGTAACCCAGCCTGGGTGAATGCAACATCTGCGAAAAACTTAGCGCTTTTCCTTGATACGAGCCTTCTTGCCGCGCAGGTTGCGCAGGTAGTACAGCTTCGCACGACGGACCTTACCGCGGCGAGTCACCTTGATCGAGTCGATGTTTGGCGAGTGAACCGGGAAAGTACGCTCAATACCGATACCGAAGGAGACCTTACGCACGGTGAAAGTCTCACGGATGCCGGAACCCTGGCGACGAATGCAGACGCCGGAGAACAGCTGGGTACGCTGAGTGGAGCCCTCGATGACCTTGACGTCTACGTCAAGGGTGTCACCGGCACGGAATTCTGGGATGTCGTCGCGCAGCTGAGCCGCATCGACTTTGTCAAGAATGTTGTTCATAGCAGTGTCCTTAATACGTTGGGAAAGAGGAGCCTGGCAACCACAGCCCCCAGGATGGGCAGCTTATGGTGTGACCGGTTCGTATCCATAACAATCAACCGCTCTAGTCTGGCACAATAGTTATGCAGTTTTCAAATTTCGCGACCCTGCGATAGCGATTGAAGTGGTGGTTTCATGCCCGTGCCTTTCCCCGAACTCAGCACCAGCGCTCGCAACAATCTCGACCTGCGGTGCTATTTTGTCACCGGCAGTGGCACCCACGACGAGATCATCGAACGCGCAGTTGCCGCGGCCCGTGGTGGCGCTGGCATTATCCAGGTGCGCTCCAAGCCCATCAGTGATGCTGCGCTTTACAAGCTAACCGCAGCGCTTTCGGTGGCAGTACAGGACGAAAACCCTCACTGTGCCGTCGTGGTTGACGATGCCGTGGAACTCGTCGGCCAGCTCAAATCCGATGGTTACCCGGTAGCAGGCGTGCATGTGGGACAAGACGACATGGATGTCGATGAGGTCCGCGCGCTACTGGGACCCGGCGCGATCATCGGCTTGACGACGGGCACCGTCGAACTTGCCCGTGCCGCCAACGCTTATGCTGCTGAGTTGGATTACATCGGCTGTGGGCCGTTTCGGGCAACCCCGACGAAAGACTCTGGCCGCACCCCGCTAGGGCTCGACGGTTATCCACCGATTGTGGCTGCGAGTCAGGTGCCGGTGGTTGCGATTGGTGATGTCACCGTCGACGATGCGCAGGCATTGGCAGCAACCGGTGTGGCGGGGGTAGCTATCGTGCGCGGAATAATGCATGCCACTTCCCCTACTGATTACGTCGCTACGGTGGTTAAGAACGTGGATGCTGGTCACGCTGACTTGCACGGCGCGCAGGAAAGTGAGCGCCCAACCTCCCCGCGCTCAGTGGACGTCAACATCATCGGCGCAGGCCTCGTCGGGCTTGCAACCGCGGTGGAACTTGCCCACCATGGCTACAGCGTGCGCATAATCGACCCAGCGCCTGCATCCGGGGCAACCCATCACGCTGGCGGAATGCTGGCGCCAGCTGCCGAAGTTGTATACCAGCAAGATCCACTGTTTCCGTTGATGCAAAAATCTGGGCAGTGGTACCCCGAGCTAATGCAGGTTCTGGCTGCGCACACAGAGCTTGATACCGGTTATCGCACCGACGGCACGCTGGTTGTCGCCGCGGATCGTGCGGATTCGCAGCATTTGGCAGAACTAATGGACTATCAAAACGCGCACGGCATGGAAGTTTCCAAGCTTACGGTTCGCCAGGCGCGTCGCGAAGAACCAGCGTTATCGCCGGCGGTGGCAGCAGCTGTGGATATCCCCGGCGATCACCAGGTGTTTCCGCGTTTGACTGCCCGTGCGGCACTGGACGCTCTAGATTATCTGGGTGCAGAGATCATTCGTGAGAAAGCAACGCGCATCACGAAGGGCACTGTATACACCACAACCGGCTGCTATCCGGGTACACAGGTGGTGCTCGCCAACGGCTTGGGTGCTAACGACATCGACGGCGTGTTGGAGGCGGCATTCGTCGACAAGCACGACGGCGCCGGGCTTTCCCAGGATTCACTTTCCCAGCCTTCCCGCCCGTTCCAGTTACGTCCGGTCTATGGCGAAGTGTTGCAATTGCGTTGCCCGGAACATTTGCGGCCATTGTGCAATCGCGTGATTCGTGGTTTTGTGGAAGACCGCCCGATCTACATCATCCCGCGTGACGACGGGCGCATCACCGTCGGGGCGACCAGCCGGGAAGACCACCGCTCTGGACCACCAGCGGCGTCTGTTTATGATTTGCTGCGTGATGCCATCCGCATCGTGCCGGGCATCGAAGAATGTGAATTTCTCGAAGCCACCACAGGAGCGCGCCCTGGAACCCCCAATGACCTGCCTTATCTGGGTCGGGTGAATGCTAATCTGGTCGTATCAACCGGCTATTTCCGGCATGGAATTCTGTTGTCCGCGCTCGCTGCGCGCATCACGCGCGAACTGATTGCAGGCACAACCACTGAAAAGCTCAGTGCAGATATCAGTGCCTGCTCCCCGCTGCGCGATGCCCGCTAGCTGAACAAAGACAACAGTCGAAGAAAGGATCTACGATGAGCGAACACTCTTGTGCCGATACCGAGTCCACTACCCCAGTCACTGTCACAGTCAACGGCGATGAGCACACCACAAGCGCGCATGATGTCTGCACACTGGTCAAAGAAATCACCGGCAAGGATGTCACCGCCGGTATTGCGGTCGCTATCGATGGCGAGGTCGTGCCGGCTTCGCAGTGGTGCCGCGCATTGCGTGACGGCGAAACCATCGACATCTTAAACGCACGCCAGGGAGGCTAATTCTGTTATGCTCACGATTGCTGATCGCTCGTATAACTCCCGCCTGATCATGGGCACCGGCGGCTCTTCGTCGCAGGAGATGCTGGAAAAAGCCCTAGTTGCTTCCGGCACCGAGCTCACAACTGTAGCGATGCGCCGTTATTCTGCTTCCACGGGCGCAACTGGCGGCGGCGAGTCGGTTTTCGAGTTAATGCAACGCCTGGGCATTGATCCACTACCGAATACCGCAGGCTGCCGCACCGCCCGTGATGCGGTGATTACGGCAAAGCTAGCCCGCGAGGCTTTGCACACCAACTGGGTGAAACTAGAGGTCATCGCCGACGAACACACCTTGTTGCCCGATGTCACCGAAACTTTAGATGCCTGCGAGCTGCTTGTCGACGAAGGTTTCACCGTCCTGGCTTATACCTCCGACGATCCGGTCGTCGCCCGCAAACTCGAGGATGCTGGTGCTGCTGCCGTCATGCCATTGGGCTCACCGATCGGCACTGGCCTAGGGATTTTAAACCCGCACAATATTGAACTGATTTGCTCTCGTGCTG
>NZ_JAPJNQ010000037.1 GCF_030826625.1 Corynebacterium sp. | reverse complement strand
GTCACCGAAGGCACCATCACCCAGTGGCTGAAGTCCGTCGGCGACACCGTCGAAGTAGACGAACCACTTCTCGAAGTCTCCACCGACAAGGTCGACACCGAGGTGCCATCACCTGTAGCAGGCACCATCGTCGAAATTCTTGCCGACGAAGACGACACCGTCGAGGTCGGCGATGTCATCGTCCGCATCGGTGACGAAGACGCCGCAGCCGGCGGCGCCGATGATTCCGACGACTCGGATGACGCAGACGACGCAGCAGACGACAAAGCTGCCTCCAAGGACGCTGCCTCCAAGGACAACGAAGACAAGAAAGAATCTTCGGAGAAGAAGTCTTCTGGCGGTTCCGGCAAGGCGACCGACGTCGAAATGCCAGAACTCGGCGAATCCGTTACCGAAGGCACCATCACCCAGTGGCTGAAGTCCGTCGGCGACACCGTCGAAGTAGACGAACCACTTCTCGAAGTCTCCACCGACAAGGTCGACACCGAGGTGCCATCACCTGTAGCAGGCACCATCGTCGAAATTCTTGCCGACGAAGACGACACCGTCGAGGTCGGCGATGTCATCGTCCGCATCGGTGACGAAGACGCCGCAGCCGGCGGCGCCGATGATTCCGACGACTCGGATGACGCAGACGACGCAGCAGACGACAAAGCTGCCTCCGAGAACAAAGACTCTAAGTCCGAAGAAAAACAAGAGTCCAAGTCTGACGACAAAGAGTCTGCTTCCAAGAAGGAAGAAGAGTCCAAGTCCGCAGCGAAATCGTCCAAGGACTCGAAGGATTCCGGCAAGAAGAACTCCGGCAAGGTCCCTTATGTGACTCCGCTGGTTCGCAAGCTCGCCGACAAGCACGGCGTTGATTTGAACTCCGTGGAAGGCACCGGCGTTGGCGGACGCATCCGCAAGCAAGACGTCATGGCTGCCGTGGAAGGCGAATCCGCAGGTTCTTCGGCTGCAGGCTCCGAACAGGGCGGCAAGGATTCCAAGAAGTCTGGTTCCAACTGGTCCACCAAGTCTGTCGACCCAGAAAAGGCAGAGCTGCGTGGTACCACCCAGAAGGTCAACCGCATCCGTCAGATCACCGCGTCGAAGATGGTCGAAGCACTGCAGATTTCTGCACAGCTGACGCACGTGCAAGAAATCGACATGACGGCCATCGCCAACCTACGCAAGGCCAACAAGCAGGCCTTCGTCGACAAGCACGGTTCGAAACTGACCTTCCTGCCGTTCTTCGTCAAGGCAACCGTCGAAGCGCTGGTTTCCCATCCGAACGTCAACGCTTCGTACAATGCAGAGACCCAAGAGATGACCTACCACGCAGACGTCAACGTCGCTATCGCGGTGGATACTCCGAAGGGCCTGTTGACGCCGGTCATCAAGAAGGCACAGGATAAGACGCTGCCGGAGATCGCCGCAGAGATCGTTGATCTGGCAGATCGGGCACGCAACAACAAGCTGAAGCCAAACGACCTGACCGGTGCCACCTTCACCGTCACCAACATCGGTTCGGAAGGCGCACTGTTGGATACCCCAATCCTGGTGCCGCCACAGGCCGGCATCTTGGGCACCGCAGTCATCGAGAAGCGCCCGGTCGTCGTCACCGAAGACGGCCAGGACGCCATCGCGATCCGTCAGATGTGCTACCTGCCATTCACCTATGACCACCAGGTCGTCGATGGTGCCGATGCTGGTCGCTTCATCACCACGATCAAGGACCGCCTCGAGACCGCAGATTTCGAATCTGACCTCGACCTCTAACGCTGGTCTCCAGGCACGATCGCGCCATCCCGACTAGCGCTGACCTGAGGACGGCCAATCAGCCGGGTCTTCCCGCTGCACAACTTCTTTCCACTACGGCAAGAAGCGCAGCCGGAAGGCCCGGTTTTTCGTGTTATGAGGCAAATCACGTAACATAACGGTCATCATGTTAACCGCGATCACACGGTTGCGTGATGCACAACATGTTTTCCTGTCGTCGTGCAACCCCGACGGCATACAAGACACGATCTCCTAGCGGCCAAAAGAGGAACGTATGCGTATCAGCGATTGGTTAAGAGTTGGCTTAGGTATGTTCGTTGTCGCCTTCGGCGCCAATGCCTTCGCCCCATTGATGGTCTCCTACCGCCTAGAAGCAGGCTTAAGCGATGGCCAAGTGACGGCCTTCCTCGCCATCTACATCGTGGGCTTGATTCCTGCGCTCATCATCGGTGGCCCAATGTCCGATAATTACGGTCGCCGCGCGCTCATCCGCCCAGCGTTGATCCTTTCGTTCATCGGCTCAGCAGTTCTCGCTATGGGTGCATTTGGCCCTGCGCTTTTCATCGGCGCCGGTCGCTTCATCACGGGCTTGGCGACGGGTTTGGTCATGGCTTCCGGTGCAGCCTGGTTAAAGCAGCTCTCCCCTGGCCCTGCAATCCAAGGTGCCCGACGTGCGACCATCGCATTGACTTCCGGCTTCGCTGGCGGCCCGCTAGTAGCCGGCATCGTCGCTGAGTTCTTGCCAAAACCCGACCTGATCCCTTACCTGCTGCATCTGGTTCTGGTCGTCATCATCACTCCGCTGGTCTGGAATACGCCAACGATCCCCACCGAAGGTTCCGGCAAGGGCAAACTCTTCGCCAGCCAGATCTACACCAAGCGTTTCTGGCTCACCCTCGGCCTATCCGGCCCCTGGGTCTTTGGTGCAGCCTCGACCGCCTTCGCAGTCAATACTCGTTTGCTCGAATCCCAGATGGACCACCCAGTCGTCTATACCGGCACAATCGCATGTCTGGCGATGGTCTTCGGCAACCTCATCCAGCGCTATGTCGGTGGCTCGCGCACCTACCCACCAGCCGTTTACGGCTTGTCGTTGATCATCGTCGGTATGCTGTGCTCGATCTGCGTCGCAATCTGGCAGGATTCCATCGTTGGAGTCGTCTTAGGGTTGGTTGCCACCATCCCGCTGGGCTTTGCTTACGGAATCTTGATGTCCTCCGGCTTACAAGAAGCACAACGGCTTGCCCCAGATGATGAGCTCGGAGCTGCCAGCGCGTCCTTCTACTCACTGACTTATATCGGCTTCACCTTCCCCTTCATCATCTCGATTCTTGGCCCTGCGATCGGTTACATCACATGCTTCATCTTCGGCATCATCATCGCACTGATCACCATTTACCTGGTGCTGCATTTCGACGGTCGATTTTTCAAAAAATCACCACGGACTACAAAAATCGCCTAGCGAATCCACTACACACGGGGCGCGTTAGAATTGAGCACTATGACTGCTCCGCGTGCCCCGTTTTTCCCCGCTGATCGTTCCATTCGTGCTGATGAAGCCCTTGAGATCCAACGCCTCGGCACGGTTGACTACCAGCAGGCTTGGGATCTGCAGGCAAAATTAGCTCGCCAACGCGCCGATGACGTAATCGCTGACCAGCTGTTGTTTTTAGAGCACCCCGACGTTTATACCGCTGGCAAGCGCACTCAACCGTCGGATCTGCCCACGAATGGCTTGCCGACGATCAAGGTCGACCGCGGTGGCCGCATCACCTGGCATGGTCGCGGCCAGTTGGTCGTCTACCCCATCATCAAACTGGCGGAGCCTGTCGACGTCGTCGATTATGTGCGTCGGCTAGAAGAAGCAATCATCGACACGCTGAACAGGTTCGGCACCGCCAAGGTCGGGCGTATTGAGGGTCGCTCGGGGGTCTGGGTGCCACGCAGTGTGCAAGCCGTCGACAAGCAGGCCTCGAAGCGTGACCGCAAGATCGCGGCGCTGGGCATCCGGGTCACCCGTGGGGTGACGATGCACGGCTTGTCGCTGAACTGTAATAACACGCTGGATTTTTATGAGCACATTGTTGCCTGCGGGATTGACGATGCTGATGTCACCACGCTTTCCCGCGAGCATGGCCGCGATGTCACTACCGAAGAAATGATTCCGCTGCTACAGGAATCTTTGCAGCGCGCATTGGCTGGTGAGCTCGCCGTCAGTGATCATGACCTGGATGCTTCACAGCTGGGGCCGTCTCCACAGTAGAAATCGCCGCAGTAAAAAACGCCACCGCAAAAAGTACAAGAGCAATACACGATCTATACAAGATCTAAGCCACATCCTAAGCATGACGTGATTTTCCTGATACAGCTACTACTGATGCACGTCACGCGCCTTAGCAGCTAGTCAGAACAAACTTCAAGGCGTAGGCTGGGGCATTATGACTGTCACCCCCGAAGGCCGCAAACTGCTGCGCATTGAAAAGCGAAACGCAGAAAATCCTATCGAGAAAAAGCCGCGGTGGATCCGCAACCAGGTCCGCAACGGCCCAGAATACCGCGACATGAAAGCCAAGGTCGCCGGGGCCGGGCTGCACACGGTGTGTCAGGAAGCTGGCTGCCCGAATATCCACGAATGCTGGGAATCGCGTGAGGCAACATTCCTCATCGGCGGCGATCTGTGTACCCGCCGCTGCGATTTCTGCGATATTAAAACCGGTAAGCCAGGGTTGTTAGACACCGACGAGCCACGACGCGTCGCAGAGAATATCCGCGAGATGGATCTCAACTACACCACCGTCACCGGTGTTACCCGCGATGATCTTAAGGACGAGGGTGCTTGGTTGTACGCAGAAATCGTCCGCAAGATTCGAGAGCTCAACCCAAACACCGGTATTGAGAACCTGACCCCGGATTTCTCTGGCAAACCTGATCTGTTGCAGGAAGTCTTCGAGGCCGAGCCAGAGGTTTTCGCGCACAACTTAGAGACGGTACCGCGCATCTTCAAGCGCATTCGTCCGGCTTTCCGCTACGACCGCTCGTTGGATGTCATCCGGCAGGCACACGATTATGGTTTGATTACCAAGTCGAACTTGATTCTCGGCATGGGCGAGACTGAGCAGGAAGTCCTGGATACTTTGCAGGATCTGCGCGATGCGGGCACGGATATCATCACCATTACGCAGTACCTGCGGCCTGGTCCACTGTTCCATCCCATTGAGCGTTGGGTGCGCCCAGAAGAATTCGTCGCACACTCCAAAGCCGCCCGGGAGATGGGTTATGGCGCAGTCATGGCAGGCCCGCTGGTGCGTTCGTCCTACCGCGCCGGCAAGTTATATGTGCAGGCAATGAAGGCACGCGGCCGCGAACTGCCGGAGCGTCTCTCGCATCTCGCGGAGACTTCGCAAGGCCCAACGGCACAAGAGGCTTCTTCGTTGTTGAACAAGTACGGTGCTTCGGAAGAAACCCCAGTGACCACCCGCTAAAGTTTCTTTCAAGCGCGCATTCTGCTGAGACCGCGCTTCGGGTTCCGGCCCGGGGCGCGTTTTGTTATGAATTGGGTAATGGCGCATACCTGAATTAGGTCTGAGACACCTAAAAGTTTTCTAATTTTATTACACACCCTTTAAAGTGAGAGACATGGCGAAAGACGACAAGGCGAAGAGCAACAAGTCCGCGATCAAAGCACAAAAACGCGAAATGAAAAAGGCCAAGCGAGCGCAGCGCAAGCAAACGTTCTCGCAAATGTGGCAAGCATTCAACATGCAGCGCAAGGATGATAAAGCGCTGATCCCTTTGATGCTGCTTGCGCTCATCGGTATCACCGTGGCGGTTTTCTTGCTCGGGACGTTGTGGGGCGGTCAATGGTTCATGCTGCCGGTCGGCATCGTGCTGGGTGCTGTTGTCGCGATGTGGATTTTTACTCGCCGTTTGCAGTCGTCGATGTACAAGCGCGTCGAAGACCAACCAGGCGCTGCTGGTTGGACGTTGGATAACCTGCGTAACACCTTCGGCATCGTTTGGTTTACCAAACAGGGTGTGGGCATGACCCGCCAGCAGGATTTGCTGCACCGAGTGGTCGGTAACCCAGGCGTCGTGTTCGTCGGTGAGGGTTCCCCGAAGCGCCTGGAAAAGATCGTAGAAAAAGAACGCCGACGCATTGACCGCATCGCGGGTGGCGTGCCGGTTCACGTGATTTATACCGGCACCGGCGAAAACCAGGTTCCGCTGGGCAAACTGCAGCGTAAACTGCTCAAACTGCCACGGAATTACAGCAAGAATGATGTCTACGAGATCAACGCCCGCATCGAAGCCATGGACGCCACCTCTGGGCCTGGCGCTGGTATGCCCAAGGGCCCGCTGCCAAACCAGGCACAAAACCCTTCCGGCATGAACCGTCGTATGCGCCGAATGAACGCCAAGAAGGGCAAATAATCTTCGCTAACTAGCTGGTGCGGATGACTGCAGTGCCTGTTGCACGATCGTGCATGCCGCGGCCATCCGAATCAACCATCACGGCTGGGAAAAAGCATGCCGTGAGCAAGGTGCGCACCACCGCGCGCCACAACCCGACGCGTTCTTCTGCGTCCACGCGGGCTACCCCCATGCCCAACAGCATCATGCCGGGGGTACGGGCAAATAGCCATCCAAATACTATGCCCATAACGATCCACAACACGTAATTCCACGTCGTTGTCGAGCCTTCGCTCAGATCGGCGCTGGTCAGCCCATAACGCACGCCAAAGGCCAGCGCGAGTGCCACGAACCAATCGATGAGCACTGCCAAAGCGCGCCTGCCCACCGGTGCCAAGGCTCCACGGCCATGTTGTGGCATGCCGAGCTTCTCCCCTGGCCACCGGCTGGGTGCATAAGGATCTTCGTTTTCGCCGGGAATGGCTGGCCCATCTAGCCAGCTTCGTTTGTTCTCCGCCATGTTGTCTAATCTACAAGCCCCTGTTAGGGCAGCGAAACCAGGCCGTCGGCAATCAACTACTGCCTAGCTATTGCGCTTGCTAAATCCCATGCGCGGTTGGAACCGTGCCGGGTTTTTCATCTGTGCGACTGCATCGGCGATCACCAAACGGTGCCGGGCAGACACTGATTGCGGCAAATGCGCGACAGAGCACCATTGCGTTTCCGTAGATTCATCATCGGCGACGACGGGCTGCTGATCGTAGTCTCCGAGCAGGCGCGCAGAGATCGCCGTATCCATGAAATTGCAGACATCACCGTTCGCGTAAGTCACCGGCCCCACCGCGCCGACGCCAAGTACCGCCACCGGTGTGATGTCCAAGCCTGTTTCTTCTTTGACTTCCCGCACTGCGGTCACATGCGGCTGCTCCCCCGGTTCACAAATCCCTCCGATCGGCGTCCAGGCCCCAGAATCGGCGCGTTTGACCAACAACACGGTGGGTACTTCCCAGATCGGGGCGTCGGCAGGAACGTCCCGGATAACTACCGTAGTAGTCGCCGGTACCCACAACGGGGCCGTGCCGACGTGTGCGCGCAGTTCAGTGATGAATTCGGGGGTTGCCATACCAACATTCTAACCGGAGGCGATTACCACACCTCAGTCGTGGCAGACACCTGTGGGACGATGTTGCTGATGATCCGCTGAAACTCCGTGGCCGGGGTATAGGAAACGCTGATCTCGGCTTCGGCTTCAGCATCCGCGCCCGTTTCTTCCAGGTGACATTGGTGTGCGGCCTGTTGGGTAGTTGTGCCAGAAACCAAACCGACGATCACTTTCTCACCGTTGATCTCCGCATATACCGGCCCGCCTGAATCACCAGTCGTCGCACACAGCGCCGCCCGCGCAGAACGCGCGTTGAGCACCGTGCCGTCATGGGTATTCAGTTTGCCCAGTGCTTGTGATGCCGTAGTGCGTCCACAGGTCTCGCCGGTAATCCGCCCGTTTTTACACACGTGCTCCGGCAGAAAATCCAACCGTTCAGCAATGGCCGTCGGCATCGGGTTGATGGCGGCTTCTGCCCCACCAGCCAGACTCGCATCATAGGCATTTGGGTTAAGTTCAATGATTGCAATATCGAGATCAGAAGAATTCAGAGTGTATAAATCTGAGTAGATAAATGTCCCGATGGGTTCTGCTGGCCAATGGAATCGATTATTCGCTTGACCTGCCCACGCTAGATCACCGTCGCGTCCGCAGTGCGAGGCAGTGATGGCATAACCCGTGCCATCATCGGCGGTAAAAGAATAGGCTACGGTACAGATGTTGTAGTGAAATTGCTCGCCAGGTGCAGGAATGTGAGTAGAAATATCAATCGGTGCCCCTGGTGCCAGCGGCGCTGCCACGGGGTGGATAATGCGAGTCTGCGATTGCGGTTCCCGCAAAAGTTGTTGCTGGTCCGCACCTGTTAAAGCATCCGCGCGTGGCGGTGGCGCTGGTAGTGGCTGTGGTTCTGCTTGCCCATGATCAGCTGGCGCTTGCCCGCCCTCAGACAAATTCGGCGAAAACCAACCTGAACCAGGAAAACCGCTGCCAGCAGCGCCAAATTCTGCGCTGCTACACGCGCTCAGCACCAACAGCGACGCGCAGAGCACGGGAAGCAGGCGCAGAAATTTTCCTGGGTGCAGCGCACGATTCAACAGCCGCGGTGTTTCCTGCCCCGCCTGCCACGTTTGCTGCTGCCCGATCATAGATTCAGAGTATAACCCCCACAGCGGTTAACGCACCTCGGTATCCGCAATGGATTCACGAATATAGGCTTTGACCTTGTCAGCATCGTTATCCAGATCCACCACGTGCCGGCCGGCATCCATGATTCCAGCGAAACGCGCTGGTATCTCTGGTGCCGAGCCCAAGGCCTCTTCGATGGTTTCAGCGAACTTCACCGGCAGTGCAGTCTCCAAGCAGACCACTGGACTAGTGATGCCGTGTTCTGCCACCGCATCCGCAGCTACCTTGATGCCGTCTGCGGTGTGAGGGTCCACCACAATCCCGTGATCTGAGTTGACCCGGGCGATCGTCGACAAGCGATCGGAGTGCAATGAACGGCCAGAGACAAAACCAAATTCATCTCGTGCGCGGGCCAGTAGCTCGTCGTCAAGCTCGAAACCACCATCTTTGATGCGCCGGCCAAACAAATCAGCCACCTGCGTGGCATCGCGATCCAACAAATCCGCGATAAAACGCTCGAAATTCGACGCCCGGGAAATATCCATCGATGGCGAGGAAGTCTCATGAGTATCGGCTGCCGAGCGCGGACGGTATTGCCCGGTGCGGAAAAACTCATCGAGCACATCGTTTTCATTCGTGGCGACGATCAAGCGATCGATCGGCAGCCCCATCTGGCGGGCGATGTGGCCTGCACAAATATCACCGAAGTTGCCGGTAGGCACGCTAAACGACACCGTTTGCTGGTGATCACCGGTGCTCTCCGTGACCTTGATCCAGCAGGAAACGTAATACACGATCTGCGCCAGTAGTCGCGCCCAGTTAATGGAATTGACCGCACCGATACGGTAATCGCGCTTAAAGGCCTCATCCGCGCTGACGGCCTTGACGACGTCTTGGCAATCATCGAAGACACCATCGAGGGCAATATTAAAAATATTCTTGTCGTCCAAGCCAAACATCTGCGATTGCTGGAAAGGTGTCATACGGCCTTTCGGCGTCAGCATGAACACCCGGATGCCTTGGCGCCCGCGCATCGCATATTCTGCCGAGGAGCCAGTATCGCCCGAGGTCGCACCCAGAATATTCAGCGTGGTTTCCCGCTGGGCTAATTCATATTCAAACAATTCACCCAATAGCTGCATCGCCATGTCTTTAAACGCAGCAGTTGGACCTTCAGAAAGGTGGCCGATATAAAACTGTTCGTCCAACTTGCTCACCGGCACGATCTCTTCGTGGGCAAACTTGTCGACGTTATAGGCCCGGCGCGCCATGGCTTCGAGCTCAGCGGCGGGGATGTCGTCGACGAATAATTTCAGCACTTCAGCGGCTAGTGCGGCGTAGCCGTTGGTGAGGGAAATCTCGCGGAATTTTTCCAGCACTTCGCTGTCTAGTTTTGGATAGTGTGCTGGCAGGTAGAGACCGCCGTCGGCGGCGAGCCCGCCGAGCAGGATGTCGGTAAATTGTGCGGGTTGGGCCTGGGTGTCACGAGTTGAGATATAGTCCACGGGCATTATCTTACCGTCTGCCTACAATTACTTTTATGGAATTACGCGCTGAATCTGCCCCGTCGGCACCGCACCCGCGCGAAGTGGTCACTCGCCGGGCGCTATTGGTCTGGTTTGGGGGTGTGGCTTGCTATATCGTCGCGATCACTGGGCGCACCTCGTTCGGCGTCGCCAGCGTCGATGCCATTGATCGCTTTGGCGTTGATGCTTCCCGTATCGCGGTTTTTGCCGCGGTGCAGATGGGTGTGTATGCGTTGGCGCAAATTCCGACGGGGTTGGGAATTGATAAGTTCGGCCCACGGGCAATGGTGATTTTCGGTGCGGCTCTCATGGGCATCGGACAATTCGTCTTGGCCTTGACGACGTCGTATCCGCTGGCGATTGGTGCGCGCGTGTTGATTGGTGTAGGCGATGCTTCCGCGTTTTTAGCGGTGATGCGTTTGATTCCGTACTGGTTCCCGTTGCGGAAAAGCCCGTTGTTCACGCAGTTGACTGGCGCTATTGGCCAAACTGGCCAGTTTATTTCTGCAGTGCCGTTTTTGGCTCTGCTGGGTGCTACGGGCTGGACGGCGGCGTTTATCACTTTGGGTGCCGCGAGCATGCTGGTGGCGGGGCTTGCTGTATTCGTGATTAAAGATCTTCCCGACGTCGACCGTGTGCAGGAGGCAGGTTCTGCGTCGGCTGGCACGGCGTCGGCGGATTCAGCAAGTGCAGGGCCTGCAGGGTCGACGGCAGCGGCGAACAGCGATTCATTGGCTATACGCTTGCGCAAGTTAGTGGGCGCCCCGGTGGTGTGGCAAGGGTTTTTTATGCACTATTCCTGCTTGATGTTCCAGGTATTTTTTCTGCTCATGTGGGGTTTTCCGCTCATGACCTTGGGCATGGGCTTAAGCCCTGAGCAAGCTGGGATGGTCATGGCGATCAATACCATTGTCACCGTGATTTCCGGACCGTTGCACGGCATGTTGTCCGCGCGTCTGGGAAGCACCCGGCACTGGGCGGTTATGATCTTCTCGTCGACGATGGTGCTCACGTGGGTATTGTTCTTCATGACCTCTACCCCGCGTGGTGTCGCTGCGATCATCGTGGTCAACGTTGTCATCGCTATCTGTGGCGCAGCAGCGAATTATGGTTTCGATAATGTCCGTGAAGGCGTTTCACGCACGGGGGTGGCGACGGCTACGGGTTTGGCGAATATGGGAGGTTTTGTCTCCGGTATGGCGGCCTCTCAGGGCATTGGCATCGTGTTGGATTTGTCTGCCGACGGCGGTGAATATTCTTGGGCTGATTTTCAGCACGCAGCTTGGGCTGGCGGTGCTGTGTGGGCCGTCGGTATGACTGGCTTATTGCTTGCTACCGCGTGGCGTATGCGCGCTGCCCAGCGCACGGGCGACGCACAAGCTACTCGCTCGCAACCGCGTGCACTGATGATTCACCAGACGACGGATCCGAAATCCGCGCAAAAGAAAAACCGGGATCGCTAAGCGCTGGAGTCCGGTTTAGCGCTGTTAGTGCCGTTGGCACCGTTGACACCAGCGTTGGCCGGTTGCTCAGGTTCCTGCGTCCCCTGTGGGGCTGCTTCTCCAGAGTTTTCAGCGGCTGTTTGCTCTGCGATTGCGCTGAGCGGGGCGTCGATGAGCCCTAGGTCAAAGGTGTAGAGCACGCGATCGCGGTCGACATAAGAAATTTCGCCACGTTGGACGGCTTCATTAAGAATGCTTTCCAAGACGATACGCATCGCGGCGCGGTCTTCGTTATCGACGGTGAGAACGATTTCTGGCCAATTTTCGTAATTCAAGTGCTCGTTAGAAAGTCCCAACAGTGTAGCGAGTTCTGCGAGCCTGCTCGTATAGATGGTGACTGAAGATTCTGGGCCCGGCGTGGCGTCAAAACTCTGTGCGGCGGCAGCATGATCTTCGAAGGGGTGCTGCTGGTCGCTGATCATGGATCCAACAGTGCGTGCTTCCTGCTTATCATCATTACTGATCACGGCATAAAAAACTAAGGCACCGGCTACGACGGTAACCACGCCGAACATGCCCCAGATCCACCACCTGCGTGGTGAGTTGCGCATGCTAGTTTTCAGTTTCGGCATATGGGCAATCTCCCTTGTATGCGATTATTCTGCCTATGACGCTTGAACAAGGCACAGCATAACTGCGTTCTGTGATTAAAGCTATATACATTCCTGTCAATAAGCTATGTATATTAATTAGTTAAGCAGGCAAAACTAGTATCGCCGTGCGACGAGAGATTCTCATAAATCCTAATAACGCGGCGGATTGCGACGTCCCGACAAAAAATCGCCGAGTGAGCGCATCGCAGCATCACCAATTTGTTGGGTCACCGGATTGTTATTCACGCTGCGCGTCACGCGATCAAAAACATCGGACCATTCCCCGCCATCGCGCGGATGACCAGGCTGTGGGGCATCCACTTCTGTCTGTAGGTTTTCTTCTGTCTGACGTTGTTTGCCAGCCTGCAAAGCTTCTTCGGCCTGCTGTTTGCGGATTTCCGCGGCTTTGCTCTCATTCAGCCCATCGCTGTCGACGCGCAGGTGACGCGAAGCATCATCGAATTCGAGATAAGTATCGCTGCTGATCCCCATGCGCTCTGCCATGGTGACCATCTCTTTGAGGTCAGCCACAGTGGCATTGTCGACATTGAAAGAAATAGATAATCCCATGACCGTGTCCTTTCGCCTGGCTGTACTAGCTGTTGTTGCCTAGTTTAACCGCGTTGAGCTGTCCAGTGGTTCGCTAATCGTATTCGTATGAGTCCGGTTCACCCCAAAACACTTGGTCCACCACCCGGCGCGCGTGTCGGGTTGCTTTCAAATATGCCTCGAGGAATTCCTGATTATCTTCCGGTGCCCAACCGGCCACGCTTGCGACTTGGGCCAGGTGGTTGCCGGGTTGTGGTAGTTGGTCGATGCGCTTTCCACGGACTAACACCAGTGCATTGCGGGCGTTAGTCGCCATCAACCACGCCTCACGCAGACGCTGGACATCAGTCGTGCTTAAAATTTCGCAGTCGCGCAACGCATCGAGTGCATCGAGGGTGGAGGGTGTGCGCAGCTCATGGTGTTCGGCCGCGTGCATCAGAATCAGCAATTGCACGGTCCATTCCACGTCCGTCAGACCTCCGCGGCCGAGTTTGGTGTGCGTATTGCGATCGGCACCCCGCGGCAGGCGTTCGTTATCCACGCGTGCTTTAATACGGCGGATTTCACGAATCGTGGAATCCGAAATCCCGCTGGCTGGGTAGCGGAAATCATTGATCATCTCGATAAACGCCTGGCCCACTTCGGCATCACCGGCGACGACGTTGGCGCGTAGCAGTGCTTGAATCTCCCAGGCCTCACCCCATTGTGAGTAGTAGCGCCGGTAGGAAGAAATTGTGCGCACGATCGCCCCACTCCGGCCTTCCGGGCGCAGCCCCAGGTCCACCTCGAGTGGCGGATCGCCGGAAGGTTTTGCCAGGCGGGTGCGTAGCTTGTCGACGATTTTCTTCGCCCATTTCAGCGCCTCTGATTCGTCTTCGCCTTCGGCGGGCTCGGCAACCATGAGCACGTCGGCGTCAGAACCGAATCCGAGTTCCTGGCCGCCAAGCCTGCCCATGCCGATGACCGCGATGCGCGCAGGCGGTTCTTCACGATCCAACTCACGCAAACTTGCGCGCACTTCTGCGCGGATCGCTGCCTCCAGCACGGCATCCCAGATCAGCGATAACTCGCGGCACACGCGCTCTACCGGCATGAACCCCAGCTGATCTGCTGCAGCGATACGCGCGAGCTCAACACGTCGTAAAGATCGTGCTACCGCGACGGCTTTGTCTGGGTCCGCGTGGCGCTTCGACGAGTTCACCAGTGATTTCGAGACTTGCTGGGGGTTCGTTTCCAGGAATTTCGGGCCGTTGGCGCCATCGGAAAGTAATTTCACCGTATCGGGTGAGTTGATGATCAATTCAGCTGTATACGGCGAATTGCCCAAAATTGACATCAAGCGCTTGCCGACGATCCCTTCGTCGCGCAGCATCCGTAGGAACCAGGAACGATCGAAGGCAGCATCGGAAAGTTTGCGGTAGTTGAGCAAGCCTGCGTCGGGATCAGCGGTTTCGGCCAACCACTCCATCAATCCGGGCAGCAGGATCGACTGGATGCCTGCCTTGCGGGACGTTCCCGAGGCTAGTTTGGTCAGATGATCAAATGCGCGGCCTGGGTGTCGATACCCCAGCGCGGATAGCTGCAGTTTCGCCGCCCGCGGCGACAGCTTGAGCTCTTCGGCGGACATCGAGGCCACGGCATCCAACAGTGGACGGTAAAACAGGCGCGAGTGTAGCTCGGAAATACGCAAGCGTACTTTGCGCAGGTGACTGACCATCAGGTCACATGACGACTTCGAGCCCTGGGCATCGAACCCTGCCGAGCGCGCCAACCACTGCAGCGCCTCGGTGTCATCGTCTGCGGGCATGGTGTGGGTACGGCGGAATCGCTGCAGTTGCAGGCGGTGCTCCAACAGCCGCAAAAATTCATAAGCTTCGATGAGCTGCCAGGAATCTTCCCGTCCGATATATCCGGATTCTTTGAGAGCGTCGAGCGCGCGGACAGTTGAGAGTACGCGCAAACGCTCATCTGAACGGCCGTGGACTAGTTGCAACAATTGCACCGCAAATTCGACATCACGCATGCCACCGGTGCCGAGTTTCAATTCCCGGGTGCGCATGTCTTTCGGCACGTTAGCAAGCACCCGGCGACGCATCGCTTGGACATCTTCGACGAATGAATCACGCTCAGACGCCGTCCACACCATCGGGCGGATCGCGTCTTCATAGCGGTGCCCCAACGGCAGGTAACCGGTTTGGGCGCGGGCTTTGAGTAGGGCCTGGAACTCCCAGGTCTCGGCCCACCGACGGTAATATTTCACGTGCGATTCGAGGGTGCGAACCAGCGCTCCAGATTTACCTTCGGGCCGCAAGTTGGGATCAACTTCGAAAAAAGCTGCCGAGCCGATGCGGTTAAATTCCGCGGCCAACCGGGTGGCTTTGTTGCTAGCCGGTTCGGCAACGAAGATGACGTCCACATCCGAGATATAGTTCAGCTCTTGTGCACCGCACTTGCCCATCGCAATGACTGCTAGTCGTGCATCGACCGGCTTGGCGGGCTTGCGCTTTTTGCTCGACTTCGCGGGTTTGTCCGAGCTCTCAGTTGTATTTTCCGCACTTTCTGCAGCATCATCGCTGACCGGACCGTAGACTTCGGCCACCGCGACCGAAAGAGCAGCCGTCAGCGCCGCGTCCGCCAGGTTTGAGAGCGCACCGGTGATCGTGCTGAACAACAATTTCGGCTGTGGTTCGGTCTGGCCTTTACGAGAGAAATAGCTTCCCGCTAAATCATGCGCAGCGATGCGTAGCATCAGGGTGCGGTATCTATCACGCAGCGCGCAGGTGGCATCGCTGCCGGTGACACTGGCGCGGTAGGTACCGGGCGTCGACAAGTCTGCACTCGCTGGGTCCGGTTCCTCGCCACTGGTATCTTCCCCTGTGCTGGCACCATCACCGGCAGATTTGGTCTCACCTGCAGATTCGGGCTCATCTGCAGGCTGTGCAGAATCCACAGTTTCCGCGAAATCCGCCGGTTGTGCCCCGACTGCCCCCAGCATTTGCTGAAACATCTCCTCGGGCTCTGGCAAAGGTTTGCAGAGCTCTTTCCAAGTCTCTGGGTGAGCAGCCATGTGATCACCCAACAGCGTCGAACCGCCGAGCAGAGCGAAAAAGCGCACTCGCAACGCTTCATTCTCGCGCAGCTGGGCGCTAAGTTCAGCGCCATCATCGGGGAGGTTTCCTGCCATGCGCATCAGCGTGTTGAGTGCGAGGTCTTGGTCAGAAGCCGCCGCTAAACACCACAATAAAGCAGCATCGTCCTCGTTATTCCACCCCAACCAGTTGATATCATCGCCGGCTTTCGTGCTGGATAATCCCAGTGTGGCGGTTGAAGGAACAGATGAACGGTTCGAAGTCACGGTGCGATCAGCTCTTCGGAATTAGTTGTTTAGGCACCGTGTGTACAAACGGTGCCCCGATTCGTTGTTCAGGTTTTGGCGCGGGACCTAATAGTTCAAGTTATTGTGCAGCTCGAAAGGCGTGATGTGCTGTTGATATGCGCGGAATTCTTCCCACTTCGAGCGCAAGAAAAATTCAAAGACATTCTCACCCAACACTTCTGCCATGAATTCCGAGTTTTCTAGCTTGCGCAGGGCATGATCCAGTGAGTTAGGCAGGTCGATATACCCCATCGCACGGCGTTCTCGGCGGGTGAGTTCCTGCACGTTATCTTCGGCGGGATCACCCAGCTCGTAGCGCTCACGGATCCCGCGCAGCCCAGCAGCCAACAGCACGGAATATGCCAAATACGGGTTCGCTGAAGAATCCAGGCTGCGGACTTCAATCCGACGCGATTCGGGTTTGTTCAGCCGGTACGTCGGCACACGCACCATCGCCGAACGGTTAGAAACACCCCAGGTCGCGGCGCCGGGCGCCTCGTTTCCGAACATCAAACGCTTATACGAATTCACCCATTGGTTTGTCACCGCAGTCAATTCTGGCGCGTGATGCAAAATGCCAGCGATGAATTGTTTGGCCGTCGTCGACAAGCAGAATTCATCGTCCGGGTCATGGAAAGCATTGCTATCGCCCTCAAAGAGAGACATGTGGGTGTGCATGCCTGAACCCGTCCATTCTTTGTGCGGTTTCGGCATGAAGGTTGCCCGCGCGCCTTGTTGTTGCGCAACCTTCTTAATCAAATAGCGGAAGGTCATGATGTTATCCGACATGGTCAGCGCATCAGTATGGCGCAGATCGATCTCCTGCTGGCCAGGGCTGGTTTCGTGGTGCGAAAATTCGGTGACAATGCCGACGTTTTCCAGCATCTGAATCGCGGTGCGGCGAAATTCCGGGGCCAGGTTCATCGTCGACTGATCGAAATATCCGCCGTTATCCGTCGGACGCAGGTCTGCTTCGTCCTCGGTTTGCTGCAGCAAATAAAACTCGATTTCCGGGCCGATCATGCAGGTAAAGCCGTCGTCGGCAGCTTCATTAACCTGCCGACGCAAGATGTTGCGCGGGTCAACGACCGACGGGCTGCCATCGGGTTGGACGATATCGCAGAACATGCGCGCGGTAAGCAGCGCCTGGTTATCGCTTTCCGAGGGCATAATTTTAAACGTGGAGGGATCAGGCATCGCGATGGTGTCAGACTCTGCCACGCGTGAAAACCCCTCCACCGAGGAACCATCGAAGCCGACGCCTTCCTCGAACGCGTTTTCCAGCTCCGCTGGCGACATGTCGACGGACTTTAACGCACCAGTGATGTCGGTAAACCACAGGCGGATAAAGCGCACGTCGCGCTCTTCGACGGTACGCAAGACGTAATCGTGTTGGCTGTTCATGGATTCCAGTCTAGGCAACCATGCTCACTTCGGGGCCGTTCTCAGATTATTTCTCCCAGGATGCAGGCCGTCCCCAGTCATCATCATCGTCTTCTGCCTGGTCAGCGGCATCGTTGCGCTTTTTGGCAATTTCGAACGCATTTTCGGCAAGCTCTTTGCTGTCATAAGGTCCCATCCGGTTTTTCCACCCGGAAACCTTACCTTCGGTGACTTCTCCTGTGACTGGATCGAAAAACCATTGTTCATCTGCATTCGCCATGCGCTACTCCTTTTCGATTCATGTTGTCCGCAGTTTTACTATAAATCTGGCTACCCACCGGCGCAGGCAAACAGGTAAAATCGCGCAAGATTGTCAAAACGACGGTGCTTGATCAAGCAAGCATGCCGGTCCGCCGTCGTCCAGAGTTTGCTGATTATTCCAAGGAGTTAACCTCGCCCATGCCTGCTGCGCCCCAGCCGAGTGTTTTTGCTGACGACGTCTCCCCTGCCGACGCTGCCGCCGCCTGGCACAAGGAACTGTTCGGCATGACACCGCACCAGCAAGCCGAGGCACCAGCAACCTGGCCTGTCATTGGTGAGCACGTCGATCATGCCGGTGGCGTCGTCATCATGAGCGTGGCCAGCCAGCGCGCGGCAGTGGCGGTATCTCCGCGCGAGGACCAGAAGTTTCAGATTCATTTCCGTCGAACAGGGCTTGCCGACGGTTCTACGGACTGTTCAACCTTCGACGAAATCGCTGAGCTGTTTTCCCAGCAACAACCCGAAGTTGACGAGACCGGAAAACCAACCACGCCCCCGCTACCGCGTGGTGGCCTAGCCCAGCGACTTGGTGGGATCGTGTGGATGATGATTCAACGCCAGCTATTGTCTCGCGAAACCAGTGGCATGAATATCGTTGTGGTTTCTACAATCAGCCCGGACTCTGGCCTGGGAGAATACGCCGCGATTGATACGGCGCTTGCTTTGGCTCTGCAAGCTGAGGCGCCGGATGTCGACGAGGCTCCGCTGCGCGCCCGGCTCGCCGAGGTCTGTGCGCAGGCCGGCGAATTGTTTTCCGGCACGGCAACGTTGCGGGCACGTTATTCGGCTGCCTTGCGCGGCTCTGGCACGCAGGTCGCGGTGATTGATTATGCCGATGGTTCGTTGACCTCAGCCGTGCACCCTGTGAACCGTGACCTGGCGGCATTTGCGGTGGCTGTTCCACCTATTCCACAACGCGCAGGGAAGAACGAAGCGCAGTCTGCAGACACTCCAGCTGCTTGCCCCGATCAATCCGACGAGATCCGCACCCGGAACCGATTCGTGGATGCTGCACGTCAAGCTTTTGGTGCACAGTCGCTCCGTTTGCTGCCCGACGCCCCGGCGCGCGTAACACAATGGCTTGCCGCGGTGCACCAGGTTCATGGCGCTGCCGGCTATCCGGAATTGCACGAGTCGCAAACCTGGTTGGAGTTTCATGCCGCGGAAACTGAACGCGTGCAGCGTTTCGCCCACGCTTTGCGCTCGCAACGCGCGCGCGATATTTGGGCTCTGCTGCAGGAATCGCAACGGGCTTTGCAGGCGGATTACGGTTTGGTGGCCGCCGACGAACTCGCGCAGCTGTGCCAAGCGCGCGGAGCAATCGGTGCCCGTGCGGCAGCCGCGGGAACGTCGAATGCGGTCATTGCCTACGTCGACAAGAAAAAGGCCGCTAATTTCAGCAGTGATTTGTCGGCTGATGGGCTCGTCGTCACGCAACTTTTTCCTGGTGAAATCGCAAAGGTTTTATAAAATCTTGGGCTTTGCCGCTGAAAATTGCTTTGCCGCTGAACATTTTTGTTACTGACCGGCATAAAGTGAATGAGCCAGCCTATAAGCCGGATTCTGTCCCGCGCCCGAACAGCGCGTGGGCGATCATCCATCTGAGCCAGCCATTGCTGGTGGCTTCAAGCAGCTACCTTCGAATATCGGGCGAGCAGCCCTCGAACATCCGAGCAAGCGCGCGACGTGGCGCGCCATGATGCCTTGCTCCCGATGGGGTTTACCTAGCCACGCCAGTCACCTGACATGCTGGTGCGCTCTTACCGCACCCTTTCACCCTCACCTGCACACTCGACGCAATTGCTTGCGACGAGCACGCTGGCGGTCTACTTTCTGTTGCACTTGCCCGCAGGTTTCCCTGGGTTGCTGTTAGCAACCACCGTGCTCTGTGGAGTCCGGACTTTCCTCGACCTTCACGTGCACGCGCAAAAAGCACATGCGGTTTGTCAGCCGCGATCGCCCGGCCGGCTCATTCACTCGCTCTATCTTTGCCGAACGCGCACGCCCGCGCAAGCGAGCTGGAAAAACGGCTAGCAAAAGAGAAACTGGAACTGCGGCAAAGCCCGGGCGCCATCGCAGCACTAGCGCAGGTGCGCGGTGTCGTTGACGCTGACGACGGCAGAAGGCACCGGGGAATTTTCGTCATAAAACTTCACCACGCCGATGCTGGCGAGATCTAAAAACAGGTGGCTAAACGTCGCCGGACCAGCATTCAGGCCCTGCCGGATCAACGATTTAATCGGGTTCACGTGGCTGACCACTGCGATGGTTTTACCCGGGTGCTTGGCGACGAGTTGTTTACGAAACTCGCGCACCCTACGGTGCAGCTGTGCCAGTGATTCACCGCCCGGTGGGGCAAGTGCAGCATCCGAAATCCATGCCTCATGCAGCTCGGCATCGTCGTCACTAGCCTGCTGAAACGTCAGTCCTTCCCAGTTACCGAAATCCGCCTCGATTAATGCGTCGTGGGTCTCCAGGGGCGCGCCAGTTTTTTCTGCGATTTTCTGGGCCGTCACCTGGCACCGCTGCATCGGCGAGGCCACCACCAGATCAATCTGGCCGCGCGCCACCGCCGCAGCAGCTGAGGCTTCTGCCTGCTGCACGCCGGTCTCGGTCAGTTCGATATCGCTGTGGCCGCAATAACGGTGTTCGGCGGAGTACGCGGTTTGGCCATGGCGTACCAAAATCAGGGTCGTTGGCTGGCAGGTCGCACCCGTCCACGAAGCATGCGATCCGGTCGAGGCTGCTGCAGATTGTGCATCGGCGCCGGAACCAGCACCCTCGCTGGCGCCGGCGGCTCCATCGCTCGCACCGGAACCAGCATTAGCACTCGCATCGTCACCCGCGTCGTCGGCAAGCTCATCGCCCCGAGCAACGACGCCCGGCGCGTGACCTGCCGCCGCCGCATCCATGGCTTCATTCGACAGCGCATCGGCAACTTTGTTGTCCTCCCGGCGCACCCAGCTCAAGTTCACCGACCCCAGCTGGTTCATCAACTTGCGCCCAGTGAGCCCGAGCTCTTTCATGTCGGGGTGTTTGATCTTCCAGCGACCGTTCATCTGCTCAACCACCAGGCGGGAGTCCATGAAGAAGTCGATTTCATCTGCACCGAGTTCCACCGCGGCTTCCAACCCGCGCAACAGGCCGTGGTATTCCGCGACGTTGTTACTGGCTTTCTTGCCGACGACATACACGATCTCGCGCAGCACGGTGGTGCCATCGGCAGCATAAACCACTGTGCCGGAGCCTGCGATGCCAGGGTTTCCGCGTGAGCCGCCATCGGCGTAGATAATCAGTTTCATGGCTAGTGCTCCTTAATCCCTTTCGCCGCGCACCAGGTAGGTGCCGCAATCTGGGCATTCCGGCAGATCTTCTGGCTTGGCGCCGCGGACAGCGGATTGCTCGGCTGGCGGTAACTGGATATAGCAGCCGCCGCAGCCCCGGCCGGTAAACCGTGCCACGCCAACTCCGTTTTCTTCGCGCACCGAATCATAGGCGGCAAGGGCTTCCGGGGCGTGTTCTGCCAGTTCCGAACGCAGCTTCTCGATATTTTCAGCTGGGTCAGGCTGTTCGGTTTTCGCAGCATCGGCAGCATCGGCAGCCCGCTTAGCCGCCTCGAGTTCTTTTTCGGCTTGGTCAATCTTCGCACCGTGTACATCACGGTTTTGCCGCAGTGCGTGGATCTCGTTGTGGGCTTCTTGCAGCTCGCTCATCAAATCCGCGATGCGGGATTTCGTGGTGTATTTATCGTGCTCGAGGTCTTTGCGGATCTCTGGGTCTTGTTCAGTGGCCAGCTGTTTTTTATTGTCGATGTTGCGGCGTTTGAGTTTGCGCTCATCTTGCTGGATGCGCAGGATTTCGGCTTCCATATCGTCGACCGCCATCTGGGCCGCAGCGGCGGCGTCACGCGCGCGTTTCAG
>NZ_JAPJNQ010000122.1 GCF_030826625.1 Corynebacterium sp. | reverse complement strand
ACATCACCTAGCGGCAAAATCACCAGCTGTGGGCTGGAAAGCCGCCATTCATGCGCATCATCTGGAGCGAACTCCTCAATCAGATACAGTCCTGGCCCCAAATCTCGAAATTCCGCGACGCCATCAGCATTGGTTTTTTGTTCACGGGCGTCACTAAAGCCTTCATGGCGCGCACGCTGCACCGTATATTGCTTCGCAGCTTCACGCCCAACCTCGGTTGTCGCATCTACTCCATTGACCTTTGACAAGCGGAAGGTCAACCCCTCTACCCCACCAAACGGCTTCGCACCTGGAATCGGATCATCATGGGGATTCCGCGGCAACTTCTTAATGTTCAGCGTTTGGGAACGAGCAGCATCCATCGAGTCTGCCGACAAATTCTTGTCATTACCGCTGATTACCCGTTGGCTAGCGTCGGCAAGCGGTGCGGACAGCCCAAGTGACGCAGCAACTGCTACGGCCACAATCATTTTGCGAAGATTAGTTGTCACGACGATGCCTTCCGGCCTTAGGGGTTTCGGTGGCGTTCAAGTTCTTGCGCGCGGCCCTAGTCAACACCGCGCCTTCCACATCATCGGCGGCGGCATCGTCACCGTTAGCCGCAGCTGCTTTACGACGTTCTTTGCGGATCCAATGGATCAAAAACGCGATAGCCAACGCAGCGACGATCAACAGTGCCCACATCCACCACTGCAAGATTCCATTCTTCTGGTCAAACGCGGCTTCGTCTGCTGGGTCAAGCGGGACCCGCTCTGCGTGCACCAAGAGTCGGTGTGAGTTCACGCCATACGGCGTACAGGTGATCAGAGTAATGAGATCTTTATCCGGTTGCTGCGCCAGGCTTTCCGTCTCGTGTGGCAGCACTACCTCGGTGGATGTCACCTGGTACTTCATCTTCTGGCCGAAGGTGTTGACATAGATCGCGTCACCTTCTTTCATATCGATGAGGTTATCCCACATCGTCGATGTCGTCAGGCCGGTATGCCCCGTGATAACCGAGTGCGTGCCCTCTCCGCCAACGGGCAGCGAAGTGCCGTAGAGATGGCCTAGACCTTTTTGCAATACTTCTTCCGTCGTGCCGTGATAGACCGGTAAGGAAGATTCGATGGATGGGATCGAAACTTGTGACATCGCAGGAAGCCCAGAAAGCTGGTCCATATAACGCTGATAATCCTGGTTATCCTCGGAAACCCGAGCCAGCCAAGGGTCCAGGATTGGGCCACCAATTGAAGTCTCATTGTATTCGTGTGCTGCTTCGATGGCTGCGTTCAACTGCTCTTCAGGAACATCCTGCAACTGCGAACGATAGTCTTCGACTACCTGACGTTGAATGTAGTTATTCCACTGGGTAGAAACCACTGGATAGAGAAGTACGGAAATTCCCACCAGGATGATAATCGCAGGTACTACGACGCGCCTAAACACTGACGTTTGTTCTGACGGGCCAGGCGTTGCAGGCTCACGGGTGGCAAGGGTCATTGCGGCTAAACCCCGGTCTTTCTGGGTAAGGGCTAAATTAATAAAGTTTTATAATAAAAAATTGTTATGGATTCACTAAAACCCGACGCTTTATGCGCCGGGCATATAGTTGCCTTCGTTTACAGGGCAGCTAAACAGTGACTACCCTGCACGTGAAGACGAACGCTTCAGCTCAAGCTTTACGAGCTAATCGAGCCATTAGGCCTTTGCGGAGTTACGACGAGCGGCGTAAACACCACCGGCGATAATTCCAAGACCAAGCAGAGCGACGATCAAGATACCCATGCCACCTGTGGATGGGAGGATCGGAACTTCGGAGCTTGGGCGGTTTTGAACGGTCCTGGAGACCATCCGAACCTGCGCGTCGCCAAAAGCCTCACGACTTTCACGCATTAATTGAATGCCTCGGATTTCTTCTTCGAGGATTGTGTAACCTGCTGGCGCTTCTGTTTCTCGAAGGCAATATTCGACATTAGCGTCAGGGGCATCATCATTAACCCAATCGCTAACATGGATTCCTTCAAACGTCAGGTTTCCCTGTTCATTTGTGGTACCAGATTGCAAAATTGTTCCTGGAGTTGCACAGTTATACAAGTCGAATTTTGCACCTGCTAGAGGTACTGGCGCACCCTCAGCATTGTCTTCGCGTTCTTCGATTTTTACAACGCGAATTTTTCCAAGATAGGTCACTACCTTGTCATTTGGGGTTTCGAACGGCTCGTCCTCAACGGCTGAATTCGGATCGCGGAAAATACCCGACTCATTCACGCTGTTTTCGATTTCTTGGTCTGGCGCTTGCAGCATTGTCGCCTCAACAACAGCGCGTACTGTATCTCCCGGTTGCAGACCAGCCGCTGCTGGGTCAGCGATCAGAATGTCAAAATACTGGTTCGCTCCTGCCGCAATGTTTTCAGTATTGGACGGTGCCTGCGCCTGTCTTACAACAGTGTAGTGCTGTCCTTGTGTCAAGGGTACCGCTTGTTCCGGTGTTTGTCCTGCTGGAATACGGACTACGCTAGTAACAAAATCATCACCGAACTGTAGCTCTTGGGAATTCGAAGAGTCGGTGAGCTTAAAATTACGCAATTCCCTTCCTGCAGGTGCTGCAGGTACCAAGCCATCCAAGGTGTATGTGACTTTTGAGTCGACATTACGTCCTGGGGCCTCATTTGAGGCATGCTTGTTTGCGTCATCTACTTG
>NZ_JAPJNQ010000036.1 GCF_030826625.1 Corynebacterium sp. | reverse complement strand
AGAGGCAACGGATTCAAAACCCGTCCAGTGTGAGTTCGAGTCTCACCTGGGGCACCATAACCAGCGGAAACGCTGAAAATGGACATTAAAACTTTGTTGGTGTCCATTTAATGTCCATAATTAAACCAGCCTCCTCACGTTAAGATGATAGGTCTGGAATGGCTCACCTCATTATTAGAGTATAAATTCGATAATAAGTATTTAAAGAGAATCAAGCCTCAAACATGAGTGAACACTGCTTTTCTTAACGTTGTTACCAGTTGGGCCAAGGGGTTTTGCCCGGTCATCTCCAGTTGGGTCATGGTATGACGTGCTCCCCACTAGTCAGAAACTGTTTTCTCAGTCCAACTAATGGGGGTATGTCAAAGGGTAGGGTCTTTGAGGGCATTCGTTGCCCACACCCGGTTTTGAAACGTCGAATGTGAAACGAAATGGTAGGGCACGATGGCATCAGAATTGGTTAATCAGATTGAATATGATATGTGGGATGCAGTTGCGCCCCTAATGCGCCCTGTCGTTTCCGAGTTTAGTTGGGTTGATGGGTTTGAGGACATGGAATATGGCGGTTACCCAGCGATAGGCGTTGCGAGTTTGCTGAATGCAGCAAATGCGCCTTTGCCTGCGGAAGCTGTGGAAATAATTGAACGGTTTATTCCGCGCCTACAAGAATTCAACGGTGATGCGTCTATTGTCGCTGCTTTTTTGGTAAAGGCGAAGCAGCGCGTCGGTGTGTCTGCTTAGCTTTGTGTAATTGAGATGGCGCCACCTTGGTGGGGGTTGGGTAAGGTTTGATTCCTTACTGGTGCACTAGAAACCCCCTGTTGTCGGGTGTCCCGGGGGTGGACCCTGATGGCGGGGCGTGAACCAGATCTTTATTGGGCGTCCTGTACGAGGGGTGGCGAAATTCGCACGAGGAGATGATTTGCCGGTTAAGGGTTAATCATTTTTGGTTGGTGTGATGCGCTGTTCCCGACGACGATTGTCAGCCATCTGGTAGTTCCGGCGGCCTGGCCTCACATAGTGCCGCAAATTGATACAAGGATGAATAATGATGGGGATTCATTTATGAGTCTACGGCGTTCTGAAGAATGGACCATCCTTATAACGGTGACGGCTGTGTCGATGACGGCGATCTCATCGCGATGTTTTGGGAATACATGGAAAACGGTGGGAGCAGGTCAAACTGAAGGAAATAGTTTGCGACGTTGAAGTATGTGTGGAGGTAATATGTCAAGATGTCTGATCGGTATAAGGAAATGGGCTTAGAAATGCTGCCGAATAAGCATTATGACTCTTGGTCGGATGAACCTCGGTCTGGTCTTGCTATGGTGTATCGCACTCGGGATAAGGTTATCCCGGTTATTTGCGATGAAAAGCGGATTTTCACTTGTGATAATTCGCCCGTAGATGCTTCTTATTATGACTGGCCTGTAGGCAATGATCTGCAACGTTTAATTATTGATTGTGCGGATAATGATCTTACGGTGCCTGAAGCATTGGCTGTTGTCCGCGAAAAATGGGGTCAACCCGATATTGAGATTAAGGTCGATGATGTCAATACCGCTGGCCCTGCGATTCGTGAAGCTCTAGGCATCGACGCTGCATAGACAACTTATGTAGGTTTACATGGCCACCTCTGTTTTTACGGGGTGGCTTTTGTGCTATCTGGTGACAGTTCGTTGAGGTTCGATTCCTCTTTAGCGCGCAACCCCCACACCACATCAGTTGGTGGCGGGGGCTTTTTCATGCCCAAAAATAGATAACCCAGGAGGTTACGCAATGGCAGAAGAAACTAACGCCACCAACGACGGACACAACGAAGCCGCCGAGGTGGCCCAGCAGAACCCCACCCAGGAGGAGGGGAACTCAAAGCCGGAACGCACCACCGAGTCCTACCAGCAAGAGCTTGAAAAATTACGCAAGGAAAACGCGAAATACCGCACCGAGCGTAACGAATATCGAGCCGACGCTGAAAAGTTCCGCGAAATGCAGGACGCCGAGAAGACAGAGCTGCAGCGCGCCCAGGAAGCCCTGGAAGCAGAGCGCAATAAAGCCACACAGTTCCAGGTGGAGCTTGCCCGGTCGAAGGCACTGTCAAAGTACGGAATCTCGGAGGACAACGCAGACCTGCTTGGCTCGGACCCGGAAAAGTTCGATGACAACGCGAAGCGTCTCGGGGAGCTGCAAGCGCAGGCTGCTAAGCGTGCCGCACCTCCGTCAGATTACCCGGTGGAGGATTTGAAGCCAGGTGCTTCCTCGAAGAAAGATGCCCCGGATTATTCGTTTCCTGATGCGTGGCCGGTACACGGCAAATTCGTATAACTAACAAGGTTCCTTAAGGAGGGATTTTTGTAATGTCCGCTTTCCGGGGCAGGCCCTGTGCCGTACGGGGCTGGAACGGTCTACGAATAATGGCGATATGCCGTTGCACCTGGCCTCGACTCGCGCGGGCCATGGGGGATTCTCAGCGTTCTGGTGCGCCGAAGTTTCCTCGGGGTGGTCAGAGCAAAAAGATTGTTGACGCCGTGCGTGGCCTTTTAGAGGCTAAGGAGATCAACGCGAGGAAGAATGGAGATAAGCGTACAATTCTTGGTCAGGTCCCAAACTGATGCTGGAGCGGCTGCACGGCTTTTTGAGGTAGTTGTTAGCTCGGTAGAACAAAAAGTTGTCCTGTTTGGTCCAGATTCTGATGAAGTGGTTGCCGAATCAAACGGCCACTAAGCAAAGGTGTTCGCTTATCTAAGTATTAATTTTAAGCACCCTATTTTAACGGGGTGGTTTTGTGTTACCTGGTGACAGTTCGTTGAGGTTTGATTCCTCTTTAGCGCGCAACCCCAACACCATTTGGTTGGTGGTGGGGATTTTCATGCCCAAAAAATAGATAACCCAGGGGTTTTCGCAACGATGCGCAACCGTGGCCGGGGAACCGTTTAGAACGACGCACCGATAGCAATTGGGAAAAGATTGGAGGATAATGCTACTGGCGTAGCTGAGCTGGAGATCCTGGCAGGTTCGCGTGCCATTTGCGCACCTCGTCTGCCAACCACAGTCGCGTGCGGCCCAAAATCGCAGCCACGTGTTCTGGAGTGTGGTGGTTGGCGGAGTAGTTTCGCCACGCTGCGTAGCTCACTCCAATGTGGCCGGCGCAATCAGCGCCGGTCCACAGTTCTTGGCCAGTGTCTGCGTCAATGATCTTAGGCCGCATGGTGTTGCCTTTCTAGCCATTGCTCGCGGGTATCCAGGGCTAAGCACACGATCATGGATGCAAGTGCTGCGGCGGTAGCCCAAGGTGATGCTTTGGTGATGATGAATAATACGCTGATAAGCGCGGTGATGGTTGTCATAGCGCAAGTCCTTTCTGTATTGTGAGGGGGTGGCCTCCACGGCTGGGTAATTGGGTTATCCAGCCGTGGAGGTTTTCTAACCCCACTGACGGTTTACTTATTCCACTTTAGTGGGTTTGAGGCTTTCCGGCGATGCAGGTGATCTCACGGCGACGTTTTGGGAACGCATGGAAATGGCGTTAGCAGGTCTAGCTGTCGGAGATAGCTTGTGGAGTTTCCGGGACTGGAGGCCAGCCCAGAACGAGTTTGTTCTATCTGTTTTTCGCAGGGCGGAGCTACTTCCTAGCAAGTAAATTGGTAAGGAAGTAGTGGGTGAATGAGTGATATTTTGGCTACGACGTATATGCGGAGGTGATCGGTCGAGATGTCTGATCGGTATAAGGAAATAGGCTTAGAGATGCTGCCGAATAAGCATTACGCAGCTTGGTCGCATGAGCCTCGGCCTGGTATTGCTATGGTGTATCGCACTCGGGATAAGGTTATCCCGGTTATTTGCGATGAAAAGCGGATTTTCACTTGTGATAATTCGCCCGTAGATGCTTCTTATTATGACTGGCCTGTAGGCAATGATCTGCAACGTTTAATTATTGATTGTGCGGATAACGATCTTACGGTTGCCCAAGCGCTGGCTGTTGTCCGCGAAAAATGGGGCCAACCTGATATTGAACTTAGGGTCGATGATGTCAATACCGCTGGCCCTGCGATTCGTGTAGCGCTAGGGATGGGGACTGCTTAATAAGGATCCTATGCGAGATCTAGCGGAATTACGGATTAGCACTATTTGCGTAGTTGATGGGGAGATCCTGGCCGGTTTGCGTGCCACTCGCGCACCTCGTCCGCAAGCCACAGTCGCGTGCGGCCCAAAATCATGGCGACGTGCTCTGGGGTGCGGTGATTGGCTGAGTAGTTACGCCACGCTGCGTAGCTCACTCCAATGTGGTCGGCGCAATCTGCACCGGTCCAGAGTTCTTGGCCGGTGTCCGCGTCAATGATCTTAGGCTGCATGTTTCCGCCATTTCTGCACGATCTGGACGGTCTCAATTGTGAGCGTAACCGCAATGGCTGCCATGACTATCCAGAATATTGGGGTGTTCCCTAGGGTAACTGCGATAAGTATCGCGAGCACGATTAGTGCGTTGGAAATTTTAGACATGATGTCCACGGTGTGTCCTTTCTGGGTTGTGGTATTTTGAGAGGGGGCTTAGCTATCTAGCTCCAGCTTTTTCATCTCAATCTTATGATTTGAGATGAAAAAGCTGTCTCTATCGATAGCCGCCAGCGGGAATCGCTCCGAACCAAGCGTCGCTGACAACTGGGAAACGGTTGGAGGATAACGCTACCGGCGTAGCTGGGCCGGAGACCCGGGCCGGTTTGCGTGCCAGTGCTTAATATCCTCGGCAAACCACAATGCGCTACGGCCATCGAGCATGGCGACAGGGTCGGGCGTGCGTCCATTCGCGTAGTAATTCGCCCACGTGCGCGTGGTGATGTCGCAGTGTTTGGCGCACTCTACGGCTCGCCAAAGTTCCTTCCCGGTGTCTGCGTCAATGATCTTAGGCTGCATGGTTTTTCCTTTCGTTGCTGTCGATGGCGATACCGACGGTAAGGAAAGCAGGAATGAAAAAAGCACTAGCCCCGGCAAGTGCCATGATGGTTGCTGCAGCGGTGCAGATGAGTGTAAATCGCATGGTTTTCCTTTCGTGTTGTATGGTGAAGGGGTGCCCGGCCATCCTCTTTATGGCCGGGACTTTTTGTGGCTATTCGGCACTACTTGCGAGTATCGAGCCAGATCAAAATCATTACGATCAGTGTGATTGTCGCGATGATGTCTGTGTAGCTGACATTTTCAGTTCTTCTATTTAGTTGTTGTAGCGCCTTTCGGTCTGATAATAATCATTCTACCGCACTGGTACGGTATTAGTAAACTGGAATTAAATTAAATTTATGTCGTTTTCCAGCACTCAAAACACATTCAAAACACCTCTGGCTGCTATCAGGTTGGAAATTGGTTTATGCCAAAAGGCAGGCGAAAATGAAGGATTATTGCCAGGTACTACCTGTTAAAATCTGGCTACTGCAAAAAATCCGCATCCCCTTATTCCTCAAGACCATCAACAATCCGCACGGTCTCCATCGCCACGCGCGTGACCTTGCCAATCAGGTCCACGATATAGCGCGGGTTGCCTACCTCATCGGCCCAATCATTCGGATCATTCACAATGCCGGAGGTCTTGTCTTTCTTCACTTGATACCGGTCAATCAACCATGCCACCGCAGAGCGCGAGCCCAGCATGTACTCATCAGCCTCTGCCGGAATGCTGGAGATGGTCACCTGCTTGTTGTAGATCAGCTTGGTCACATCATTGACGTTCTTGCCCGTTTCCGGATCCTTGCGCTTGGCCCACTTCATCTTCTGCACACGCCAGGTTTCACGGTTGGACTCATCACCCTTAACCTGAATATCCAGCGGCCAGGGTTCCACGGACTCATAGTTCACGTGCAAGTCAATGAGTTCTTTGCCAGCTGCAGCAAACTTATCGAACTCCGCACGCGAGTTTGGTGTTTCAATGTGCGGCAGCATCTTCTTCAAATCCGCCGCATACTGCGTGCGATAGTCCGGATCATTCAATTTTCCATACACGAAGTGGAAGATGTCATCACCAGAGACGTCTCTGCCCAACGCATCCCGGTAAATCTGCTTAATCTCATCCGTGATGTTGTCTACCCGCACATACCCGTCAACAACCTCACCGACTTGGCCGTAGACACTGGCTTCGCCCTGCTTGACGACGTTCCCCTCGCCGAACAGACCACCGTCATCAGCATCAACTGGAGACCAGGTGAAGCGGGTAAAGAATTGGCCGGCGTTACTTCCCCACATTGCAAGATCTGGGATGAGATCTGTAGCTATGGCTGAAAAAGGTTTTGCGCTACCAGGGTTCACAATATAGAAACCGATATTGGAGTGCTCTGGGGTCGGGAACATTGACAGGAGTTGACCTTGAACCTCGTTCAGAGCCTTATCGAAATATATGTATTGCCGACTAAAAGGGCGATACAGCATTACCCGCTGGTTGACGTTAATAAATGGAATTTGCTCATTGCGAGCCGCCCTTTGTCTCAAGCCTCGGGACCAACTTATCCGTTGTGGGTCTTTCAGCTCGCCATGCTCGCTGAGAAAATCAGTAACCTGCTTCTCATTAGAAATTCCTTGACGTTGGCGAATAAGTGATACCGCGTGGTGATAGCTTTTTAAGAGCGCATTAACCGATAGGTAAATTTGATCTTTACTATAACTAATAGTCCAGAAATCCCGGCTCGTACCAACCCCATTCGAGTATGCGTCGAAAATCGACAGATCGGATAGAGACTTGCTACTGATTAGTGGCCAAGTCGCAAACTCCTCAGAACGTTGGTTTAGCCAGTCGCCTTCTTTGTTCGGTTCGATAGTCTGCCAGTCAATGGTTTCAATTGCAGAGGAATCGACAATACTCAGCTTCTCTTCAGCGGTGAGATAGTCGCCGATGTCTTGGTAGTGCAGCTGGAACCCAGACTTTGTGGGATCTTTGATGCCAACCATGATGGCTACAGTATTGCGGGACCCAGAACCGAAGACTTTTCCGCCTTCTTTGCGGGACTGCTCACCAGCGGTGCGTTGGTTGCCGCGCAGGTTAAAAACATAAAGATCGGTGAAGTCCTCGGCCATCGACAAGCGCACGCCATCACCCGTATTGCCATCAATCCACCCGCCGTTCGATACGAAAGCAACGACACCCTGGTCACCGATGCGGTCGGTCGCCCATCGGAAAGCGCGCAGGTAAGAGTCGTACAAGGAGTTCTTCAACTGAGCCGTAGACTTCGCAGCGTAAGTCTCTGCAATGCGTTTATCTAGGCTCGGATATTTCTGATTGGCGTTCAGGTCGTTGGCGGACTTTTGGCCCGCGGAATACGGCGGATTACCAATGACCACGTTGATGGGTGCATTCTTTTGCCGCTCGATGGTGGCGTTATTTTCGCGGAAGATGTTGAGGTCCGGGATATCGCCGTCTTCGTGGACTTGGAAGGTATCAGCAAGCGCGATATTCGTAAACGGTACGTAATCCGGGGCTGGTTCACCGTCGCGCAGCGCGGCTTCCTCACGCAAGGCGTTGTAGGTGGTCTCGATATTCACCGCAGAGACGTAATACGCCAACAGCATGATCTCGGTGGCAAAAAGCTCGTTGGCGTATTTGCGTGCTAAGTCTTCTGGTTTGATGAGCCCAGACTGCAACAGGCGCACCATAAACGTCGAGGTCCCGGCGAAAGGATCGAGGATGCTCACGCCTTCATCGCTAAGCCCCTTGCCAAAGTGCTTGCGGGAGACCTCATCGGCAGCACGCAGAATAAAGTCCACGATTTCCACTGGGGTGTAGACAATGCCGAGTGCCTCAGCTTGCTTCTTGAAGGCCTTGCGGAAGAAACGCTCGTACAGCTCCTTAATCACCTGCTGCTTACCAGAGGCCGAGGTGACCTCAGAAGCACGCACGCGCACGGACTCGTAGAATTTCTCCAGCGGCTCGGTTTCGCTTTCCAAATAGGAATCCTGCAGCGCATCCGTCATGCGCTGCATCACCTGGGCAACTGGGTTGTATTCGATGAAGTCGTGGTTATCAAACAAGGCGTTGAACACCGGCGCGGTGATCAGGTGCTGCGAAAGCATGGAAATCGCCTCGGCTTCACCGATACCGTCATTCAAGTTATTGCGCAGACCGTCGACAAAGTCATCGAACTCCTTGCGCAAGTGCTTATCCGCGCCGTCGACAAGCTTAGTAATGCGGGTGACCTGGTTCTCCGCGATCTTGGCCACGTCATCGGCCCAGTCTTCCCAATACGTGCGCGAGCCCACCTTATCCACCAACTTGGTATAGATGGCCTCTTGCCATTGCTCCAAGGAAAACAGCGCGATCTGCTTCGCTGTGTCTTCGTCAGTGGGATCATTGGTCGGGGAGGGAGCAGGATCGTCGCTCGGCTTTATCGGGTTAACCACTGGGTCCACGACAACCGGTAGCTCGTCTGGGTTGCCTTCGTTCAACGCGATGGAGTTGATCTTCGCATTGAAGCGATCATCGTGGGCACGCAGCGCGTTGAGGATCTGCCAGACCACCTTGAAACGCGTGTTATCGTTCAGCGCCTGCGATGGGCTCACCCCAGGAGGCACCGCGACCGGCAAGATGATGTAGCCGTAGTCCTTGCCTTCCGCCTTGCGCATCACGCGGCCGACAGACTGCACCACATCCACCATGGAATTGCGCGGTTGGAAGAAGATCACCGAATCCAGCCCCGGTACGTCCACGCCTTCCGACAGGCAACGGGCGTTGGTCAGAACCCGGGATTCCGTCGGGGCAATATCCGCTTCCAGCCAGTTGATCCGCGAAGAACGCTGCATCGCGTTCATGGTGCCGTCGACATGCTGGGCGGCCACGGACACGTCGGTGTTGTGCAGGCTGATGTCATTGAGCGCTGCGTGCTGGTGCAGCGATTCCTGGTGGGCGGCTACCAGGGCAGGGAAGGAATCTGCGATCTGTTTGGAATGCTTGATGTCTTTCGCGAAAGCCACCGTGCGCTGCATCGGCTTGGCATTAACCTCGAAGCCGTCCTTGGTGCCCTGCAACTTGCCGGAGCGTTTCGCCAGTGCATTCCACGCGCCGATGATCGCCGAGGCCGTCGTGAGGTTCACTAATTGTCCTGGGGCGTTGGCAAGGGCTTCTGCGGCGACGTCCTCGTCGACCGTCATCACCAACACCTTGTAGTCGGTGAGCAACCCGCGCTCGACGGCTTCGCCAAAGCCTAACCGGTGAAATTCCGGGCCGTAGACGCCTTCATCATCCATCGAGGCGAGCTCAGCCGAGTGGTCTGCGGCTTTGTCTTTCACATCGTCGTCGAAAAGCTTCGGCGTGGCCGTCATGTACAGGCGCTTGTTGGCCTTGATGTAGTCGGCTTCGTGGATGCGCACAAAGTTGGAGGCGTCCTCACCGGCCAAGGTCACACCAGTGGTACGGTGCGCTTCATCGCAGATGACCAAGTCGAAATCGTCGAGGCCGTTGCGCTGCGCGTCGTGCACAGTCGGCAGCGACTGGTAAGTGGAAAAGACTACGTGGAGACCGGCAGAATGCTTGCCGGTATCGAATACTTCCGCTAGGCGCTTACCATTGGTAGATACCGGAACTTCCAGGTCATAGGGTGCGATGTCCTCGGCATTCTTGCCAACCTTGGTATCCGAACACACCGCGAAGCTGCGCATGTCCACCGTGGCCTGCGCAGTCCACTCACGCAGGGTTTGCGAGAGCAACGCGATAGACGGAACTAGGAATAATACCCGGGCTTTACCCCCCCCCCGTTTTCGCGGGCGAATTGCTCAGCTAGACGCAATGAGGTGAACGTTTTACCCGTACCGCAGGCCATGATCAGCTTGCCGCGATCATGGGTAGCGAAACCAGCCAAGGCTTTTTCGATAGCCTCAGATTGGTGCTTACGTGGCTGGAAAGCTTGCTTACGCTCCAGTTTCACTTGGATTTCTGAGCCAGGGAATGCCACATCCCAGTTCACCGGGGCAGAAGCAATATCTGCGATACCGATACGGCTGGTTTCAATGATTTGGTTCGCCAGCGCGGCCTCGGCATTCGAGGACCACTTATCCGTCGTCGAGATGATATAGCGGTGCGAGAAATGTTCCCGGCCGTTTTCCGTTTCGAAGGATTTTCCAGAGGCCTCGAAGAAGGAGTCGATGTGGCCTTTTTGGATGCTGGTGGTCGGCTTATAAAACTTCGCCTGGATGGCGACCCAACTGTCATCAGCCACGCGGTGGGCCACCATATCGATGCCCGTGTCAGTTTGGCCGTTGTTATAGCGCCAATCGGACCAGCGGCAGACCTCATCGAACTGCTCGGCCAGCGATGGTGTGGTGCGGAAGAAGTTCACCATGAGTTTTTCGAAGGCAATACCGTACTTGCCCTGCGGTTGATTCTCACGTAGCTGGTCCAGAACTTCTTCAAACGTAGCCATGCACCGATTATGCCTTACGAGGTTGCGGGTCGAGGTGCTTGGTGCACTTTGCTCAGCCTATGGTTCCTGGCCAGTGCCCGCGTTAATGATTCTATGCTGCACTGTCTTTCTTTTTGGAGGAAGTGGCCGTCGCTAAGTTGTAGCCAGATAGTGCCGCGAGTGCCACGACTATCCCCCAGATCGGAGAATCAGCAATGATCGAATACGTTGCAGCAACAACGATTCCTCCTAGGGCGGATGCTTGTTTTAAGGTCATTGTGTTGATTCCTTTCATTCAGGTCCCACAAGTATGGGGACCATTCGGGATTTAATTAGCGTCGCAGCTGTTTCGGTGATCCTGGGCGATTTTCTTGCCATTTTTTTTGATTTTTGCGAACCACAATGAGCTGCGCCCATCGAGCATGGCAATAGACGCTAGAGTACGTCCATTAGCATACGTGCGGGGACGTCGACTGCTCAGCAAAAATGGTTTTGCGTTACACCTTAGTCAAACTTGTTGAACCACCGAAGATCCACAGTGGGCCGCAACTTAACCCCTGATTCACCATCCGCACGAATTAGTTCTGCGAGACGGTCACCGCTAATGAGATCTACTGTGGGTACCGATGCCGTAGCAGCTTTGCGGGCTGGTTCTGTGAATCGGCTCAGGGTGACGATAATGGCGCGCTCCGCCCCCTTAGTTTGAGCATCGCGCTGGAACAGTGCCACCGTTTCGCGGCCGATAGGTTTATCCGGTGCATAGCGTTTGACTTGTACTGCCACACGAGAAGAAAGCACTGAACTGATTGGTGCTGTACCGATGGCATCGACGCCTTCGTCACCAGAACCGCCGGTTTGTTGCAGGTGTAGGCCTTGTCGCCGAAGCAAATAGATAACAAACTTTTCGAAGCCGTCCGGAGATAGCTGGTGGAGTCGTTCCAGCAGCTGACTCTTCCAATCTCTATCCATTTCTTCGTCGTCGGAGTCTTCGCGAATCTCTGCATCAGAAATATTGTCTTCCACTTCAGAGTCTGCAGTTTTCGCTTCTTTTTCTAATTTCTTCCGCTGCCGTTGTGCTCGGGAAATCTCTCGATCAAGGTCTTGAACTTTGTCGAAAGCATTAACTTCCGGAAGCTCAAGAAGCTCTTCGCCTTTATCGGTGAGCAAATACATTCCTTGCCCTGGTTGTTCGAGCACACCAATTCGTTTAGCCGTAGTACGAGCCCACCCAATGCGGTCAATCAGCACAGAGAGATTTGGGCGAGTCGGATAAGTAATTTGCTGAAGGTCTTCTGAACCCGGGACTAGCTCCAATACGTGCTCGGTAATTTCGTTAGCCCTGGCAGATCCGCCTAAAATTTGCACTGCTTTGAGGACAGGGACAACGAGTTGCTGGTGTGTGGGGATTCCTTGGTCGGTGAAAGACTTATGTGATTCTGAAGCGCTCATTCTTCCATTCTCGCAGAGCTAGAATGCCAGGGAAGAACACGGCGAAAGGTAACACCCCAATGCTTCATCCCTACCGCGTGAACCTGGACTGGCTCTGGGGCACACCTCCTGGGAACGACGGCACCCCGGCTACAGTGCGCGCAGCCGTTACCGGGGGAGAGGCCTGTGCCCTGGCCGCAGCCTGGTTGGAAAGCTTGTCAGCCGACGAAGACGGCAACCGCGGCGAAGGCGGCTGGGGCGCACGGTTGGTACACGTCGACGAGTACTCGCGCCGGGCCATCTTGGCAATCACCTCCGCAGGAGAAGACGTTGCCGACGGCATCGAAGACGGCACCGATAACCTGTACTGCTTTCTCGCCGAACGGGTGCGCGGTTTGACGGAACCTGAACTTAATGTGGAATGGCAGGAGGGTGACCGTCGTCAAGCATAACGGGGGCAGGAGGGCGACCGTCGGTACGAGTAACAGGCGGCTAAAGTGTAGGGCATGAAACGCCTCTTGCTCATCGACGGACACTCCATGGCCTTCCGCGCTTTTTACGCACTCCCGGCAGAAAATTTCTCCACCGGCGGCGGCCAGCACACCAACGCGGTCTACGGATTCCTCACCATGCTCACCGGCATCGTCGGCGATGAAAAACCCGACCACATTGCGGTGGCCTTCGACGTCGGGCGCAAGACCTTCCGCACCGAAAAATTCCCGGATTACAAAGCCCAGCGCGCAGCCACCCCAGAAGAATTCAAAGGCCAAGTCGAGCTCATCCGCGAAGTCATCGAAGCACTCGGCATCACCACGCTCTCAGTCGAAAACTATGAGGCCGACGACATCCTCGCCACCCTGGCCACCGCGGCCGGGGCACAGTCCGGTGAATACGAAACCCTGATCGTCACGGGCGACCGCGACTACCTACAGCTGGTGAACGACACCACCACCGTGTTGTACCCCATGCGCGGAGTATCCAAGCTGCACCGCTTCACCCCAGATGCCGTAGAAGAAAAATATGGCTTGAGCCCGCAGCAATACCCGGACTTCGCAGCCCTACGTGGCGACCCATCCGATAACCTGCCCAACATCCCCGGCGTCGGCGAAAAAACCGCGCAAAAATGGATCAAACAATACGGCAGCCTGGATGAGCTGATCGCACACGCTGACGACATCAAAGGCAAAGCCGGCAACAGCTTCCGCGAACGCATCGAACAAGTGCGCCTCAACCGTGAACTCACGCAAATGATCACCGATATGCAGCTTTCGCACAGCCCGGACGATCTTTCTTTCGCCGACGTCGATGCCTACCAAGTCGCCGCGCATTTCGACGACCTCGAATTCGGCCCCAACCTACGCGACCGCGTACTCGGCGTGTTTGGCGCTGAAGCCGAGATTGACGACACCCCAGAGCTGCCTGCGATCACACACGACGAAGCCACACTCACCGACTGGCTCGCCGAGCACACCGACGGCGTCGCCATGTTCGTCGACGGCAACGGCGCGCCGGGCCAGGGCGATGCCACGGCTATCGCGCTCGTTGACACGAACCGGCAAGGCATCACGGTGGTGCTGGAAGATCTTTCCGCCGACGAAGACAAAGCCCTGGCAGAATGGCTTGCCGACGACGACGCCAGCAAATACCTGCACGAGGCCAAAGCAGCCTTCCACATGCTGGCTGGCCGCGGCTACCAGCTGCGCGGCATCAGCCATGACACCGCGATCGCCGCCTACCTGCTGCGCCCGGGCCAGCGCGGCTATGACCTCGCCGATGTGTACCAGCGCCACCTGCAGAAAACCCTGCCGGGCGGGGAGAGCGAGACCGAGCAGCTGTTAGAAAAAGCCGGGGCGATCCTGGAATTGGCCGAGCTGCTCACCGCCGAGCTGCTGAAGATCGAAAGTTTCGAGCTGTACCGCGACCTGGAGCTACCGCTGGTACAGATCCTCGGAACGATGGAAGCCACCGGCATTGCCGTCGACCGCGACGTGCTGGACGAGCAAGCCGAGACTTTTGCCGATATGGTGCGCGAAGAACAAGACGCCGCCCGCGAGCTGGCTGGCGATGCTGAGCTGAATTTGAATTCGCCGAAGCAGCTGCAGAAGGTCTTGTTCGAAACGCTGGACCTGCCGAAGACGAAGAAAACCAAAACCGGCTATTCCACCGCCGCCGGTGAGATCGAAGCCTTGGCCGCGAAGCACCCGCACCCATTCTTGGACCGCCTGCTGGCCCACCGCGAATACCAGAAGATGAAGACCACCCTGGAAGGCTTGTCCAAAACCGTGCAAGGCGACGGGCGCATCCACACCAGCTTCCACCAAACGGTGGCCTCGACAGGCCGGTTGAGCTCGTCCGATCCGAACTTGCAGAATATCCCGGTGCGTACCGAGGCTGGACGGAAGATCCGGTCGGCATTCCAGGTCAGTGAAGGTTTTGAAACTCTGCTGAGTGCGGACTACTCCCAGATCGAGATGCGCGTGATGGCGCACCTTTCTGGCGATCCGGGGCTGATCCAGGCCTACCAAGAAGGCGAGGACCTGCACAACTACGTCGGCTCGCGCGTGTTCGACGTCCCAGTGGAAGAAGTCACCCCGGAGCTGCGCCGCCGCGTTAAGGCGATGTCTTACGGTCTGGTCTACGGGCTGT
Source organism: Corynebacterium sp. (assembly GCF_030826625.1). GTDB lineage: Bacteria > Actinomycetota > Actinomycetes > Mycobacteriales > Mycobacteriaceae > Corynebacterium. The sequence continues at coordinate 8,187 of NZ_JAPJNQ010000036.1, read as the reverse complement.
CCGCCTACGGGTTGTCGCAGCAGCTGAATATCCCGCCGGGTGAGGCGAAAAAGATCATGGAAAACTACTTCGCCCGCTTCGGTGGGGTGAAGCAGTACCTGGATGAGGTCGTCGACAAGGCCCGCCACGACGGCTTTACCTCCACTGTGTTTGGGCGCCGGCGTTATTTGCCGGAGCTGAACTCGGATAACCGGGTCGCCCGCGAAAACGCCGAGCGTGCCGCGCTAAACGCGCCGATCCAGGGAACCGCCGCGGACATCATCAAGGTCGCGATGATTCGCGTCGACGACGCGCTGCGGGAAGCGAAGTTGCGGTCCCGGGTGCTGTTGCAGGTGCACGACGAGTTAGTCGTGGAAATCGCGCAAGGCGAGCTGGAGCAGGTGCGCGAGCTGGTGGAACGCGAGATGGACCAGGCAATTACGCTGACCGTGCCATTGGAGGTTTCCACCGGTTCGGGCACCAACTGGCAAGCCGCCGAACACTAGGCGGCGCAGCCAGGCGGGTGGAGGCTCGCTGGTTTTAGCCAGCGAACTCGAAGACCCGGTACTCGGCATCGTGCTTGTCGACGCGCGGTGCCGGCAAGCCCGCAGCACCGAAGAGGTAATACAGCTCTTCGACAGAACGCAGGTGGTCGCCGTAGAGCGCGAAATTGATCAGTTCTTGTTCCGCATTGCCCGCAGCACCGGCGTCGCCGGTTGACCGGCACTGGCACGCAAGCCGCAGCGCGCGCTGTGCAACGCGGGTGTTCTGCTGGTGTTCGCGGTGCAATTGCCGCAGGTATTCGATGGCTGCGGCATCATCGCGCTGGGCGAGTGCCGCGGTAATGGCGAGTGTCTGCTCGCTTGCCGGGGCCGGTGCAGCGTCTGTAGCCGATTCAGTGTGAGCCGCAAGGCCGGGGTGCTGGCCGTCGACAAGCGCTTCGTGCAGATGCGCCAGGCCAGTGACCACCTCATTCGTGCGCGGGTGATCGGCGCTGAGTTGGTCGATGGTGTTTGCGTCGGCAAGCACGCGGCCAGTAGTGCTCAACTGCCATTGCTGTGCGCTGTTGCGGGCAACCAGATTGTGCGTTTCCAAATACGCCAGCAGTGTGGCCAGGCCAGCAGGCTGGGTGTTCGTGGCAACGGCGAGTTCTTCGGTATCGCGCGGTGCGGTGGATAGTGCGGTGCCCAGCCCGATGGTCACGGCCGTACGGATGGCGAAAGGTGCGACGAGATCCGCGAGTGCTGCAAAACCGAGTTCTTGCACAGCAGGCGTGGAAGCCGCCTGCCCTGCGGCGGCGGGTGAAACCTCGGCCTGCCGCGTTGGTTGTGCGGCGGAAGTCGTCGTGGCGGCTGGCTCTGTGGCGCTCGTGATCTCAGTTGGCTGCGTGCGGTTAGCGCGGTAGCGGTCTTTCTGCTTACCGGACTTCCAATAGCCACTAAGGTGCATCTGGTCTTTGCGCAGACCTTTCTCATGCTGCAACCAGCGGCGAATCGGCTTCAAGCTTGCGGATTCTCCCGCCACCCACGCGAATGGTTCGCCATCCCACCAATCGGTGCTAGTGATGGCGTCGTAAAGCACATTCGGGTTGTCACGCACCAGCCAGGTGATCTCTACGCTTTCGGGCTGCACTAAATCCTGCCGGTGCGAATCCGCATCCACGGCGATGAAAAATTTGCCGCGCTGTCCAGCCGGCCATTGCTCCAGCCAGCGGCTCATGGCGGGCAGGGCAGTGGCATCACCGGCGGCGAGAATCCAATTCGCACCACTCGGATGTGAAGCGGTGGATTTCGGGCCTGCGATCTGCAAGGTTTGGCCCACCTGCGCCTGGCGTGCCCAGTCGCTGGCAACACCAGAACCGTGCAGCACGAAATCAACGTCGAGCTCGCCACGGGAGGCATCGTAGTTGCGCACGGTATAGGTGCGGCGCGTGCTGCCGGAATTTTTCGACGGCCACACGATCTTGCCGTCGCGCTGCTCCGGGCCCTGCGGAGTACGGCCGGGGGTGGTGGAGAAAATTAATTTGATGGAATCGTCGAAATTATCCGAACGAAACGCTGGCACGGGATACCCGTTATCTGCGGTATGCGCGGCGAGCTGCTCGCCGCCCAAAGTCACCCGGCGCATGCCGTCGGTGACATCGCGCACGCGCAGTACCTGCAGATAACGTGTGCTCAGCGAATAAGACTTGCGGTGACGGGCCATACCGCAAGTCTAGCTTTTATTTCATGCCCGAGCCGAGCTTGATGGACAAACCTGGAACCGAGTTAATCAGCTCCTTGGTGTAATCCTGCTGTGGGTCGTCGAAAATCTGCTCTGTTGGGCCGCGCTCCACAATCTGCCCGCTTTTCATCACCACGACGTTATCGGCAGTTTGGCGCACCACTGCGAGATCGTGGGTGATAAACAGGTAGGACAGCTGCAGGTTCTGCTGTAGCTCATTGAGCAGCTCGATGACCTGGTTTTGCACCAGGACGTCCAGTGCAGACACGGCTTCGTCGAGCACGATAACTTCTGGTTCCAGCGCCAGAGTGCGTGCAATCGCGATGCGCTGGCGCTGACCACCAGACAGCTCGTTGGGGTAGCGGCGCATAGCGGAGGCTGGCATGGCCACCATATCCAGCAACTCGGCTACACGCTTTTCGCGAGACTTCCGGTTGCCGACCTTATGCAGCACCAGCGGTTCCTCGATGGATTTGTACACCGAATACATCGGATCCAGCGAACCATATGGGTTTTGGAAAACAACCTGCAGCTTGCGGCGCAAGCGGAAGATCTCCTTGGCAGACATCTTCTGCACGTTCTCGCCCTGATACAAGATCGTGCCCGAGGTCGGCTCCAGCAGGTTCAGCACCATATTCGCCACGGTGGATTTACCAGAACCGGATTCTCCGACCACTGCCAAAGTTTCACCCTTGTGCAGTGAGAACGAGACATTGTCGACGGCTTTGAACATCTCGCCGCGCTTACCACGCACCGGGAATTCTTTGGTGAGCTCGTCTACGCGGATGATCTCTGAATCCGCGTTCTTGCTCTTTGTCTCTGCTGGTGCCGAGGCCGCTGGGTCTACCTGCGCGGTGGTGTGCGTACGCTGCGAGGCCATCAAGGGTGCAGCGTTGACCAAGCGCTGGGTATATGGGTGGTGTGGATCTTCCAGGATTTCCCGCGAAGGTCCGGCTTCTACAATGCGTCCGCGGTGCATCACGATCAGGTGCTCGGCGCGCTCTGCCGCCAACCCCAGGTCGTGGGTAACAAATAGCAGGGCAGTGCCGTGCTGATCAGTCAGGGTTTTCAGGTGGTCCAGGATCTTTTTCTGCACGGTCACGTCCAACGCGGAGGTCGGCTCGTCGGCAATGAGCAAACGTGGGTTCGCTGCCAAGCCAATACCGATCAATGCCCGCTGACGCATACCACCAGAAAACTCGTGAGGGTACTGGTTCGCGCGCGATTCTGGATCAGGCAAACCGGCTTCTGCCAGCAGCTCGTTAACGCGTTTCTTCACCTCGGAACTGGCGACGACATTGTTTGCTTTGAGGGACTCCGCGACCTGTGTGCCGATCTTCCATACCGGGTTCAGGTTGGACATGGGGTCTTGTGGCACCAGGCCAATTTCGGAGCCGCGCAGCTTCTGGATCTGCTTTTCGCTCATGTCGTTGATCTTCTTGCCATCAAAGATGATGGAACCGCCGGTGACCGCACCGTTTTCGGGCAGCAAACCAAGAATCGACATCGCGGTGGTGGATTTACCAGAACCAGACTCGCCGACGATCGCGACGGATTCACCCGGATAGATATCGAAGCTCACACCACGGACGGCTTCGACCACACCGGTAGACGACTGGAAAGAAATCTTCACGTCGTCCATGCGCAGCAACGGCTGGGCCGCTTGCTCTGTGGAATTCTTCTTCGCAGAACTCATCGTTTCCTCGCTTTCGGGTCTAGGGCGTCGCGGACGACATCGCCCATGAGGATGAAGCTCAGCACGGTAATCACCAGTGCTCCGGCCGGGTAGAACAGAATTTCAGGTCGGGTACGCAACGAGCTTTGTGCCGAGGAAATATCGCCACCCCAGCTCACAACCTCAGGCGGTAACCCGATACCCAGGAAGGACAAGGTAGCTTCGGCAACGATGAACACACCGAGTGCGACAGTGCCGTAGACAATGATTGGAGCCGCGGCATTAGGCAGGATGTGTTTGGTCAGCATGGTCCAGCGCGAGGCACCAAGGGAGCGGGAAGCGGTAACGAAGTCTTCATTCTTCACGCTCATCACACTTCCACGGGCAATACGAGCGATATTCGTCCAGCCGAATAACGACAGCACCAGGACCACAGACCATAGTGAGCGTGATTCGCGGAACATTTGCATGACGACGATTGCTGCCAGCAGCAGTGGCACGGCGAAGAAGACGTCGGTAAAGCGAGAAAGGACCGAATCCACCCAGCCGCCGAAGAAGCCGGCGGTTGCGCCAATGACGGTACCGATGATCATGACCATGGCGGTTGCAAGAATTCCTACGGCCACCGAAGCGCGTGCGCCATAAACGGTGCGGGCATAAATATCGCACCCTTGACGGTCAAAGCCAAATGGGTGACCCGAAGTTGGATTACCCAGGGAATTGGATAATTCACAAAAGCGTGGATCAGTCGAGGTAAACAGCTGCGGGAACAGTGCCAAGGCGATGGTGCACAGAATCAAAACTGCCGAGACCCAAAATAGGGGACGTTTGCGCAGGCTAGCCCAGGCTTCGCCCCATTGGGAGCGTGGCGGGCGGTCGTCGTTGACGGCGTCGACCGCGCCCAAGCCTTGTTCGTCGGTGTCTGCGACGTAGCGCTCGAGACGCGGGCGTTGGAAGTAGTTCTTATTTGTCATAGCGAATCCTTGGATCGAGCACGGCGTACATCAAATCGACCAGCAAGTTGGCGATGATGTAGACGATGACCAGCACGGTGGTGATGGATACTACGGTGGCGGGTTCACCACGGATAATCGCCTGGTACAAAGTGCCACCAATACCGTTAATGCCGAAGATTCCTTCGGTAATGATGGCACCGCCCATCAGAATGCCGAGGTCGGCGCCAATAAAGGTAACCACGGGAATCATGGAGTTCCGCAGCACGTGGCGGGTCATTACTGAGCCTCCTGACATGCCCTTGGCGCGAGCAGTGCGCACGTAATCTGCCCGGAGATTTTCCGATACGGATTGCCGGGTCAAGCGGATGACATAGGCCAGCGATACTGCACCCAGCACGATGGCGGGCATGAGTAGCTCGAGGAAGGTTTCGTTACGACCGACCGTGACGGGTAACAAGCCCCACTTCACACCGACGAAAAATTGCATCACGAAACCGATCACGAAGGATGGAATCGCAATTACCAGGAGAGACAGCACCAAAACGGTGGAGTCGAAGATTCCGCCGCGGCGAATCCCGGCAATGAAACCGAACAGCACACCAAAAATGGTTTCGAACACGACAGCCATTACTGTCAGTTTGATCGTCACCGGGAAGGCATTGGCCATAAGCGATGAGACTGACTGACCAGAAAAGGTCGTGCCAAAATCAAGGGTGAAAATTCCTTTGAGGTAGAGCAGGTACTGCACGAGGAACGGCTTATCCAGGTTGTATTCTTCCTGGATACGCTGCCGGGCAATATCACTGAGACCACGGTCGCCGCCGAGGGCTTCGACGGGATCACCTGGCATCAAGAACACGAGGGCAAAAATCAAGAATGTGGCTCCGAAAAAGACTGGAACCATTTGCAAGACTCGGCGCCCTATGTAATGCAACATAGGTTTTTCCTTAACTTATAACGGGCGAAATCCGGTCAGTCGCATTCGGACTGACCGGATTGACGTCGCCTTAGTGTAACCTATCTGAGTGTTTTGTAACACTCATTAGCTTTTTCTTAAGACTTGGTGATGGCGTAGAACACTGGAATTCGGTTCCATGCGAATTCTACGTTCTCGACAGCTTCGGAATATCCGGCCGCAGCGTTGGAGTACCACATTGGGATTGCTGGAAGGTCCTTAAAGAGGATCTTCTGTGCTTCCGAGTAGAGCTTGGTAGCTTCTTCGGCGCTTTCTGCCTGCTGTGCTTCAGCCAACTTGGCATCGAATTCTTCACTCGAGTATTTACCGTCGTTTGAGCTACCACCCGTGGCAAAATTCGGTTCCAGGAAGTTACCCAAAGATGGGTAGTCGGCCTGCCAACCGGAACGGAAAGCGGTGTCGATGCTTCCGCTCGTGATGTCATCGCGCAGACCCTTGAAATCAGGGTATGGGTTGCCGATCGCATCGATTTCGAGGTTATTCGACAACTGGTTGGTGAGGGCATCAACCCACGCTTGGTGGCCACCATCGGCGTTATAAGCGATTTCGAACGTGCCGTTGAACTCGCTGATATCGTTGGCCTGCTCCCAGAGTTCTTTCGCCTTTTCAGGATCGAATTCAAGAACCTCATTGCCCTCTAGGTCCTCTTCATAACCAGGGATAACAGGGGAGGTGAAGTCCTTGGCTGGGGTAACGGTGTCACGGAAAATCGTCTTGGAGATTTCTTCCCGGTCAAAAGCGAGGGAGATGGCTTGACGGCGAAGTTTGCCTTCTTCGCCCTCGAAGTGCTCTAGCTCGCTCGGGATTGTGAACGCCTGGAAAATTGCGGATGGCTGCGAGATTGCCCGATCGCCCAGCTCGTCTTCAAATTGAGACAATGCGGATTCCGGAATGGAGTCAATGACGTCCAGGTTTCCGGACAGCAGATCTGCATAGGCGGCATCCTGCTGGGTGTAGATGCGGAAGTCGACGCCGTCGTTTTGTGCTTTGCGGTCGCCTTCGTATTCCTCATTAGGAACGAGGAGGATGTTTTCGTTGTGGTTCCACTCAGCGAGTTTGTATGGGCCATTAGCGATTGGTTTTTCGCCGTAGGCGTCGATGTCGTCAAATGCTGAAGGATGCAGCGGTTTGAATGGGCCGTAGCCGAGACGTTGCTCAAAGTCAGCGGTTGGCTCGGAAAGCTCAATGGTGAAGGTCTTGTCGTCTTCGACGGTCAGACCTTCCATGGACTCTGCGCCTTCTGCATAACCTTTGATTGGTGTGAAGAAAGACTCCTGGAGCAACGATTCCGAGACTGTGTAGTTCCAAGCATCGACGAAGTCATTGGCGGTAATCGGGGTGCCGTCTTCCCACTTGGCATCTTTCAGTTTGACGGTGTAGGTGCGGTCGCCGTCGAAGTCGATGCTTTCAGCGAGGTCATTGTGTGATTCGCCCTCGGCGTCGTAGTAGGTCAGTCCCGAATAAAGGAACTGAATTGCGGTTCCGCCGCCAGCCTCGTTGGTGTTTCCTGGAACCAGCGGGTTTTGTGGCTCTGTGAGGTTGGCAAGCACGTAGTTGGTGCTGCCTTCAGCACTGCCGCCAGCACTGGAGCTTCCAGAATCGTCGCTGCAGGCAACCAGTGTCAATGAGAGCCCGGCAGCTGCCAGCACTCCGATGGACTTCGTCATCTTCATTACATTCTCCTGTGAGTGTCGAATTCAAAGCTCCACGCGATGACGTCAATTGGCGACTGAAATATCACTGCAAGTACATGTAAGTAGTTTTGCCGAGGTGAGATCGCGGGATTGCGCAAAGTATAGCAGTGACTGCCCTCTCACTGAAATTTTCGTGTGTGTTGATTCACCTATTATTTAGCCAAGCCTAAATTGTTGAACAACTTTGGGGTGATAGGTTTTAGTGAGGCATGTCTTGACCTGTGGGGATGTAGTTAACACCAGGGTAGTGTTAGAGAGTTGTGTCTGGAGATTGGGTTTTAAAAAACTTCCCTGCTCCCACCGGAAAATAGAGAACAAAAGCTTGCATAGCTCACTGAACGGGTTTATGCTTTGTGGGGCATGTCTATGCGTTAGAAGTGCGTGAACTCTGATAGGAAGTTTGACGCGCTTGTAGCGCGAGATCGTGAGCTTGCATGATGGTTTGAACCGTTTTTTGGTTCAGCGCCTGAAGCGAAGCCCGCGAGAGACTGCGAATGTACACAATCGATTTCCTATCCATTTCGGAGCACGCAATAATATGACAGCTTCTAAGGCCCCTCAGGTAGCCGTAAACGATATCGGTACCGCTGAGGATTTTCTCGCCGCGATCGACGAGACCATCAAGTACTTCAATGACGGTGACATTGTCGAAGGCACCGTCGTCAAGGTCGATCACGACGAGGT
>NZ_JAPJNQ010000035.1 GCF_030826625.1 Corynebacterium sp. | reverse complement strand
GCGCAGTCTAGATGAAGTAAACACCACCTATTTTGCGGTGATGGATGCCGACGATGTGTGCCTGCCACAGCGTTTCGCCACACAGCTGCCCGTGCTTGTCGACGGCAACCTGGATGTGGTGGGCGCTGCCATGTACGAGTTCGACGGTGACGGGCATGGTGCTCCGGAAGATCTCGTGATCGCGCAACGTGCTGGTACGAAAACTTCCGAGATTGCTAGCCGAGTAAAAATGGCGACGCCATTTAATCACCCGACCGTTCTCATGCGCACCGAATCTGTACGTGCCGCTGGCGGCTACCGGGCAGTGGCGTTTTTGGAGGATTATGATTTGTTCGCGCGGCTGCTCGCCAATGGGGCAAAAGCGGCGAATTTAGCAGAACCTTTGTTGTACTTCCGGGTGAACGACGCGATGTTTCAGCGCCGTTTGAATAAGCAGGCTTTTGTTTCCGAATGGCAACTGCAGTGCAACCTGGTCAGTTATGGGCTGATTTCGTGGCCTCGTGCGGTGTTTAATTTTCTGTTACGCAATACCTTCCGGCTGCTGCCGCGGCCACTTTTGCGCCTGGCATACCGAGTGTTGTTCCGTTCTGCAGCACGAGCAGCAGGAACAGCACAGACAGCACAGACTGCACGAACTGCAGGAACAGCACAGACAGCACAGCCTGGTGCGCCCAAACCTGATACCGAGTAGAAAGGCCAAAAAGTGCGTTGGATGACAGTGGCGATGGCCTTTGCTGCCGCCAGTGGTTATGTGGTCATGGTGTTGGCCGCGGCCGTGTTGGGCACCGATGGTGCTGATCGCTGGTTGGTGTTCTGGTCTTCGTTTTTCGCGGTCGCCGCCGTGGCCAACGGGATGCTGCAAGAAACCACCCGCGCGGTGGGTGAGGCGGCAACCGAGCACACCACCAACCCCGCGCCAAAAAAACAAGCCAACCCATTGCGCACCGGCGCGATCGTCGGCATCGGGCTGGGCGGTTTCGCTGCGTTATCGGCGCTATGGTGGGCGCCGTCGGTGGCCCCACAACACTCCTGGTGGGCGGGTATTCTCATGGCCTTCGGCATCGCCAGCATTTTCGTGCAACAGACCGTGGCAGGTTTGCTGTCTGGCACGCAACGCTGGAACCGCTACGCCGCATTATTGGGTATGGATGCTGCGCTGCGCTTAATCATCGCCGCGGTATTGTCCCTGGACTATCTGACGGTGCAGATGATTCCGGATGCCGGCTACCAAATCGGCTTCATGATCGCCACGGTCTGTGGTGCGATCTCGTGGATTATCATCATCGCTTCCTCTCGTGATCGCAGCAGTTTCCTGCACGCTGCCGTCGATGTCACCGGACTGCAGTTTTGGCGCAACAGCCTGTCCGCGATGGCAGCCACCGCCGCGACCGCGCTGATGGTCACCGGTTTCCCGGCGCTCGTCGACCTCAGCTTGGCGATCTCACCGACCACCACCGCCGTGCCCATCGCCGCGCTGCTGTATTGCGTGATGCTGACCCGCGCGCCATTGCTGGTTCCGCTGACGGCGTTCCAGTCCGCTGTCGTCATGTACTTCCTGCGGCGCCGCGAACAACCGCTCGGTGCCTTGCGTGCGCCAGCGGCAGGGCTCGTCGTGCTGGGTGTCGTCGGCGCTGGCCTGGCGTGGGCGATCGGGCCGTGGTTGTTCGGGCTGTTTCTGGACGACGATTTCATCCTTAGTGGCCCGGTCCTCGCGGTTTTGACAGCAGCTTCGGTGGGTACCGCGCTGTTGATGGTGACCGGCTCGGCGGTCTTGGCGCACCAGCGTCACCGCTCCTACACCCTCGGCTGGTGGGTGGCCGCGATCGCCTATATCCTGCTGCTGCTCGTGCCGCTAGACCTGGTGACGCGTTCCGCACTCGCGCTGGCGGTGGGCCCATTGGCTGGCGTTGCCTGGCATATCGCCACGCTTGCTCGTACACCCGCGAAAATCGCGTCTGATTAGGATATAGTAACGCTTGATGAAATATTCCGATGTGTGGCTGGTGATCCCGTGCTTCAACGAAGCAACGGTGATTCGCGACGTGATTGCAAATGCGCGGAAGACTTTTCCGAATATCGTTGCGGTCGATGATGGCTCGAAGGACGGCTCCCCAGAACAAATCCGCGCCGGCGGCGCACACTTGGTGCAGCACCCGGTGAACCTGGGGCAAGGTGCGGCGATTCAAACCGGGGTGGAATATGCCCGTGCGCAACCAGGCGCACGCATCTTCGTCACTTTCGACGCCGACGGCCAACACCAGGTGCATGACGTCGAAAAGATGATCGCCCGATTGCGCAAAGACGAGCTGGACATCGTCGTCGGCACGCGCTTCGGCGCCTATGAGCGTGAATCTTCCCAGGTGCCGTTGATCAAGCGCATCGTGCTGCGCATCGTCGTTGCCCTGTCGCCGAAGCTGAAGCGGCTGGGGCTCAGCGACGCGCACAACGGTCTACGCGTGATGGGGCCGCGTTTCGGTAATGCACTGCAACTGCGCATGAACGGCATGAGCCACGCCAGCGAATTCGTCGACATCATGGCCAGCGGCGAGTGGAAAGTCGGCGAGGAACCTGTCGACGTGCTCTATACCGAATACTCCATGTCGAAGGGCCAGTCGCTGTTCAACGGTGTGAATATTCTTGCCGACGGGCTACTGGGAAAGAGGCTGGATTAAATGCTGATCATTCAAATTCTGCTGGTCATCGCCGTTGCCGCGTTGACCCTGTATTTCCTGAGCAATCGTCGTAAAGCGCGCGCGAAAGCTGGCGTGAAAATCGGCTTCGTGGTGTTCTTGGTCGTCGCCATCCTCGCCGTGCTCTTCCCGGATGCCACCACCTGGGTAGCCCAGCTCGTCGGCGTGCGGCGCGGCACCGACCTGATGCTTTACGGGCTGATCGTAGCTTTCGTGTTCGTCACCATCAGCTCGTATCTGCGCTTCCGTGAACAGGAATTACGCTTCGCCCGCCTGGCGCGTGCGGTGGCCCTGAAAACCGCCGAAGCGCCGGACGATACCGCAACCAGCGACGAACGCCACGAGCGCCGCTAGCGGCCAGCAGTAACGCTAGCGCCCTAGCGCCGGAAGTACTCCACGGTCTTCGCCACACCCGCAGCGATATCGACCTGCGGGCGCCACCCCAGCAAGCGCTCTGCCTTTGCTGGGTTTAAACAGCTGCGCGGAACATCCCCGAGACGCGCCGGGGCATACTCCGGGGTATCTGCTGCACCGGCAGCTTCGGCAACCAGGGTGTGTAGCTGCCGGTCGGAGGTTTCCACACCGGTGCCGATGTTGAAGCGTTCCCCGTTGCCGGCAGAACCCGAGGCGGCCAGATACGCGGCCACGACGTCATCGACGAAAATATAATCACGCGTGTTGCTGCCCGTGCCGAAAACCTTTGTGGGTTCGCCAGAAAGCAGGCGCTGGGCGAAAATTGCGACCACCCCGGCCTCGCCGTGCGGATCCTGCCGCGGACCGTACACGTTCGCCGGAGCAATGTGTGAGCATTCCAGGCCGTAGAGGTGGCGGTAGGTATTCAAATAAATCTCACCGGCTGCCTTGCTGGCCGCATAAGGCGAGTGCGGATCGATCGGGGTGGACTCGTCGACGGGGTAGTCATCCGGAACCCCATAAATTGAACCGCCCGATGGCGTGCCGACGATCTTGCGCACCCCGGTCTTGCGTGCGGCTTCGGCCAGGCGAATCGTGCCGATGATATTCGCTTGCGCATCATGCAGCGGATCAGCCACCGAGTGACGCACGTCGATCTGTGCGGCTAAGTGAAAAATCACCTCTGGCTCGTGCTCAGCGCAGATCGCTTCGAGATTTCCGGTGCTGATATCGGCCTCCACAAAGCTGAAGCCGTCGTGCTGGCGCGCCTGCTCGAGGTTGCTGCGGTTACCTCGACTGAGGTTGTCGAGGGCGACGACCTCGTCGCCACGCGCCAAAAGCTGATCGACCAATGTAGAACCGATGAATCCGGCACCGCCGGTAACCAAAGCTTTCATGTTCCTAAGGTTACGCCCTTCGGCTTAGTGCGTCTGCGGTGGGTGTGGGCTATCGCTGAGGATCTGTTTCAATTCCGCATCAGTGAATCTTTGATCAACCGCGTAGATGCTGACCTCATGGTTGCGATACACCTCCGTCAGCCCGGGGGCAATATCGCGAAGGTTCAGCAGCGTCTCGTTCGGCGGCTGTGTCTCCGGACCCCACCAATTCGGTGGGCTGATGAACACGTAGTTGATGTCCATGCGTTCGATTACAGCATCGACCTGCTCATCCGAACCCGCCTGATCGAGGCGCGAGGTTAAAGTGTTCAGTTCCGGCTCCACGCCACCGGTGTAATAGTAGTGGCGCGAGGTGCTGGCAAGCCGGTTATAGGCATACATCCAGCCGTTGCCCTCATCCGGGTTGACGAAAACGTGTCCGTCATAGGCATGAGGTTGCTGCGCCAACCAATCATAAGCCTGCAAATCGCGCTCGCTGATCACGCGGCCAGTTCGGGATTCCTGCGACATTCGTTTGGCAGGCTCTTGCAAAGTCACCAGTGCGCCCCCGGCGACGATGGCAATGACGACGCTGGTTACCCCGACGGTGACGGGGAGCTTGCGGATCCGATCTCTGTTGATCCCCGCAGCCACCTTGTGAATAATCCAGCCCAACGGCATCGCGGCAGCTGCTGCTACCAGAATGGATACCCACACGTTGACCCGTCGCGGATCGGAATAAAACGGCCCCGCGAAAGTTTGTAAGAAATCGCCCACCGGGGTCTCGAAATACTGCAGGGTGTGCGCAGAGAGCACCACGCCAAACGCCCAGAGGACGAGCGGCCACACCACTTTGCGTGACAGCAGCAATATCGCGCCGATGCCGCCAATGACCAGCAAATGCGTGGTGGAACCGAATTCGTCGGTGTGGCGGGTAAGCAGCCCGGCAGCCCGGCCCCAGCTTTCCGTGCGATCAATACCTTTGGCCTCGAAGGACCGAGCGAAATCACCGAAATCTTCTGCATCCTCGTTGCCAAACAGGAACACAGCAGCCGGGATCGCCGTGGCCACCGCGCCGGCACCGACTGCTGCCAATGTGAGAAAATCGCCCAACCGCGAACGCGTCGGTGCGAATAAAGCGTGGAAAACCCAGTAAAAAACCACGATGAATACCGCAACCAGCAAACCCTGCGGTTGGCTGCTCAGCGCACCAAACAACGCCAGAATCGCGAATGGGATAGCCCGGCGATCACGCAGACAATGGATCGTCAGCACCGCAGCCAGCACGCCCAGCATCATCGACGTTGCCGCTGGGATGGCTGCCACCCGGATCTCAACCCACGGCAGCGCCGGGAAAAACGCGGTACCCGCGCCGGCGATGCCAGCGACGGCACGCCCACCCAGTAGACCAGCCAGCGCGGCCACAGCCCATGGGGTGAGCAACGCCAGCGTGATTCCGGAGCCGAGGTTATATTCGGCCATCGTCGTCAGGTCGACCCACCGCGCGGGGATGGAAACTACCGAATGCCAGGCGGTGGGGTAATACATCGGGGCATTGGTGAACTGATGGTGCAGCGCCCCCATTTCGCCAGGCGCGGCAATACCCTCTTCGCTGATAAAAGCCAGCACGTTCGCGTGCCAGTGCGCATCCCAGCCCTGGAAGACGCTATCGATGCCGCGGCGTACATCCGCCAGGTAGTTCCAGTACATGCCGCCGATCGCGACCGCACCCGCGGCCACGCCGGCCACAGGCAGCCAATCTTTTGCCTCCCAACGACGGGACGGCACCGGAGCCCAACGACCCCAGATTTCGGCCACGACGAGCGCTAGCAACAGAGTGATAACGGCCGTCGGCAAGTTCCAACTAGCACCGACAAGGTTGCTGATCTGCACGCCGGCAGCGACGATGCCGAAGGTTACTGCCGGGGCTGCAATCAATGCCACCGGTACTGATAACCGTGCGCGCCAGCCGACCAGCAAGCCAGGCAGAATCACCACAGCGATCAGGCTGGCGACGAAAATCGCTGGTGCCATCTGCTACCTCCGTTCGTCGCGGATTTTCATATCCGATTGGTGCCACAAACCGCTGCGGGTGTGTTCGGTGTACTCGATCGTAGCTTCATCGGGTGCCTCACCCACGGAGTTACGGCGCAACTCATATTTGTGCACCGCACCCCAATCGCGGTTCCAGTCGCCATTCAGGTAGCCCGGGATCTCATAAGACCAGTTGACAGCTTCCGCCGTGGCCATCGCACCACCGCCGTAATAGTCCTGGAAACCACCCAGCTGGGTTTGCGCATCCGAATCCGGCAGGACGCGGAATTCCGGAATCTCGGTGACACCAGCGTAATGGTCGAATGGACGCTGGCATGGGAACTGGAAGGCGGTAGACCAATCCAGCAACGCCGGGGTATCGCCGTCGAAACGCTCACTGACTGGCTGCAACTCAGGGTTGCGCGGTGGGGTTAGCGCGATCCAATCCTCTGGATCCAGCGAGTAATCTTCGGCGACCAGGCGCACGACATCCGCTTCTTCCGGGATCTCGTCCATTGGCAAACGCAGGTTGCGCCAATCGGGGCGCAGGCCGACGTCCATCATCTCCACCTTCTTGGTATTGGTGACTTTACCGTCCGGCCCGCGGGTGCCGTATTCCAGCAACAGCTCTTCGCCGTCTTGCTCGATGCCATTGATGTCGTGGTAAGCGATGCGCCCGGCAGCCGAAACCACCAGCAGCGGCGCAGACTCACTACGCTCAGGCAGCTCGTACCAACCCGTGGTTAGCTCTGCGGCGCTCTGCGGCTCGGATTCATCGACCCACGAACCCAACACCGGAACCTCTTTAAAATCCAGGTTGAACGGCAGGCGGATCGTGGAGTCGTTGATACCAGCTTCAGCGCGATTACCGTCCTCGGTTTCCTCCGTCGATTCCGAGCTTGCACCAGCACTGGTCGGCGAGTTCGCATCACCGATCACACCGACGGCAGCCGAATCGCCGCCGTCCGGCTCGATCTCGGAAGGAACACCATTCGGAGTAAACCCGCGCGATTCGCCCGCCTCAAGCGAGCCACCGAGTTCGCCGGAGACAGGCTGCAAAAACGACTCGTTGGTGTTGGTTTCCAGGAGCGCGTCGTCGGCAAGCGCACAATGATTACCCGCAAACGCACGCACGTTACCCTTGCCGACGGAATACGACGGATATTGATCAGCGAAAGCCTTGGCAAACGATGCCACCGACAACGCCACCGCCAGTGCAGCGACCACCGCGATCGGCGCGGCCATCACGCCAGCCCAGCGGGTGTTGCGCTCTGGTTTCGGTGTGCGGAAAGAATAGATCACGCCCACCAACAGCACCAGCAATGCTAGCAACAAGACGACGTTCGTGGCCTCGATACCGCGCAGCTGGATCGTGCGATCCCACCACGGGATACCGAATGAGGACACATACCACCAGGCATTCCAACCCGCCAAAGCAAAGGCCAGCAAGAACAGCACCCCGGCGATAGCTAAGATGCGCGCACGGCGCGATCGCACCGCCACCTGCGAGAGCACCACGGAGCCCAGCGCTGCGATCGCCGCGGCGATACCGGCATAAATGCCGAAGTGGTGGGTCCACTTGGTCGGGGTGAACATCAAGAAGAACAGTGACACGAACACGATCAGCACCAAGCGCAGCGCCGGGCCGTTGGCCATCTTCCGGTCACGCACGAAGGCGTAGAGAATTAGCGCAATGCAGGCGAACATGACGACCGGGCCGAAGCGCCGGGTAAACGAGCCGTCGACAGTTTGCTCAAACAGGGTTTGGTAGCGCACAAACTCGAAGAACCACTCCAGCGACGGGCCAACTTCACCGCGCACGCGGGTAGATTCCAGCACCGTAGCGATGGTCTGGTTGTTGAAGATCATCACCATGATCATCGTTCCGGCGGCCAAAAATGGTGTGATCATCGCGGCTGCAGCCAGCTTGCCGCCGTCGAGAAGTTCCATGCGGTAGCGCAGAATCCGCACCAAGTACGGCAGCGCGATCAAAAACGAGCCGACGGCGAACAGGCCGGTTGGGCCGGCGGCTAGGGTGACCGTCGCCAAGAAAGTACCGATCGCGGCCGGAAGCAGCCGCTGGGTAGCGATGGCTCGTTCGAAAGAAACCCAGGTCAGCACCACGCCCAGAGCGACGAAAGGTTCCGGGCGGATACCGTTGTTGAACGGCAACCAGAACGACAAAAACACCAGCGCAGCGGTCCATTGCGCCACGCGACGTTCGTTGACCATCTCACCCAGGCGCGGCAAAATTTCGCGCGAGAGCACCCACCAGATCGCCAAACCACACAGCAGCGCGGGCAGGCGCATCCACAGCGAGTTAGTAGAGATCGAGGCAAACAGCGCCAACAGATCGTAATACGGAGTGCCAAATGGGGATTCTGGGACGCCGTACCAGCGGTAATAATTCGCCATGTACTCGGCGTGCTCAGTCACCCGCGCCATGGTCAGGATATAGCCATCATCCGAGGTATTAGCACCAAAGACGTGCCAAAAGGCCAGTACAGCCACCACCAGGCCATCCAGTGGGCGTAGCTTAAACCAGCGTGCCGGCAGCACGCGCAAATCCTTGCGGCCATCCAACAGGTCCATCCGGGCCAGCGCGATCAATGAGATCACCATGAAGAACACGCCCAGCCCCATCGCCAGCGATTTAGCCAGCGTCGGGGTAGAGGTAAATCGCGAGTTGATCTCCACATCAACGTCCAAGCCTGCCGCGGTCAGCGCCGCGTAATTGTCGGCATCGTCGGCCAGCTCCGTATAAATGCCGGTGACTTGCGGACGCAGATCGTCCTCGGTTTCTTCGGAGTGCTTGCCGACGGCCACCTCAGCGCCATCTGCAGTCACCGAAATGTCTAGCAGCGCGTCGTCGGCTAGCGCTGCCACCTGGTCCGGCTCGAGGCTGAGCAGCACCTCGTCCAGGGCAAACACGTCGAGACCACCGTCGGTCGAGCGAATGAACAGCCCACGGTTCGATGCTTCCGTTGAATCTTGCGGCACCGTGCCCAGCACCAGGGTTTCGTCCTCACGCAAGCTATCCAGTGCGGAGATTGGCACTGTGGCATGGAACGATTCCGGCGCCACCGAGATCAGCGGCGCATTGATGGAATTTAGTGATTCGTTCTGCGGCCAGCTAAACGACGACTGCGTCTGGTTGACCGGCAGCAACGGGGTGGCAATGAACAACAGAAAGCCCAACACACCGGCGATGATCGCCAGGAGCTGCACGGGATGAGCACGCGAGGCTGCGGTGGGATCCGAAGCCTGCTTCGCGTTTGCTTCCCGCCGTGCAGACTCCTCGGTTCCGACTGAGTTTCCGATAGAGTTCCCGGCTGACTGAGGGTTGAGAGGTTGAGGTGACACAACGTGTCAGTTTAGCCCAGCAGCGGCCAGATTGGGGGCTGGCTGCGCGGGCTATTTATTGCGGCTAATCACCACGAAGGGGCCGACTTGTTCGGTATCCCACAAATCTTCGTCCGCGAAAACTTCTGCGTTAAAAAACAGGCTCTCGTAGGCTACGTTGGGGTTATTCGGGAAGAGATCGATCGCGATGTGCGTTTTGTATTCGTCATCGTCGATATCGCCACGGAATACGAAAACATCCGGGCCTTTCCACTCGGTATCTTCCAGTGCGGCGGCGAAGTCCTGCGGGTCAGACAAAGCGTCGAAAGAATCCTCCGCCCAGGCCTGGATGGTCTCGTTGCGCTCAGTGTACTGGCCCATCGGGTTGGCATAGTGCGAGGTAAAGCCGTTGAACCCATAGAACGGGTAATAAGACAGCAGTAGGTTTTCGTCGGTCAACACAACCGTTTGCTGTGGGGAGTGGCCTGCGGCACCGAGCGTCGCGACGATCTTCTGGAAGTACTTCGCAGCTCCCGGGGCGTATTGGTCGGCGCGTTCGCCGTAGCCATCGGTATCGGTATAGGCGTGGTCGATTTCATCTTCGTTGGTTGCGGAAATCTGCTGCGCGTAGCCGATGCTGATTGCCACCAGTAGCACCGTGAAAGCGCCGGAGAGTTGGCGGGCGGATAGCGTGAGCTTCCGAGACTCGAAAAAGCGCACCACCGCGGTGCGGTCAGCGTCGGCGAAGGCGAAAAAGCCTGCGGTTGACAAGATCAGTGCAATCGGTAGTTCGATGCGGAAGCCCAGTAGGGTAGAGCCCATCAGTGGCATCAGCATTGAGGCCAGTACCCAGCCGTAGAGCACGATGGTGGCGATTAACAACGGACGACGCGTGCTGCGCAGCACCAAGTAGAGCAAGCCGAGCAAGCTGAAGAAGCCGAGCGCGGAAAACTCGAAAAACGGCAGTGGAACCTGCGTTCCTTCGGTAGGCAGGAAGTGCTGGGCCACCGAGGATGGTTTATAGTCCGCGGTAGCCACCAAGTACAGGTATGGGCCCCACGAAATAGCGGCGATCGCCATTGATCCCAGCCCCATCACCGCCAGGCGGATAAACGGGCCGAGGTTGCGTTGGCCCGGTTGGCTGGTCCAGAAATAGTGGATGGTCAGCACAATGGTGATCAGCGCAGTCACGCCGACGAACAGCGTGTACATCGTTGCCGATACTCCGAGGTAGACCGCCACACCGGCCACGGCGAGCCAGGAGCCACGCACCGCGCGGGCCGCCATCACGACCGCCGGGGCCATGCCCATGCCGACGATTGCGGCATAGGGTTCATCAGCGGCCATCGACAGCGTGACCGCGGTATTTGCCAGCGCGAGCGTCGTCGCCAAGGGCAGCGAGCCGGTCAGCGCTTGCCACACCGGAACCAGGAGCGCGGCCGCCGTCGCCAAGGACACCAATGCCCACGGTTGGTAGACTTCCCAACCGGGCATATCCAGCAGGTTCGCCAAACGCCCGCCACCCCAGAACCAGCCCAGCGGGTAGTAAGTGGGCATATCCAGGTAATTCATGTCCTGGTGGCCAAGGTTGGTGGCGGTTCGGGTGAGGAACTGCGTGCGGAACAGCTGGTCTACTTGCAAGCCGTCGAGCCACAGGCGAGTGGCAGAAAGCGGAATGCCCAGCGTAGCGATGGTAAGCCCAGCAGGCGAGAGGTAGCTGACCAGGTAAGTCAGCGCGGTACGCCATTGGGGCTGCGCGTGGTTGTCAGTTTTGCGCCACTGCCACAACAACACGGCCACCAGCACGAGCAAGCCCACCGCGAATGCGGTGGCCAGCGCGCGGGTGACCATGGAGGTATTAAAAGCAGGTAGATTCGTTCGATCCAGGATGATCCAGGCGACGAGTGCGGCGACAAAACTGCCCAGCCCCGTGCAGGCTAGGGCCGTGAAAATCTGGGGCCGGGTGAGTTGGTCTTGTTTGTTCATTCAGGGTTTCTAGAAAGCAGGCAGGACATTTAGAACGGCAGACGACGGAAAATCGCCTGTGGGATGAACTGGAACGCCAGCGAGACGTAGCGGAACAGTGGGTGGACGAAGATATTATCCTTGCCACTCTTGATTGCCTCGACAGTGGCCTTGGCGACGTCTTCTACGTTCACCGTCAGTGGTGCTTCGCCAGCTTCCGCGGACATCTTGGTGCGTACCTGGCCTGGGCGCACGACCAGCACGTTCACACCGGAATCGCGCAAAGCCTCACCCAGGTTGACGAAGAAACCGTCGACGCCAGCCTTGGATGCGCCGTACACAAAATTGGAACGGCGCACGCGCATACCGGCGACCGAGGACAGCGCAACGATGGTGCCGTGGCCCTGGGCGCGCATCTTCTGACCCAAAGCAACGCCGACGGAGATCGCACCGGTGTAGTTCACCTGGGCAGAAGCCACCGCGGCATCGTGGGATTGCCACAGCTCTTCTTGGTCGCCCAGGGTGCCGAAGCCGAGCACCGCGACATCAACATCGCCGGCGGCGAAGGCTTCGTCGAGCACGCCAGGGTGGGAATCGAAGTCGGTGGCATCGAAATCGATGACGTTGACCTCGCGGGCACCAGCGTCTTCCAGGGTGCGCTTGGAATCTGCCACACGTGGTGAATCCTTGCGCGCAGCCAGGGTGATTTTCGCGGGGCCAGCGTGCAGCAGCTCGCGGGCGATGCCCACGCCGATCTCACTGGTTCCACCGAGCAATAAAATGTGCTGGGCTTGGCCTACAGCATTCAACATAAATACGGTCCTTAAAAATCTGTTGGGGCGGGGATTAGCGCAGCTTGTGGGATTAGCGCAGTTCTAGTCGACGCGACATGTCAGAGGCGAAGACACCGGTCGGGTCGATCTGGTTGCGGGTGTCCAACCACGATTGCATTTGTGGATACATCTGGTGGAATTTCTCCGCCGAGGTGCGCGATTCTTTCGCCAAATACAGCCGGCCGCCGAAGTCGAGGACGCGCTTGTCCAGCTCATCGAGGAAGTGGCCCAAGCCTGGCTTGATAGGGAAGTCGACGCAGATATTCCAGCCTGGCATCGGGAATGACAGCGGCGCCCGGTTGCCTTCGCCGAAGAGCTTGAAGACGTTGAGCGCACTGTAGTGGCCGGAAGCTTGGATGGAGCGCACGATTGATTTCAGCTCGCTGGTGGCCTCACGCGGAACCACGAACTGATACTGCAAAAATCCGCGCGAACCATAGCCGCGGTTCCACTCGCCGATGAGATCCAGCGGCTGATAAAACTGCGTCAGGTTCTGCACCTGGTCACGGTATTCGCCGGATTTCAGCCACCACGCTTGGCCGACGGCCTTCATCGTCAGTTTGTTCATGGTGAAGTTCGGGAAAATATCCGGCACGGTAATCAGTTGCGGTGCACTGAACTTCAGCGGGTCTTTCGCCAGTTTCGGGGCGAGTTCTTTCAGCTGGTCTAACGTCGCCAAGCTGCCGCGTGAGATTGCTGCCCGGCCGAGTTTTGGCTCCGGGCTGATCGCGTCGAACCACGCCGAGGAATAGGTGTAGTTGTGCTCGGAACCGTCGGCATGGAACTCGATGGTCTCGTCGAAATTGCTGGTCAGGTCGCCATCGGCGATGAAAAACGCGGTTTCGGTTTTGGTCATGCGGATGGTTGCCTGCACGATGATGCCGGTCAAGCCCATGCCACCGACCGTCGCCCAGAACAGCTCGCCGTCTGGGTCGTCGTCGGAACCGCCGGGGGTCAGCGTGAGGATCTCGCCGCTGGCAACCAGCAGATCCATGGAAACGACATGATTGCCAAAAGAACCAGCCGAGTGGTGGTTTTTCCCGTGAATGTCCGGGCCAATCGCACCACCGATGGTCACCTGCCGGGTACCCGGCAACACCGGAACCCACAAGCCATACGGCAAAGCAGCCTTCATCAACTGGTCCAGGGTGACGCCACCATCGACGACGACCAAAGCGGTGTCCGGGTCGATGGAATGGATCTTATTGAACCGCTGCATGTCGATGACCAAACCACCAGCGTTTTGTGCCGGGTCCCCGTAGGAACGGCCCATGCCGCGGGCGATGACGCCACGCTTGAGGTGGTCGGGCTTGTCAGCGTTATCGTCGGCAACCTGCTTGACGGCTTCGACGATGGTGTCGAGGTCTTCCGTGCTGAGAACTTGCGCGCGGGTCGGGGCGGTGCGGCCCCAGCCGTGCAGGGTTGCTTCGCTGGTGTGTAATTCCATAACTATTACTATAAGTCCATCAATTCGCGGATGGGGGCAGGCAGCTGTTCCTGCGAGGTGATCGTGTCTCCGTCGTATTCGCGCAGCAGCCGGTACACCTCGCGCCGGGAGGTGCTATCCAACATCGGCAGTTCCTCGGCGAACAGCCGCGTCATGAACTCATCCAGCGGCAGGTTGGTTTCCTGTGAGGCGACATACGAGCCGTTCAGGCGGTCATTTTCGGCGTCGTAGGAGTCTTTTTTCCGTTTTCCGAACATGATCTCAGCCTACGTGCTTAGGCCTGCTCGTCTACCCTGGGGCGCATGCGCACGCACAGCAACGTCGTCTTTTTGCGGGAGCGGACTGTCATCGTGCGCGCTTCCCTGGTGCGCGACGACTATGAGATTCATCGCCATATCGGCGTCTCGGAGTCGCTGACGCTGGCGGAGCTTGCCGACGTTCTCGTGACCTGCTTTGACCTACGCGACGAGCAAACCCCCTGGCACTTCACGACGACGGGCCGCTTGCCGACGACCTCGCGCGCAGAAGCCTCCCGCACAGAAACCTCCCGCGTCGATCCGCAGCACCTGGTTGGTGAATACCTGGGCAGCGAGCACGCCGGTGTGAATTTTCACTGGGGCTTGTGGGTCTTCCAACTGCAGACTGTGGAGACGTACCCGCGCGATAAGGAAACCCCGGTGGCGCTGTGTGTGGGCGGCTCGGGTTCTTTTCTGGGCAGCAAGTTTGATCTCACCGCGATTAATGCACAGCTGACCGGCCCTGATGCTATCGATCAGGTGTTGGCGGAGGTCAACCCGGAGGTCGGGGCGCTGATTCGACGCTCTGGGGTGACCGATTTGGTGCCGTTGTTGCAGGCGATTGATGTGGGCCGGGAGTGCGCGGTGGATGCCGGAATTCTCGCTCGTTTGCAGCAGCTACCGCTGGAAACCGAGCCGCGGCGGCGGGAAGCGTTTTGGGCATGTGTGCTGGGGCTTTCGTGTATGGGCGGGCCGGAAATGACCGACGAGATCGCCGGGGTGCTGTTTGCTGCGCTGGGAGATTCTGGGCAATCAGGCCAGGCAGGCCAGAGCGCTAAGCCACGCCAGTTGTGTGCAGATTCGCTTTCTGTGTTGGCGCAGTGTGTGGCGGAGGTGGCGCCGGTGGATCGGTTGGATTTGTATCGCGTTTTGTTGCGGGGTGAATCGGCTGCCGGTTAGGTAGGATCTGTGCAGTTATTGTTTGCCATTGCTGGCAGAGTGTTTGCCGAGAAAGTCGAGTGAGTTTCATGCCTAAGTTTTCCGCGGTGCAGGCGCTGCGTTCGTCGTCGGTGGATGATTCGAAGAAGCTGCAGACGCAGTCGCTGAAATTCTTGCTCACGGGCATTGTCGCTGCGATCGTGGACTTTTCGTTGACGTGGATTCTGCAGATCGGCCTGGAAGCCTTGGCTCCGTTTTGGGCTCGTACCGTTGGTTTTATTTTTGGCACGCTGACGGCGTATTTGTTGAACCGTGCGTGGACGTTCCGGGCGCAGAAATCTTTCCGACGCTTCGCGGCGGTAGCGTTGCTGTACACGATGACGTATCTGATTAACGTCGGTGGTTCGCGCCTGCTTTTCGAGTTGTTTTCGGAAGTTTTTGGCTGGGCAGACTCGATTGCGCTGGCGGTTTCGTTCGTGATCGCGCAGGGTACTGCCACGGTCATCAACTTCTTCGTGCAGCGCCTGTTCATTTTTAAAAACGCTGAGCCGATTTAACGCGCAGCGAATTTAGAAATGGCGGCGGTTCCTTCCATGTGGTGGTTGACGAGCGAAGTATTCTTGGTTGATCCGCCCGATGATCTGATGCCTGGCGACGCATTGCCCAGGTAAATGTTGCGTAGTTCATGATTGTGAGGTTCCTTGATGGAATCAATGAAAAATACTTTGCAGTCTGCTCCACCTGACAAGGTTTTTCTCGCTTATGTAAACCGAAGGCCGCTACATAAAATGGATATGAGGTGGGGTTTACAGGTTCTTGCTGGTGCCAGTTTTAGTGAAAATGAGGTTTTGGATTGGATAGAAAAAGGTAAACAAGTTGAGCACGAAATTCTGTATGAAGAATTAATCTTGGAAAATCCTCACGAAGTCCCCGGCACCCCAAAAGAGGTTTTTGTGTATTTCAGTAGTATTACTTGCGAGGGCTGGGAGGAAGACTTTGAGTGGATGGATCCGGTGGGGCGTAGAGCCACTATTCCAATGAATTATGAGGGTGTGCCACGGCCTTGGCCAGCCCAAGCTGAAACCGGAGAAGAATATGGTGACATAGTGTGGAATCGGCAGGATCTTCATCTTTGGAGGGTTCCGTGTCCTTGGATGAGTGCTTATCTTCTCGCCCAATTTCCTCATGCCAGCACCCCGGATATTAACTACGGCAAACCTTGGACAGTCTAGATTAATCACGCTCCCGGCCCGGGCAGCCGGCAGCGGTGTCATAGCAGTGGTGTCATAGCACCACCTGTAAAGCCCAGGTAACAGTTTTCTTAACCCTGAGGTCGACGGAAATCTTCCGTGCGTCCCCGATTATGCAGGCGCAACCAGTTTTTAAAACCAGCGAAATCACGACGCTGCACCAAGAAGAACCACCCAAAGCGGGCGAATTCCTGCGGCAACAGCTTCTTCATTCCACGCTGCCACAAGATATAACCACGGTTGCGGTAGGTGAAAAATCGCTTGCCCGGGTTATCTGGAAATTGCGTGTGCATCTTGCCACCGAGAATCGGCTTGAACTCGTCGGCACCATCCGGGTGTAAATACGCCGCGGTCAGGCACGTGCCAAAACCTAAACCGGAATTGACCAGGCGGCGGTGGTATTCCACCTCATCTCCACGGATAAACAGACGATAATCCGGCACTCCGATCTGTTCCATGGCGGCAGCCGAAATCAGCGCGCCATTAAACAGCGAGGCGATTCCCGGCAAAAACTCGCCGTCCAACTCGTCCACCCGCCGACGCCACACCAGGCCCTGCCGCAGCGGGAAGGCCAGGCGCTGCGGATCGTTGATATTGCACACGACTGGGCTGACCTGGTGTAGCCCGTGGGATTCGGCTACGGAATACAGCTTGTCCAGCACGTGCTTATCGGCGGGGCGGCCGTCGTCGTCGGCACACCAAATGGCATCCGCGCCCAGCGCGAGGGCCGTGAGAAAACCATAAGCGAAACCGCCGGCACCACCTAGGTTCGTGTGGCTCGGCAAATAGTGGCCACGCTCGCCAGCTAATTCGTCGACAAGCGTTTCCACCGCAGCTTCCGCGCCATTGTCGACGACGATGATCCAGTCCACCGGGTGTGTTTGCGCAACCACCTGCTCGAGCGAGGCACGCAGCAGCTCGGCGCGGCGGTGGGTCACGATCACCGCGGCGGTGGAGCCAGTACGGCGCAGCGACGACGTAGAGGTCGGCTCTGGCGAAGCAGAAGAAGCTGTCATGGAATTCATCCTATTGCTGAGGTTGGGGGTAACTCTGGAAACGCTTAACTCTGGACGCGTTTAGCCCTGAAAACGCTTAGTTCTGGAAGCGTCGCACCAGATCACGCACGTAATTACCGGCATCGACGCCTTCGTAATCCTCGACGACGTCCTCCACGCGGCCCACGGAACGGATCTCGCCTTTGTCCACCCATAATGCCGTGTTGCACAGCTGCGCCAAGAAATCGTTGGAGTGCGAAGCAAACACCAAAATACCGGCGCGTTTGACCAGCTCTTGCAGGCGCACGCGAGCTTTGGCCATGAAGGCGGCATCGACGGCGCCGATGCCTTCGTCGAGAAGCAAAATCTCCGGCTCAATAGAGGTGACCACGCCCAGCGCCAAGCGCACGCGCATACCGGTGGAATAGGTGCGCAACGGCATACGCAGGTAGTCGCCGAGCTCGGAAAACTCCGCGATCTCGTCCATCTTCTTCGCCATCTGCTTGCGCGACTGGCCCAAAAATAGCCCACGGATAATGATGTTGTCGTAACCGGAAATCTCCGGGTCCATACCCACACCCAGGTCAAACACCGGGGCGACACGGCCGCGCACATCGGCGCTGCCACGAGTGGGTTCATAGATGCCGGACAGCAGACGCAGCAGGGTAGATTTACCTGCGCCGTTGTGGCCAACCAGCCCAACACGGTCGCCTTCGCGCAGGTGCAAGTTGATGTCACGCAGCGCCTCGACGACGACGGTGTTACTGGCGTTTTTCCCCAACGCGCCGCCGGCGGTGGACAGCATTGCCTTTTTCAGTGAGCGCGACTTGGCATCGAAGATCGGGAAATCGACGCAGGCGTTGTAGGTATCGATTGAGACCATGGTGGAAACTCCTTAAACAATCCCGCAGGATGAAACCCAGCTAAATTAAACCCAGTAGCTAACGCGGAAACGCCAGCGCTTCATTGCCAGCAACGCCAGACCAAATCCGGCGACGGTGCAGCCCAGCACAACCCACCAGTGGTAGGCGTCGACAGGCTGGCCGATCAGTGGGCCACGAACGATTTCGAGGTAGTGGAATAGTGGATTCAGCTCCACCAGGCGGGCAGGGCCTTCGATGCCGTCACCGCCTTGTTCTTCCAGCGTGCGCACCGTCCACACGATTGGGGTGACATAAAACAGCAGCTGGGTCAGGGCTTCCAGCAGCGGGGCGACGTCGCGGAAACGGGTCGCGACGATACCGAAGAACATAGATACCCAAGCGCCGTTGAGCACCAACAATGTCAATGCAGGGATGGCTAGCAGCACCTCCCAGCCCAGATGGCGTGGGAAGATGATGATCAGCGCGACCCAGATAATCATGTTGTGCGCCAAGAACAACAGTTGACGCCACACCAGCCGGTAGACGTGCACAGAAATCGCGGCGGGGAGCTGTTTGATCAGCCCCTCATTGTCGATGAAAATCAACGCGCCTTCTTTCAGACAGCCCGAAATGAACGTCCACATGATCAAGCCCACAGTCACGTGCGGGAGGAACTCTGCCGTGGGGATGTCAAACAGCATGGAGTACAAAAAGCCCAGTGCAGTAGCCATAGCGCCGGTGGCAATGGTGATCCAAAACGGCCCCAGCACCGAGCGGCGGTAGCGCTGCTTCATATCCTGCAACCCCAACAGCAGCCACAGTTCGTGCTGCTTGAGGCCATGTGACAAATCGCGCCAGGCGGCCCCGAAGGTCATTGACTTAGACTGGGGTGCATCGCCGTCGGCGCCAGAGGTCATCCGGGCAATATCTTGGTCAAGCTGCGTATTGTTGTCCTGCACAAGGGCAAACCTTAGCAGTTGCTTGCTGCCTGGCGAGGCTACAACGCGCACCAGCCTGCCGTAATTCTTCGCGTGAGCTGGGAATTTCTTGGGTGACAGGCGTCGGCCAGGAGGATTGAGTGCGCCACGATTTTCGGTATACAGTATTAGCGGGCAAGGCAGAAGGGAGCTGAGACAGGCATGGCTTATGACGTCTACAGCGTGCGTGGTTTGTACACCACGCTATCTGAGGGCTGGACGTATCTGAATGCGCATGCCACTCCGCAGGTCCCGGAACGCGTGGCGGTGGGTGTCGCCCGCGCTTTTCGTAATGCCACTTCTGTGAGCACCGGGGCAACCGGGAGCCACTCGCAGCGCCAGCACGCCGGGCGGCTGGAAGGCGATGTGTACATCGAAAATGCCCGCGCCGCCGTGGCGGATTTGCTGGGGGTGCGTGCCGATCGCGTCGTCCTGGGTTCCAGTTTGCCGGTGTTGTATCAGTCTCTGGCGCGCGCGATGGAGCCGATGCTCGCGCGCCGTGGCACCTCGGTGGTGTTGTCGGGCTTGGACGCCCCGGAGGTTTCTGCGCCGTTTTCTGGGCTTGTCGACGATACCCGCTGGGCGTTGCCGGATTTAGCCACGGGCGAGCTGCCAGCGTTTCAGTATAAAGATCTTGTCGACGGCCACACGCGCTTTGTCGCACTGTCCGCCGCGCATGACTTGCTGGGCACCGTCGCGCCGGTTAGCGAGATTGTGGAACAGGTGCGTTCGCGCTCGCGGGCCTGGACGCTTGTCGACGTTTCCAGCATCGCGATGTACCGGCCGATCGTGGCCGATGACTGGGACTGCAACATCCTGGCCATCGACCTGGCGCAGATTGGTGGCCCGCAGTTAGCGGCGTTGGTCTTCCGCGATACCGCGATGTTTAAACGCATTGCGCCGATTTCACCGACACAAGACTGTGATACCTACGCGAAGCTGGAATCTCCGTTTTCTGCTGGTCTGGCCGGTGGCGTCGGCCCGGCGGTGGACCATGTGGCTCGGCTGGGTTCTGCGCCGGTTGGTTCGCGGCGCAAGCGTGTGCAGCAGTCCATGGCGGAGTTGGAAGTGTATATGGCGCGGTTAACTAACCAGATGTATACGTTTTTGGGCACGCTGCCTGCCGCGCACATCATTGGTGTGACTGGGGAGGCCGCGTCTGGGGCGACGGCGGACCGGTTGCCGCGTTTGTCTTTTGCCGTGCACGGAGTGCCGGCGGCGATGGTGCACCAGCGACTATTCGATAATGGGCTGGTGACTACCATCGCGCCAAATATCCCACTGTTGGAAAACATGGGGGTCGGTGAGATTGGTGGCGCGGTGACGATTTCCGCCGCACCATTTAATACCGAGGCTGATATCGCGCACCTGACGCGCGTGGTGGCGTCGCTGGCTTAACTTTTCGCCCTGTAAATAGACGACAAATCACCCTCTGGAACGTCAACAAATCACCCCCTAAGCTGTCGACAAACCACCCCCTCGGCGCTATGATCAGCAATTATGTACTTACCGAGGGTTGTTGATCAGATGCTGGCTGAGCGCTTGTCTTATTCCGGTGGTGTGCTTATTGAGGGGGTTCGGGCCTGCGGTAAAACCGAAACCGCTCGGGCACATTCCAGTTCTGAGGTGGCGCTGGATTCTGGGGTGCCGTCAGTGCAGGTAGCTCTCGACAATGACCCGAACTTGCTGCTAGAAGGCGCGAATCCGCGACTTATTGATGAATGGCAGTTGGAACCGTCGTTGTGGAATATCGTGCGGCGAGAGATTGACCGCCGTGGTGAAAAGGGGCAGTTTATTCTGACTGGGTCTTCGGTGCCAGCGGAAGATGCGCAACGCCATTCCGGGGCGCATCGCATTGCGCGGTTACGGATGCGTCCGATGACGCTTGCAGAACGCCGCGTTGGTGATACGTCGGTGTCGCTGCAAGAATTATTCTCGGGTGCTGAGCTGGCGCCAATGTTGGATAACCCGTTTACGGTTTCTGATGCGCTAGACCATCTTGCGCACGGCGGCTGGCCGACTGATCTGGAATTGCCGACGAATCAGGCATTGGCGCATCTCACGGATTATATCGATGACCTCATTAACCGCGATGTGGAGCGTCTCGATGGTGAATCGCGCCGGGATCCAGATCTGATGCTGGCGGTGTTGCGCAGCCTGGCGCGAAATGTGGCATCGGAAGTCTCGTATGCCACGGTTGCGAAAGATATTTCTGGTACGCGTACGACAAAACCGGATACCGTAGCTGCGTATATCAACGCTTTACGACGCCTTTATGTCGTGGAAGAGCAACCTGCGTGGGCACCACATTTGCGTTCGCGCGCGAAAGTTCGGCAGAGCCCGAAACTGCATTTCGTTGATCCTTCCCTTGCACTAGCAATCCACGGTGCATCCGCGGATTCGTTGCGCCGTGATCTGGAGACTGCCGGATTTTTGTTTGAGTCACAGGTGGTGCAACATTTGCGAGTGTTTGCTGAGGCCCACGGCGGCAAGGTGTATCACTACCGGGATTCGTCGAAACGCGAAGTCGATGCCATCGTGCAACTGCGTGACGGGCGGTGGGCAGCGGTAGAAATAAAACTGGGGCAGCGGCAGATCTCGAAAGCAGAGGAATCGTTGCAAAGCTTTGCCGAGGTCATCGATACGAAAAAGTCGGGCGCACCGGAATTCATGGCAATCATTACCTCCGATGGCCCGGTGCTGCAGCTACCCAGTGGAATTGTGACGTTTCCGCTGCACGCGCTGGGGGTCTAGCTGCTCTGTGTGAGCACCAGCGTGCCGGTGACTTCGCCAGAGTCGAGCGCTTTGTGCGCGGCCGCGGCGTCGGCAAGCGGGTAGCTGGCGTGTCGGTGGTGGGTGATGGAGCCGTCGGCCAGCCAAGGCCACACGTGGGCAACGGTGTCGCGGACGATCTCGGCTTTGGCCTCGGTGTCGCGGGAACGCAGCGTGGTGCCGAAAATGCTCAGCCGGTTGGCCAGCACTGCGCCCAGGTTGATCTCTTCTTTCGTGCCGCCCTGCATGCCGATGATCACCAGCTTGCCGTCCTTGGCCAGCGATTTCAGGTTCTGCTTCAGGTATTTCGCGCCGATGATGTCCAGGATGACGTCGCAGGATCCTTTCAGCTTGTCGACGAAATCCTCTTCCTGGTAGTTGATCAGAATATCCGCGCCGTATTTCTTGCAGGTTTCCAGCTTTTCCGCCGAGCCTGCGGTGACGGCGACTTTCGCGCCCAGTTTTTTCGCGACCTGAATGGCGAAGGTGCCGATGCCGCCACCACCGCCGTGAATCAGGATGGTTTGGCCGGAGCGCAGGCCAGCCGTCATCACCAGGTTGGACCAGACGGTGCAGGCTACCTCCACGATAGCAGCAGTATCTTCCAGGGAATAGCCCTCGGGGATCGGGGTGAGTTGGCCTTCGGGCACAGCGACGTATTCCGCATAACCGCCACCGGCGAGCAACGCGCCGACTTCTTCGCCTACCGTGCGGCTGGTATCACCGGCAGCAACGATGGTGCCGGCGGCTTCCAGGCCGATGAGCTCGGATGCCCCAGGTGGTGGCGGGTATGCGCCCTTGGCCTGGAGTAAGTCCGCACGGTTCACGCCAGATGCTGCCACCTTGACCAGCACCTCGCCCGCGCGCAGGGTTGGCACGTCTACTTGGGTGAGTTCTAGCGACTGTGGGTCGTCGGCATCGGTTTGCACGATGGCGCGCATGGTGGCCGGGACGGCCGTGCCTGCCGTGTCTGTGGTGGCTTTTGCAGTGTCTGCGGTTACATTTTCCTGGGCCTTTTTCGAAGTCATAGAATTCCATGGTAGGTTAATGTCGCTGGAGGTGTGGCAGAGCGGCCGAATGCACTGGTCTTGAAAACCAGCGTGGGGAAACTCACC
>NZ_JAPJNQ010000034.1 GCF_030826625.1 Corynebacterium sp. | reverse complement strand
GGCCCACCACTGCACCTCAATAGCGAAGATTTATCGAATTTCATCGACGAAATCTTCACCTGGATGCAAGACCAAGCTGACACCATCGTCGGTGGAGTTTTCGCTGGCATTGAAACTGCCACCTCGATGATCATCACGTTGTTCGTCGTCTTGGTTTTGACGTTTTTCTTCCTCAAAGACGGCCACAAATTCTTACCGTGGCTGCGCCGGGCAACTGGTCGCCGCACCGGTTGGCACATGACGGAGCTTCTCACCCGCGCATGGCTCACCCTCGGTGGATTCATCCGAGCCCAAGCACTGGTGTCACTCATTGACGCGGTCTTCATTGGGCTGGGACTGGTCATCATCGGCGTACCCCTCGCACTGGCACTGGCGATCATCACCTTTATGGCTGGATTCATTCCATTCGCCGGTGCCATCACCGCGGGCGCCTTGTCGACGTTGATTGCCCTTGTCAGCCTTGGTTTCACAGAGGCAGTCATCGTGCTGATCGTCGTGGTTGCCGTGCAACAAATAGAAAGCAACATCCTGTCACCATGGTTCCAAGCCCGAGCAATGAACCTGCACCCCGTCGTCGTATTGATTTCGGTGATCACAGGTGCCGCATTGTTCAACCTCATCGGAGCGTTCCTGGCCGTACCAGTAGCTGCAATGGTCGCGGTGTGCTACCGCTACGCGCAAGACATTTTGACCCTGGAATCAGGTGAGCGCCGTGCGCGCGACATCACTTCCGTCACCGTTGCCGGTAAGCTTGCAGCAAAATTCACTGAAGATAATGGCCTCAGCCTTCGTCGTTCTTGGCGCCAAGATGGCAGCTCGCAGCCGCATGCACATGAAGACGCAGCGAAATACACCAAGGAAGCTGCGATCCACCTTGACGATGATCTCGAAGACCAGCTCGAAAAGCACATCGACCTGGACGCTCGCCCCGACGACGCAACCACGCGTCACGAACACCGTTTGGCTACCGAACGGTTCTCACAATGGTGGAAAAAGATTTCTGGAAACAATAAATCTCATTCCGCACAAGACCCCGCACAAAAATCTGTACAAACACGAAACGAAGAATCCTAGAGCGATTACATGACTCTTTCTGTAGCCGCCGTCATTTCCGTCATCGTTGCGCTCGTGCTGGGCATCGCGCTCGGCTGGTTCGCGCACGACAGTCTACGCACCACGAAAGCCCCTGTACCTTCCCGGCCCGACGAGCCTTCCCAGCCTGTTCACCAGCAAGACCCTGCCCTCACCCCGGCTCTGGAATCGCTCGCCGTCGTCGAGCGATCTCTTCACAATATCGACGGCCAGCTGCGTGCCATGGAAAACGAACGCAGCCATACTGCTGCATCGCTAACGAGCCAAGTCCAAGCACTGTCTCGCACTTCGACGCGGTTAAACGAACGCACTGATCAACTAGTTAATGCCTTACGCAGCCCAAATGTTCGCGGCCGGTGGGGAGAAATACAGCTGCAACGGGTCGTTGAGCTAGGTGGAATGGTTGAACACTGCGATTTCAGCGTGCAAGCATCCGCGAAATTAGGCGAAAAAATTGTCCGCCCCGATATGGTGATTCACTTGGCCGGTGGCAGACAGATTATCGTCGATGCCAAAGTGCCATTTTCATCGTATCTCGATGCACTCGATACCAACGATCCCGAAGAACATGCAGCATATTTGCGTCGACATGCACATTTATTGCGCACGCATGTAGCCAACTTATCGGCCAAACCATACCTCGATGCGTTCCAGCCAAGCCCAGAATTCGTCGTGCTGTTTGTACCAGCGGATCCATTTTTAGATTCTGCTCTCAACACCGACCCTGAGTTGCTGGAATTTGCCTTTGCCCGCAATATCGTCATCGCTACCCCAACGACCTTATTTGCACTTTTGCGGACAGTGGCTTTGGGATGGCGACAAGAGGATTTCTCAGATAAAGCCAAAGAGATCCACGAATTGGGTAGACAGCTGTATACGCGCCTGAATACCGTCAGCGAGCATTACAACAGCGTCGGAAGAAACCTCGATAAAGCGGTCGAGGCCTATAATTCCACTCTTTCCTCGCTGGATTCGCGCGTCATGGTCTCAGCTCGCCGCTTAGCGGAAATGGGTGTTAGCTCACAGCAACCGGTCAAGCCGTATCACGCTGCGCATCGTGCACGCCATAGCGCGGACAACACTCGCATCGATGGCATACAAGAATTCGCCAGCACCCAAGAAAATAATGGCACCAACAGCATCGGCGCTAGTACTCGCGGCGAAGCCCCCGCGGATTTTCTACGCGATGATCTTGCCACCCCACCAACGAACCACGATGTCGCAGACTCTCGCGACCCCAACTTCGGCTAAGATAATCGATTGTGTCTACCCAGTCTCGAAGGTCCCCCGCGCCAGGTTTCACAGGCCTGTCGTTGCCGCTTGCGCTCGTACTAGTGCTTGCAGCCAGCGTGACAGGTTTGTTGCTCAGCATCCTCATGCAAGGCATAGGTTGGCCGTTTCTGCTGTGCTTTTTTGTTGCAGCCATCTTCGTGACACTGCTTGTGGAACCAGAATCGTTGTTTTTAACAGTTTCCCCGTTGCCGTTATTTTTCGGGGTTTTTGCGTTCTTCACGTCCTGGGGAAACAATATTGCTAATTCTCCGGAAGGTGCTGCCTGGGCTTCGCGAACGATGATATGGACCTCGGTCTACCCCGTCGTTGAATATTTTCCGGCGCTAGCACTCATCACGGTATTGACGGTAGGCATCGCAATCGTGCGGCTGCTTTTGTTACGTGGACGTGCTCGAACTTCGGAGCGCAACCGTCGGCAGCAACGAAGCCGCAATCGCGCCTCGGATCGTCGCAACCTGCGTTCAAGTACGCGAGCCCGCGAACAATCCAACCGGGTCACCGTAGAAGAGCTAATGGCCCGCAATCGTGCCGACGGCGCTACTCGTTCACCCGTGCGCTCTTCCCGTCTTCCACGTTCCAAAGCTGATTTCACCCAGTCCGGACGGAGCGCAGCGACGAGCACTCAGCCAGCTGAACCCACACGGACAGCTAGCCGACGGGCACAAACCGCCAGTTCTTCACAATACTCACAGCAACGACGTCGCAGCAGCAGAGATTAGCTTGAACTACGCGCTGGCTTTTTCCGGTTTCGCGCTGGACGCAAATCACGAGGTAACGAGAACTGGATCGTTTCTGTCGTCGTAGTGATTTCTTTGACTCGAGAAAAACCACGTTCATCGAGCCATTCGACGACTTCTCGTACCAATAATTCCGGCACCGAAGCACCACAGGTAACACCGACGGTTTCGACGCCGTCGAGCCATTCTTCATTGATCTCATCCGCAAAATCAACCAGGTATGACGCCTTAGACCCAGCGTCGAGAGCTACCTCAACTAAGCGTTTCGAATTCGATGAGTTCGTCGAACCAACCACGATCACCAACTCACACTGCGGGGCGATCGCACGCACTGATTCCTGCCGGTTCTGCGTCGCGTAGCAAATGTCATCGCTCGGTGGGTTTTCCAGATGCGGGAAGCGCTCGCGCAATTTGTTGACGATCTCCATGGTCTCAGTCACAGACAGCGTCGTTTGCGAAAGCCAGACGATTTTTTTGTCGGCAAGCAAATCAGGCAGCTTGTCGACGCCACCAACTCCATCGACCAAATATGTCACCTCTGGTGCATGCCCAGCGGTTCCTTCCACTTCTTCGTGGCCTTCGTGGCCAACCAGCAAAATGTGGTAGCCGTCTCGCGCGAAACGCTCAGCCTCGCGGTGCACCTTCGTCACCAACGGACAAGTCGCATCCAACGTCAATTGTTTACGCTCGGTTGCCTCGGCGCGCACGGCCGGCGAAATGCCGTGGGCGGAAAACACCAGGTGGGCACCTTCCGGAGCCTCTTCTGCCTCATTAACGAAAATTACGCCACGCTTTTCAAACGATTGCACCACGTACTTGTTGTGCACGATTTCTTTGCGTACGTATATGGGGGCTCCGTATTTTTCTAAGGCTTTTTCCACCGTCTCAACGGCGCGATCCACCCCGGCGCAATAGCCTCGGGGTGCCGCAAGGAGAACATTGGGTTCTTGCACAGCCTGTTCAGTCATGCCTTCCAGGGTATCCAATACGTCAACAAGCAGTACAATGGGCGAGCATTAAGCATGATAATCGACGCTTAATCTAAAGCTAGTTAGCTCCTCATCAGTCCCCCACCGGCAAAAAGGGGCACCCGAGGCACACTGGATACGCAAGCAAACATCGTGAAGTGAAGGGATAGTTGTTGAGTAGACCACCTGCAACATTCGAGAATCCATGGTCGGTCAGCACCGTCAATACTGAGATCAAAGGCTGGATAGAACGCCTCGGCTACCTCTGGGTAGAAGGCCAGCTCACGCAGATCAACATGAAACCGTCCTGGAAGCTGTCCTATCTCACACTGCGCGATGTTAACCAAGAGATGTCGGTAGCGCTGACAGCTCCTACCCAATTGCTGCAGAATCTCCCCACCCCAATCAAAGATGGCGATCGCATAGTCGTCTACGGCAAACCTGCGTTTTATGCTGGCCGGGGATCGTTTTCATTATGGGTCACGGATATTCGTCATGTCGGCATCGGCGAACTGCTCGCACGCATCGAAAACTTGCGTCGAGCGTTGGCCGCCGAGGGTCTTTTCGACGCCTCCAAGAAGCTGCCGTTGCCCTATTTGCCGCGCACCATCGGGTTAATCACCGGTCGTGGTTCAGCCGCCGAGCGTGACGTGTTATCCGTAGCACGTGATCGTTGGCCAGCCGTGAATTTCCGCGTGATCAATACAGCAGTCCAAGGCACGCAAGCCGTAAGCCAAGTGGTTGATGCTCTGCAAACCCTTGATGCCGACGATGACGTCGACGTCATCATTATCGCTCGTGGCGGTGGCAGCGTAGAAGATTTGCTGCCGTTTTCAGATGAAGCTCTCCAGCGCGCAGTCTCTGCCGCGTCCACCCCGGTTGTCTCTGCCATTGGCCACGAGCCAGATTCGCCGATCTTGGATAATATCGCAGATCTTCGTGCGGCCACGCCTACGGATGCTGCAAAAAGGGTTGTCCCCGACGTCGCCGAAGAACGGGCGCTTCTCGACGAAGCCCGACACCGCATGGCACAAGCAATCGGCCAGTGGGTAGCACGTGAACGCCACAATCTCGACGCTTTGCGCTCCCGACCGGTCTTGGCAGATCCGCGCACGCCTATTAATACTCGCCGCGATGAGCTTGCTACTGCCGTGGGATCGATTCGTCGCGAAATTAGGCATGTGCTCGGCCAAGAAATGGCACGGGTTTCTGCGCTACGTGGCCAGGTTTCTGCACTTGGGCCTGCTTCAACTCTTGAGCGGGGATATGCCATCGTGCAGGTCTTACCCCGTGATGGCGAACCCGAAGTCGTTACCAATATCAACCAGTCTCCCCCAGGCTCACAATTACGCATCCGTGTCACTGACGGTTCGATCACTGCTGCCGGGATGGGAACCCAGCGGGCTGATTAATAGTCAATAACTAACCAGAAAGGTTGCACCATGAATAATTCCTTTGGCACCGGTAATCCAAGCGAGGCTACTCCTATCGAAAATCTCAGCTACGAGCAAGCACGTGATGAGCTCATCGAAACCGTCAAGATCTTAGAACTCGGACAAATGGGTTTGGATGAGTCACTAAAATACTGGGAACGTGGCGAAGCGTTGGCTAAACGATGCGAAGAGCATTTAGACCGAGCAAGCAAACGTGTCGACGATGCAATGAATGCTCATGCTGGCAAGGAGAATAGCTCCGGCGACGATACCGACAGCGGCGGTACCGACAACGACAATACCGACAACTCAGAATCTCAAAATTAAAACCTAGCGAAAGGAACGCCTGTGAGCGCAAAAAATCCCCCACGCATTGACTTTCTCTATCTCTCAGAACAAGACATGATCGACGCCGGAGTCACTGACTTCGCGCAGTGCGTCGAAGCAATGGAAGAGACACTCATTCTGCTTGCCGACGGCGACTACCGCATGGCAGGTGCTTCTGCGAACTCACACGGCGCGCAAATTAGTTTCCCGGCCGAACCCAAGCATGATTCGATGCCGACTGATGGCCCAGACCGTCGCTTCATGGCAATGCCTGCCTATCTCGGCGGGCGTTTCCGCACCACGGGTGTGAAATGGTACGGCTCGAATGCAGAAAACCGTGGCAAAGGACTTCCACGATCGATTCACGTTTTCGTGCTTAACGACGCTGATACCGGCGCTCCATTGTCAATCATGTCCGCCAACTTGCTCTCTGCTTACCGCACCGGCGCGGTGCCGGGAGTTGGCGTAAAGCATTTGGCGCTAAAAGATGCCGAAACCGTCGGCATCATCGGCCCCGGTGTGATGGCACGAACAATCCTCGGCTCGGCTATTTCGCAGCGTCCAACGATCAACAAGGTGAAGTTGAAAGGTCGCAGCGCGGGTTCAACGGAAAAGGCTGCAGAATGGATTCGGGAGAATTTCGACGTCGAGGTCGTCGTCGTTGATACCGAGCAAGAAGCCATCGAGGGCTCCGATATCTGCATCGGTGCAACCACCACGTCATCAGACGGCCCTGAGGCGTATCCGTATTTCAAGAAAGAGTGGATCAAGCCAGGCGCTTTGTTGTTGTGCCCGGCTGCCGCGCGCTTGGATGAAGATTTCCTGCGCTCCGACGATTGCACGCTCGTCTGGGATTACGAGGGCTTGTATGCCGAGTGGTTCCACGAAAACGGCCCTGGCCAAACTTATAAGTCACTGGGCATCATCGGAAGTCACTGGTACGACATGATCAATGAATCTCGGTTGGATGCCGACCAGATTTCCAACATGGGAGACATTGCCTCGGGTAAGATTGCTGGACGAGAAAACGACGAACAGATCTTCTGCTATTCCGTTGGTGGAATGCCAGTCGAGGATGTCGCATGGGCCACTGATGTGTACCAGAATGCACTGGACAAAGGCATTGGGCAATCACTCAACCTGTGGGAAACTCCCGCACTGAAATAATCCTGCAACAAGGACGATTTTCTGGGGTTGTTACTGATTGGTGCTGGTTGTCTCCAGATTCCAGTGCGGTTCTTCCCCGTACACAAAACTCTCTGCGAGGAGCAGATATGGCAGTCACTACCGTGACCGAACTTCTTGATTTTTTCAAAGCTCATTCTGTTGAGTATTTGGACATGCGTTTTACCGATCTGCGGGGCATCGAGCACGCATTGACCATCCCTGCGAGCGCGTTTACGGAAGAATCCGCCGCGGAAGGATTCGCTTTCGATGGTTCATCGATTGATGGCTTTGCGACGGTGGATGAGTCTGACATGTTGCTACGGCCGGATATTTCCACCGCGTATATTGATCCGTTCCGCGCGCGCAAAACGGTAAACATGAAGTTTTTCGTGCACAAGCCAGATTCTGCCGAAACTCCCTACGCGCGCGATCCGCGCAGTATCGCCCGGAGCGCAGAAGAATATCTACGAAAAACTGGTATCGCTGATACTTGCTACATCGGTTGCGAAGCAGAGTTTTTTGTCTTTGATTCGGTGCGCTATTCCACTGCAGTGAATTCAGCCTTTCACCATGTCGATTCTGATGAGGGCTGGTGGCGTTCTGGCGAAAAAACTATGATCAATGGTGAGCCCAACCGTGGTAACCAAATCAACCTCAGCGACGGTTACTTCCCTGTCGCTCCCTATGATAAAACCATTGCCGTCCGAGATGAGATCGCCCATCATTTGAGCGGATGCGGGTTTGAGGTGGAACGATTTCACCACGAAATTGCCACCGGTGGTGTGCAGGAGATCAACTACAAATTCAACACACTGCTGGGCGCAGGCGATGATTTACAGACCTTCAAGTACATCGTTAAAAATACTGCCGAATCGATGGGACAGACCGCAACGTTTATGCCCAAGCCATTAGAAAACGACGGTGGTTGTGGTATGCATGCACACCAGTCGTTGTGGAAAAATGGCGAGCCACTTTTTGCTGGTGATGGCTATGCGGGCCTTTCAGAGATCGCTCTGTGGTACATCGGTGGTTTACTCAAGCACGCGGGCGCGGTGTTGGCTTTTACCAATCCGACGGCTAATTCTTACCGCCGGTTGTATTCCGGGTTTGAAGCTCCGGTCAATTTGGCTTATTCAGAATCGAATCGTTCCGCAGCTATCCGGATTCCTGCCGCAGGCAAGACCCCAGCTGCCAAACGATTAGAATTCCGCGCACCTGATCCTTCCGGCAACCCCTACTTAGGCTTTGCCGCACAATTGCTCGCAGGTTTAGACGGGATCCAAAATAAGATTGACCCTGGCGCTCCGGCAGATTTTGATCTTTCAGCAGCCGCCAGCAACCCACACTGCAGCAACCGGCCCCACCAAAATTCCCGCAGTGTAGAGCGAGTGCCGTATTCCTTGGAGCGTTCTTTGGAAGCTTTGGATACGGACCGCGAGTTTTTAACCCGCACCGGTGTGTTTAGCGATGAACTCATCGACTCACATATCCAGCTGAAATATGACAAAGAGATCATCCCGCTGCGCACAGGCCCGACGCCGAAAGAATTCGAGTTGTACTACAACGTTTAGTACAAGCGTTTGCTTCGCAGCCAAGTGTAGTTCAACGCTGTCTTTGTGGCGAAGGGCTGACTCTACTGACTGTTGCTCAAGCTACAGTAATTACACAGGTCGGTATGCCGCTGCCTGCAGGGTTGCTTCAATAATCTCGGTGAATTCTGCATCTGAGGCGACGCCGTCGAAAAGCAACGTCGTGCCTTCTTTGTCCACGCCCCACAACCGGCTCACGCTATCGTCATCAGAAGATTTCACGATGACCTCCCGCCCGGCAACCTGTTGGGTATCTTCCAGTGGCCGATATTTGCTGTCGAAGGACTGCATCGCTTTTTCGAGCGGTACATCGGTTTGCGCGATCTGGATAAAACCACGTTCTGCGGTCACCCAACCGACCACTGTCGACGATTGCCCGTCGATGAGCTTACGCCGCGCAGAATTTGGTACCCATTCCTCCGGTGCATCCGGGAAGTAAATGTCATAAGCACTCGCACGGGCTTCGTTATCAATGAACGCCTGCGGGTCAACCTCGTGCACTGGTTCAAATTCTGGTTCACCAGGGCCATACGACCACAAGCCAGTCGGTGCAACCACCACGATCATGGCAATAACGATGACAGCGACGGAGATAACCATATCCCTGCCACCCTGAAAAATTGCGGGTTTTTTAGATTCGCCAGCCACGCCCTTTAGTATGGCATGTTTCCCACATTCGGGTGGTAATCCGCCGCTGGAGCCTGCTGGATTTCGAAATCTCGGGTGCGCCCGACGGCTAGGCCAAAGAATTAGTGGAACAATGGGAGCAACGATTATGCCCAAGCTAGATTCAGGAGGATTCATGTCCGCTCCCACCTCGTATATCCCTGACCGCAACCTCGCCATGGAATTAGTCCGTGTGACCGAAGCTGCCGCTTTGGCCTCGGGCCGTTGGGTTGGTCGTGGTCAGAAAAATGAGGGCGACGGTGCCGCCGTCGATGCCATGCGTAGCCTGATTAACTCAGTGCACATGGATGGCGTCGTGGTGATTGGCGAGGGTGAAAAGGACGAAGCTCCGATGCTCTACAACGGCGAAAACGTCGGCACGGGTGAAGGCCCGCAGGTCGATATTGCGGTGGATCCCGTTGATGGCACACGCTTGATGGCTGAAGGTCGCCCCAACGCGATTTCCGTCATCGCTGCTGCCGAACGTGGCACCATGTTCGACCCATCCGCAGTGTTTTACATGAACAAGATTGCCGTTGGCCCAGAAGCCCGCGGCGCAATTGACATCAACGCCTCGGTTGCCGACAATATCGCCGCCGTCGCCAAGGCTAAAGGCATCACCGTTGCCGAAATGAACGTCGTGGTTTTGGATCGCCCACGCCACGAAAAGCTCATCGCCGAAATCCGCGAAGCCGGCGCCAAAGTTCGTTTGATCATGGACGGCGATGTTGCGGGCGCGATTGCCGCTGCACAATCTCACGACTCCAACAGCGTCGACATGATGATGGGAATTGGTGGAACCCCAGAAGGCATCATTACTGCCTGTGCCATGAAATGCATGGGTGGCGAGATCCAAGGCAAACTGTGGCCACAAAGCGAAGAAGAGGCTGAAAAGGCCCGCGCTGCCGGACACGACTTGGACAAGGTGCTGACCACCAATGATTTGGTCTCGTCCGACAACTGCTACTTCGCGGCCACCGGCGTCACCGACGGAGACATGGTGCGCGGAGTTTCCTACCGCCCGGCCGGTGCGGTGACCCGCAGTCTAGTCATGCGCTCGAAATCGGGTACTACTCGCTATGTCGAGTCGATTCACCAACTGGCTAAGCTGCAGGAATATTCCGTCATTGATTACGGCAGCAAATTAGACGGGAAATAATCCCGCGACGCTGGAATACTGGTAGTAAGCGTCGGCTAGCTAGGCTCGGCGCACAACTGCACAGTTGCACGTTAACCAAAGACAAGCATTACTTTGAAGGTGAGATAATGACCGAGCAAGAATACCGCATCGAACACGACACGATGGGCGAAGTGAAGGTCCCAAAGAACGCTTTGTGGCGCGCACAAACCCAGCGTGCTGTACAGAACTTCCCTATTTCCGGCCGTGGTCTGGAATCCGCTCAGATCCGCGCCATGGGCCTGCTCAAAGCTGCATGCGCGCAGGTTAACAAAGACAACGGTGCACTAGATGCCGATAAAGCTGATGCCATCATCGCCGCAGCTAAAGATATCGCCTCTGGTAAATACGATGATGAGTTCCCAATCGATGTGTTCCAGACTGGTTCGGGTACCTCCTCGAACATGAACACCAACGAGGTCATCGCTTCCCTGGCTAAGCAAGCAGGCACCGAGGTGCACCCGAACGACGATGTCAACATGGGACAGTCCTCGAATGATACTTTCCCTACCGCGACTCACGTCGCCGCTACCGAAGCTGCAGTGAAAGACCTGATCCCTGGCTTGCAGCAGCTGCACGATTCTCTGCTGAACAAGGCCAAAGAGTGGAAAGACGTCGTCAAGTCGGGACGCACCCACTTGATGGATGCCGTACCAGTCACCCTGGGCCAGGAATTCGGTGGCTACGCTCGCCAAATCGAGCTGGGAATTGAACGTGTGAAGGCGACGTTGCCACGTCTCGGTGAACTGCCAATCGGTGGTACCGCTACTGGTACCGGCTTGAACACCTCTGCAGACTTCGGTGCGCAGGTAACCGAGGAGCTCAAGAAGTTGACCGGGCTGGAAGA
This sequence comes from Corynebacterium sp., assembly GCF_030826625.1. Taxonomy (GTDB): domain Bacteria; phylum Actinomycetota; class Actinomycetes; order Mycobacteriales; family Mycobacteriaceae; genus Corynebacterium. The sequence continues at coordinate 11,455 of NZ_JAPJNQ010000034.1, read as the reverse complement.
ACTACGTGAAGCCGTAGATCACTTCGAGGCCCAGGCCAACCGCGACGCACTGGTGGAATTCTCGGGAGCGATGAAAGTTATCGCTGGTTCCCTGTACAAGATCACCAACGACATCCGCCTGATGGGTTCCGGCCCGCTGACTGGTCTGGGCGAAATTCGTCTGGCTGATTTGCAGCCGGGTTCATCCATCATGCCGGGTAAGGTCAACCCGGTTCTCTGTGAGACCGCTACCCAGGTTTCTGCGCAGGTCATCGGCAACGACGCCGCGGTATCCTTCGGCGGCACCCAGGGACAGTTCGAGCTCAACGTCTTCATCCCGATGATGGCTCGCAACGTACTAGAGTCCGCTCGCCTGCTGGCGAACACCTCCCGTGTGTGTGCTGAGCGTTTGATCGACGACATTGAGCCAAACCGCGAAATGATGAAGACTTCTGCACAGTCGTCGCCATCGATCGTGACCCCACTGAACTCGGCTATCGGCTACGAGAACGCCGCTAAGGTGGCCAAGCACGCGCTGGCGAAGGAAATCACCATCCGCGAAGCCGTCATCGATCTGGGCTTTGTTGGCGACGACCTCACCGAGGAAGAGCTGGACAAGCGCCTGGATGTTCTGGCAATGGCGAACACGGACCGCGACCGCTTTTAATCGAATTTCCAGCGAGAAAGACAGCGGCTGAGCCTGCAGTCCTTTGATTAGCTAACTCGCTACTATGACGCCCTAGGAATTTACCTAGGGCGTTTTCTTGTCGGATGAAGCTCTTGGAGTTTGGTCTTCCCAGGAGCGACTGTTTGTTGGCAGTTATTGCGCCGCTCGGAACACGCGATGCCTGAGCTGACGCAGAATTCTTCTCCACCGTGGTTTACCGCTACTATGATGCAATGACTTTGCCAGCTTGCCCTGAGTGCACCAGCGAATACACCTATGAATTGCCTCCAATGCTTGTGTGCCCGGAATGTGCCCACGAGTGGAATCCCGGCACCGAATCAGAGAATGGTACTACTGAGACCTCAAATGTCATCAAAGACAGCGTGGGTAATGAACTTGCCGACGGCGATTCCATCACCATCACACAAACGGTCAAGGTGAAAGGTGCACAGCAACCATTGAAATCTGGCACCAAGGTTCGCAATATTCGTCTGAATTTTGACGCTGGAACCGGTCTGGAAGACCACAACATCGACTGCAAAATTGATGGTTTTGGCGCAATGACACTGAAACCAGCTGTTGTGAAGAAGTCATAATCCAGTCGGGTATCCCCCCAGATTTATCAATTTATAGACCTCGGTTTGATCATTTTTAGCCCTTGCTCGGAACTTGCAAGGGCTAAATTTCTGGGTTCCCAAGCCTTACCTTCCCCCAAATAGGGGCAAGATGGCTCTACCCTATTTTATTCCACATTCCTCACACTCAATTGTGATCGATCCAGCAGATTCGAACAAGTTGACGTATATTGAACTCTCAGATTTCTACAAGCTTTGATTTAGCCGAAATGACCTAAACCACTTGAGCCACACAGGATAGGCTTATTTCGCCGAAGAATTTTTATCTTTGCGCTTGGATTATGAGACTCAAGCGACACAAAGTTAGTGGTTTAAATTGCAAAATAAATACTGTGAATTTTGAAGGTTTCGACAAAGAACAATGCGTCGAACTAGCAATCGAGACTGACGTAAAAACGCTCTTACCAGCGAGTATAGTTGATCAATCATCTAGTTTGTGTCTTCTGCGCCCTGCAAGACAAATCCTCAGCTTTGATGCACAATGAGTTTCAGCGAAGAGGTCAGCACGGGTTGATCATTCGCTGAGAGCACGTTTGTAATCACCGGCTAAGTACGGGGGATATTGATGCTGCTAATTTGCACAGGCCTCTTGCCAGCTACGGGCGCGTCCACGCGCAGACGAGTTAACCGCTTTGGGGGTAGTTCGGTTAACGGCGACATCTGTGTTGATGTGACCGCGTCTAGCGCTCACGAGGCAGACGCTGCATCAATTTCTCGGATCTCGTCTGAAATTAGACAGGATCCGAAAAGTGGTTGCGGTCGGGGCCACCCATTCAGTGGATACGAAGCAAAAACTCGTATCGCCGGCGTGCTCTCGGAAAGTGTTTTGGGAAGATGCACTTTCCAAAAGGCGACAGGATTCCGGCCTCGGGGGCGTCATCGATGTCACTGTTCGAGGGCGTGGGCCGGAATCCGGCTGATGTGAAAGATAAATTAATAGAGTCTGTACAGCGAGAGCGCCCCGGATCTCACCTTTGTGTTGATCTGGGGCGCTCTCCGCTTGTTCAGACGGGTTCCAGAAAATATCCATTTTCTCTCAATTCGTGGGAACCTCCCGTTAATCAAATCAGTCCAATGGGTTTGTGCTGCCTCTCCCCTTCTAACGAGTTCGCAGCGCAAACCGTACGACGGACTAGGAAAGGAAGACAGATGAGCTGGTATCGAGCTGGTTGTGCACTGGCGCTAGCTGGGTTCATGGCCTCCAGCTGTAGCGTGGCAGATAATTCCAACGCTGCTAGCACGCATCTGACCAATAGCCAGTCACAGTCTGGCCACGATCCAGCGCTGAGCAATGATGCTGATGGGCACCACGATGCTAAACCTAGCGGTGAGGGGGAATTTAATAGCGCAACCACAGACGCCAAGTTTGAGTTCGCAGACTGGGTTCCCGAGCGGGGCCCCGCCGATACGTCTGATCCGGATTTCGAACTACCTCGTGTTTGTGATCTAATCTCCGAAAATCAATATCAGAGGGCCGGACTAATAGACAGCCATGGACCTTCGTCGGCGTCCCATGGTTTTAAGTTCAGCACGTGCTTCAAAGAAATCGATAAGGAACTTCAACCATCATTTTCGCAGCAGCCAGTCGACGGATTGCTGGGAATTACTATTGATCGTGGGTCCGTTCTAGATCTTGAAAGAGAACAATTAATCGTTTCGCCCACATTTAATTCATCGATTCCCGGCCTTCATGCACATCGATTCCTAGATGGTAATGGGTGTGCGGTTGGAATTGAGACAGTGGAAGGAAGACTTTACGTTGACTATACAAATATAGAACCTGGCCGCACGTTTGAAGACAACTGTCGCATAGCACATGAATATTTCGATCGGCTGATTACAAAATAACTCGGGGGATTCAATGAGCATTGAAATTTCAATCAATTCGCTTGCAAGTGCAGAAGAAAAGCTACGATCTGTCAGCAAAGCAGCACTCCAGCAGAGCCAAATAAGCGCAAAAAGCCAGCTCTCCGAAGCGTTTTCCCAAATTCCTGGACTCGGCTTCCTCGCCGCAGAACACGGTCGCACGCTTGCTGGAAATCCGGGCTCTGCCGCGGAAGAATTTTCTGCACTCGCAAACAAAATCGCCTGGGCCGCAGACAATCTGCATACTCTCGCAGATGCAGTCTACGAGCAAGACGATCAAATAGCTCGCAGCCTAGACAACATGCACGGTGCACAGGCGGCCACCAATGAGCATTTCTTCACCGCAGCCGAGCCAGACGACAAGACTGCACCGGTGGCGATCAACAGCCCTGTCATCGGCTATGTTCCAGACATTGATTTACTAGCAAGTTATTTCTCTGGAACCGTAGATTCCGCAGCTCATCATGACGCAGAGCTGTGGCAACACATCGGCCAAACTGCAACCGAAATTTCCGACGGTCTCGAAGAAGTAGCAGCAGAGCTTGAATCAAACAACTACGGCGACGCAATTTCTGGCGGCGCCCACAAGTTACGCAGCTTCGCTAATACCGGGCGCGTCCTGAACGCAAACTCTCAGATCATGAACGGGACCATCCAAAACCTAGTACAAGTCATCGACGGAGCTCGACAGACTACAAACCTGGTGCAGCAATCGTTACGCGTTAACCAGCACCCCGGCGCGAGCGCGGCGATCGAGCAATCGTACCTAACTTCTTTTCCACCGCAATTCGCTGCTGCGCTCCAAGTTGCGGTGCCGCGCCTATTGGGACTGAGCATTCCGCAACCTAATGCGAGCGGAGGCGATAACCAAGCTGTGGAAGGTGGCCACGCTCAATCCGGCGCTGAGCAAGCTCGTGCTGCAATGCGCCTTCCGACCGACGTTCAGCAAGCAATCGCTGATTATGGATCTAACCAGGCAACTTTCGCAGCCGCAGATGAAGGCACCGCCTCCGTAGCGAATGTCGGCACACATGCCGCTCACGCTACCGCTGCTGGTCACCATCCTGCTCCGCATGCTTCGTCCGCTAATCTGGCTTCCCAGCCCGCAGCAACAACTGCATTAAATGCCCAACACCCTAGGATCGCTAATGCCGTCAATGCTGCAACCGGATCGCCAGCAAATCTGCCCCGCGGGTACTCAGGTCTTTCTGGCATGTCTCCTGCCACAACCACACCCGGTGCTGGTGCATCGCGTGTGCTGGGAGCTGGCAACCCTGCTGGTCTCGGTCCATCACGCACCGTAGGCACGGCGGTTCCAAATGCATCTACCGTTAACGCAGCTAATCCCCGTGGTGGTGGGCATGCAGTCAGCCGGCCAGTCACGCCTGCCCCAGGGTCTGCACCTTTGACAGCCCGCGGTGCACAGGCCTCCTCCCCCGCAAATGGTGGTACTACGATCGGCCGTACTCCAGGAATAACTTCAGGTCATGCAGGCACTGGTTTTGGGGGTACTGGGGTTCCTGGCATAAATGGCACCGGTCGCAGCGGTATCAACGCCACGTCACCATTGGGAGTTGGTGCCCGGGGTGTTGGAACTACTGGGCTTTCAAGTCCCGGTTCCATGAATGCTCACCAAAGCGAGAATTTTTCTGCTCGTCCAATTGGTGCTGGCGGTACAGCTCCTCATTCGGGAGGGTCTAGTCAGTCCGGCGGCACCAGCACAAACAACGGCTACGGCGGACACGGAAGCAATGGTGGAAACAATGCCTCTAGCAATAACGGTGCACACAATAGTTCCGGCCAACATGGTTCCAACGGACATCACGGTAACCAGCAAGCACATGGCAGCAACAGCGGAAACTCCACGGGGAATTCGTCACGTGCGGGAACAGGACATCTGGGGCGTGGAATGACTCCCATGATGGGAGCGCCGGGTCAAGGGGGACAAGGCGCAAACTCTGGCTCGAAACCTAATCGAGCAAAAGCAGTAACTACGGCTATTGAGCGGGAAGGAAATCAGAAGGCATTGCTTGGTGAACGCCGTCCCGTCGTTCCTGGTGTCATCGGTGCCTGGGTTCGTGACTAAGCCAGTAACCCGAACAGTACTGTCCCCGTAGCCAAGCTAGCCAAGCTAGCTAAGTACCCTTGATCCGGGCGAGCAGGTACTCCGTCGGGTAAAGCATATAGCTGTCATCGGTCACATCAGATACCGTATGAACTTCATCATCTACAGCCACATGCAGGCGCGGTGAAATGCCTCGCTCATCAGTAGCGAACAAGGCCAAAGCCGCGCCTGCCATCGTAGCCATTCCTTCGGCAAGATCGTTGCCATAAGTCACCGGACGAAACAACACCATGTCAGGCTGTGGCACTGCGAATAGTATCCCCGCGCGAAAGTCCTCGCCGGGGATAAATCTTTGCACGCACCATTCCACAAACAACGGCACAGAACTCCAATGCGGGTTTGAGCTGCGCAAAACATATGCGTATGCCCCGCCTGGGCCACTCCGTCGTCGCTGCACTTCGACCTCAGCAGCATCTAATGCTCCAAATAAATTACGCCGGGCAACGCCGAGGATCGTCTGAATATCGTCATCAATCTCCCGAACCTTATACGCGGGAAGTCGCAAATATTTCCCTGCGCCACCAACCACCAGGTAGCGTGCCAAATCAAAGCTGAAACTTCCCCATTCACCACCGCGTTTGGCATCGAGGTGCAAAAATGCGCCCCGGTAGAGATCCGCTAGGCTAAGGCCTCGCGCTACGGTATCAGTCTCGCTGCGGATAATCCTGGCGACGAACTCATCGACGCTCGCGGCTCGCGGCCGGCCAGCAGCAATCTGTTCCAGTAGCGGTGCAAGCTCTCTACTGGTTTCGTGCCCCTCACGCCATCGCAGATGAATTGTCTGCCCGGTCGCGCGCATACTGATACCGGCAGCGCTGAGCGTCATGTGTAGTTCAGTTTCCAGCGCCTTCGCTTCGCCGATGGGCAGACCCCAATTTTTGCGACCGCGGGCAGGGTTATTTCTCGGTTGCGGATTCTTTCTCTTCGGCCACATGTTTACCAACGACGCATCACGTTAAGGAAACTCGCTATCCCTTAAGTATCCCGACGTCGGTCTTCGTGATTATTGTTTCCATTGCTTCCGCCATCGCTATCCGCATTTGAATCGCGACCATCAAAACCGGTGCCCCGCTTATAGGAATCATCAACGTCATCAATCGCAGCCGGGGTATCAGGCAATTCAAAATCTTCCGGCAAGGGTGGCAATTCGCCTGACTCCCACACGCCGCCACCAGCTTCGATAGCTGCCTGCGGATCAAAACCGCCTTTGATCAACTGGTTCATGATGTGGGCATTGGGTGCGATCTCAATCTGGTGGCTGCCCGGCGTCCAATTAGAAATTGTAGTAATTTCACCGTCGTCGTAGACGTGCACGAGTGGTGAGACCGTGGTTTCTGCACTATCCGCGATCTGTGCAGCCACCGGCGCCATCCGTGAGATACCTTCCAGCAAATCAGTGCCCTCCGTGACGGCGCGCACCAACAGCAGATGGCGAGTAGGCATCGAAAACAACAGACCATTGGTGGTATCAATTTCCGGTGCCCACATGCCGACGAATTCCTCAAGTAGCAAGGGCGCCGAACCTAAATAATGCGAGCTGGATTCGAAGGTCCACGCCGAAGCTCCAGGAGATTCATCCGGACCATTATGAAACTGCACGTCAATATCACTCGTACGCAGTTCTTCACGCAGATTAGTACGCGCGGCACGCTCTAAGGCATCAATATCATCGATCTCAGCAAGTTTTTCTAAAGCAATGGTCTGAATCGACGAGGCTGTATCCAATGCAATCGTCGCAGAAGTGTCATTGGTGAACCCGAACAATGTTGCGGCATCAACGACCTGTTGTTCTTCAGCGCTCAGATCCCGTGTAGAGACCAGCCGCAAGCGCAGCCGTGAATAAAACGCAGCGGTATCAAGCTGATCCACATACGTGTCATTATCCAGGCCAGACACAAACGAAGCCACCAAATTCGGAATCGCCTTCGGATGCTGCGAGCTAGCTACTTGGTTCACCAAATCATCCAGGCGCACCGACATGCGTCCTCGGCGCGGGTGCTCGATCGTGGCTGCCGTTCCGTTGAATCGAATCGATGCGCCCTCAGCTGCCAGTTGTCGCCGCAACGACGAACGAAGCTGATCAGCGTCTTTGCGGTTCAGGATTGGAAACGAGGGGTCCGGCTGCCGCAACAGGCGGTTTTGGCGATAGCGTCGGAACATCATGCACCTAGTCTAACGGGAACTAGGATTCTAGGCGCTCCAGAACGTGTTGTTGCGCCGTATTCAGCAAATTTCGCAGGGCATTCACAGCTTCATCGCGCCGCTTATCACGCAATAGCTCAATGATTTCTTCGTTCTGGGAAATAAATGGTTCGTGAATGTCACGCTGCGCAAGCGATAAGAAAGCGATCCGAGCTTGGGCGATGACCGGACGGATGTCTTCTACCAAACGATCGACGCCCGCTAAAGCCACGAGTTCAAGATGAACTTGGGCATTGAGGCTACCGACAACATGCCAATCATCATGTTCTGCTGCTCGACGTGCTTCGGTGATGATCGTATCCAGGCTTGACAGATCTACTGAGTCCAAATCAGTCTCTGCTACAGCGGCACATTCCACGATGCGGCGATAAGTATAAATTTCATTGATTGCTTTGGCGTTAAGCGTACGCACGAACACGCCCCGATTCGGGATGTGAACAACGAGACCATCGTTTGCCAGAAAACGGAACGCTTCGCGTAACGAGTTACGCGAGCACTCTAATTGCTGTGCTAAACGGGTTTCTGGCAAGCGTTGGCCGGGGCGGAGATCCCCTCGCGTGATGCGCTGTGTGATTTCACGCGCCAAAGAATCAGCAATCATACATAGTTATTTTATCTACTGAACCGCCCCAGGCAACTTAACGAAAAATCACCCTTGCAGTAGGTCCCTCCAGTCGTTTTCGTGAGCTGACGCACAGTTATGTTATTGTTGTTCAACAATCACTTAATAACCTGTCCCACACCACACTCGTTAGCTAGGTTTTTCACACTCCACTTCTCACAGCAAGGACGTCAACATGTCACCATCTACCAACGCTGCTGCATCGGCTGGTTCCTCCTCGGGCAACAATCCACCACAGCCGAGCTTGAAACAAGCCGCTGCAACCGCTTCCACACGCAGTATTTTGATGGGTGCCATCTTCCTCATGGCAACCTCGGCCATCGGACCCGGCTTCCTTACCCAAACAGCAGTCTTTACCAACCAATTGGCTGCGGCCTTCGGTTTCGCAATCCTGGTCTCTATCCTCATCGATATTGCAGTGCAGATGAACGTGTGGCGTGTGATTGGAGTTTCCGGGTTACGCGCACAAGAACTTGGCAATATCGTCTTTCCCGGCTTGGGCTATCTTCTCACCGCGCTGATCGGCATCGGTGGTTTCGTCTTCAATATCGGCAATATCGCCGGTGGCGGGTTAGGGTTAAATGCCCTGCTGGGCATCGATGCCAAAATCGGCGGCTTGATCACCGCGGCCATTGCCATCGTTATCTTTTTATTCCAGCGCCTTGGCGCCGCACTCGACAAGATCCTGGTCGGCTTGGGCATTCTGATGTTCGCTCTGACGATCTACGTGGCATTCGTCTCTCAGCCACCTGTCGGCGACGCACTTACTCAAACCGTGTGGCCAGAAACCGTCGACTGGGTCGTTGTCACTACCTTGGTCGGCGGAACCGTCGGCGGCTACATCACCTACGCAGGTGCGCACCGCATGCTTGATTCCGGCACCACTGGGCCAGAAAACGTCAAGGCTGTCACCCGAGCATCCGTCACCGCCATTGTTCTGACCGGAATCATGCGCTTCGTACTCTTTCTTGCGATTCTAGGAGTCGTCGCAGGCGGTGTCGCGCTCAATATCGACGACAACCCTGCCGCCGAAGCATTCCAGGCAGCCGCCGGAGACTTCGGTATGCGCGCATTCGGTGCAGTCTTGTTCGCTGCTGCCCTGTCTTCGGTCATCGGAGCCTCATACACTTCAGCGACATTCATCATCCCGAAGAAGGCAGACCTGAGAAAAGCCCAGAACATCATCACCATCGTATTCATCATTGCATCAGCGTCCACCTTTGCCTTTATTGGCTCCGCACCCGCAGCCTTGTTGGTGTTCGCCGGTGCCTTCAACGGCCTAGTTTTGCCAGTCGGCTTCACCATGATCATCTACGTCGCCATGTTCCGTCAGAAAGATCTGCTTTATGGCTACAACTACCCACGTTGGTTGATCGCTTTGGGATTCATCGGAGTTGTCGTCGCATGGTTCTTGGCTATCCGCTCCTTCGGCGGCGTATGGGACTTCGTTTTCTAAGGTATTATCAATCGCTCCAGCTCAATTCCCGTTCACTCCCCGTCCGCTAGTATCACGTAGACGTCCACCGCATCCGGACGTCCACTGCACCTGCGGGAACGTAACTTAACCACCACAACCAGGAGAAAGCACCGATGAGCACCGCACCACAAACAACTGCATTGCACATCGACCTCAATAGTGACCTTGGCGAAAGCTTCGGTAACTGGACCATGGGCAACGACAACGCCGTGTTAGACCTGGTTAGTTCAGCCAATATTGCCTGCGGCTTTCACGCCGGTGATCCTAAGGTCTTGCTCGATACCATCAAAGCCGCCCACGAGCGCGATGTGCGCATCGGCGCACACATCGGATACCGCGACCTAGCAGGCTTCGGTCGCAGGTTCATCGACTACGATGCTGAACAATTACTCGCAGAAACCGTCTACCAGCTCGGCGCCATCAAGGCCGCAGCTTCAGTGGTAGGCGCCGAAGTCAGCTACGTGAAACCCCACGGAGCGCTCTACAACCGCATGGCAACAGATAGCTACCAGGCAGAAGCCGTCATCGGCGGAATCCTCGCGGTTGATCCGCAACTTCAACTCATGGCGATGTCAGGAACTCCCGTCGTGGGTGAAGCCCGCGCTGCTGGCTTGGAGGTCATCGAAGAAACCTTTGCCGACCGCGCATATACCGACGAAGGCCGCCTCGTTCCACGCAAAGAGCCTGGTGCAGTACATGATGACGTCGATGCCGTCGTCAAGCAGGCTGTAGCGATCGCTACCGGGCAATCCTTTAATTCAGTCAATGGCAACCCGGTTCTGGTCAACGGTCAATCCATCTGTGTGCACGGCGATAGCCGCAAGGCTTTAGAGATGGTTGAAGCAATCATCACAGCGTTGAAAAAGGAGGGCATCGCCATATGCTAATCCCCTACGGTGACCGCGGCGTGCTCATTGATTTCAGCGAGCACTCCGACCCACTCGGCCAAGTTTTGGCTTATCAATCCCAATTAGAGCAAGAGAAACTACCCTGCATCGTCGACCTGATTCCGGCCGCACAAACCCTGTTGGTGGTGTTCAATCGCGACCCACGCGGCATCACCCTGCCAGCGCTGAACAACGAGGTTGCGAAAACCGGAACGGGCCAATCGCACACAATCGCGGTGACCTACGACGGCGCTGATCTCACCGAGCTTGCCGACGAATTGCACCTGCACCCTCAGGAGCTGATCACAGCACATACCGAAACCACCTGGACGGCGGCTTTTGCCGGATTCGCGCCGGGATTTTTATACCTGCGTCCAGATCCAGACAGCCCACATGCCGCATTATTCGCTGGGATTCCGCGCAGGAGCCAACCACGTACTTCGATCCCTGCTGGTTCGGTCGGACTGGCCGGTGGTTTTTCTGCAGTGTACCCGCAGAGTTCACCCGGGGGTTGGCAATTGATCGGTCGAACCGACGAGCGGATGTGGGATCTCAACCGTGAGCACCCAGCGCTGCTCACCCCAGGCGATACCGTGCGATTCCAGGAGAAAACATGCTAAAGGTGCTAGAAACCGGGCCACAGGCAACTTTCCAAGATCTCGGCCGCAACGGCTATTCCGGCTTGGGCGTGGGACCATCCGGCGCATTCGATCTCGGCGCTACCCGGCGCGCCAATCGCATGCTGGGCAACGACGATAATGCGCCCGTCATTGAGATTCTGTTCGGGGGCTTTCAGCTCCGCGCAGAACGGCCTGCGCGCCTAGTGTTTACGGGAACCGACGCCGACGTATTCGTCGACAAGCGGCGGATACGCACCCACACGGTCATTGATGTGTCCGAAGGCCAGACGGTGAGGCTAGACGTCGGCACTGGTCTGCGCGCCTACCTTGCTGTTGCTGGTGGATTCGACGTGCCAGTCGTGCTGGGGTCTGCAG
>NZ_JAPJNQ010000033.1:5790-23440 GCF_030826625.1 Corynebacterium sp. | reverse complement strand
ATACCAGTCGGGTATTAGCCGTTATCGTCGCCAAAGTTTGCCCTTCGCAAACCTGCTGGCCATCGGCACCATGCAACGTGATCTCGCAGTTGTCGTCGGCAAGCTCGACACCGAGGCGGTGCAGACGCGAAGCGGTGGCGTTGAGCACCGCTTCGAGTAATCCCAGCCCGGCGATGGTGCCGTCCTCACGCGCATTGAGTTCGGCGCTGCAGCGAGCAGCGGCGGGCACCGTAGCGATCGAGGTGTGGTCGGGGCCGTAAGCGAAATCCTCGTCGAGGGCGGTGGCGATCAGCGCAGAACAATCGGGCAGCTGCAACTGAGTCATTTATTCGGCACCACCGGGGTTGCCGATCGAGATCATTGCTTCGAGCGATTTGCGAGCAGCATCTGCGATATTTTTCGGGACGGTAACCTCGTCGGTTTCGGTTTCCAGGCAGCGTTCAAGTGCCTGCGGGGTAATCATTTTCATGAATTTACATTCGGCGCGGTCGTTGACGGCCTGGAAATCAATGTCTGGGGCAGCCTGATTGAGTTGGTGCAGCATGCCAGTTTCGGTTGCCACCAGCACCGTGTTCTTTTGTTGCTTCTGCGCTTGGGTGATCATTTGCCCGGTGGAGAGCATGTGTACACGCTCTTCTGGCACCAGACCCTCGTTGGCCAGGTAGAGCGCGGAGTTCGCGCAACCACATTCTGGGTGGATGTACAGATCCGCTGTAGGGTTATCCTGCGTTTGCTGGGTTAATTGCTCAGCGCTGATGCCGGCGTGCACGTGGCATTCACCAGCCCAAATCCGGATGTTCTCGCGGCCGGTCTCACGCTTCACATACGCTCCGAGGAATTGGTCGGGGCAAAACAGGATTTCTTGGTCCGCGGGCAGGGAGTTGACCACATCAACCGCGTTTGAAGAGGTGCAGCACACGTCGGTAAGCGCTTTTACCTCTGCGGTGGTGTTGACATAGCTGACCACCAGCGCGTCAGGGTGTTCGGCCTTCCATTCGCGCAATTGCTCGGCGGTAATCGAATCTGCCAGCGAGCATCCTGCCCGGGCATCGGGAATGAGAACTTTTTTGTCTGGCGAGAGGATCTTCGCGGATTCTGCCATGAAGTGCACACCGCAAAAAACGATGATGTCTGCGTCGGTTTCGGCAGCTTGGCGTGATAGTGCCAGGGAATCGCCGGTGTGGTGGGCGATGTCCTGAATCTCAGGGATTTGGTAGTTGTGGGCCAGAATCACAGCGTTGCGTTGTTCCGCCAGTGCGCGTACCCGCTCGGCCCAGCGAGCGGCATCGAAGGATGCCGAATCTGTGCTAGCAAAATCCGCAGTAGTAGTGGTTGTAGCGTCGGCAGTAGAACGCGTGAGGTCCGCGTTTGTACGAGTCACAAAAGCTCCCAAGAATTAGTGATAGTCACAGGAAACGACGGTGTCATTACCGTACTAAAAATCCGCAGTGAACTACCAGCTAAGGCCAAGCTACAGCTGGCGAATGTCAGCAATCTGCAGCTGGCGAATACTAGGCAGCAGACTAGAGCTGCAGTGAACCTTGCGCCAAACCAACAGCCGCGAAGACCGCTGCGACCAGCACGAGAACGACAATTGACCACTCAAAACCGTTGAACAGCTTCTCCCGTCGCGAGATACGTGTTAAGACGTACGGGATGATTCCTGGAACCACAGCGAGGGCACCGAAGAGAATATAAACCGGATCCGCGGCATAAATTAGCCAGATGGAATAGACAAAAGCTACCACCGCCACGGCCAAGTGCCGTCGATTTTCGCGCGGGGAAATTTTTGGCCCGGACAGGTCAAACCGTGTCCCCGCGTGCGGATGTGTGATGCCTTTACCCCGTAGCGCGAGCAGCAAAAGGTAGAGCGAAGAGAAAATATAGGGCAGCAGGTACATCACAGTGGCGAGCTGCACCATAGAGATATACGCGGTTTCGTTCAAGAAGAACACGATGACCGCGAATTGAATCACCGATGTAGAAATTAGCTGTGCCATCCACGGTGCACCAGCCCGATTGATCGCACCCGTTCGCTTCGGCAGCAGGCCGTCGAGAGCCATCATCGTCAACGGCTCGGCACATAGCATCTGCCACGAAACGTAGGCACCGAGCACGGAAATGCACAGACCGATCGAGATTAACAATCCGCCGACCGGGCCAATTGCAGCTTCGAGTACCGCAGCCATGGAATTATCAGGCAGCGCCGCCAGCTCTTCTTTGCTCAGCACACCAAATGACAGCGTCGCCACAGAGACCAGCAGCACCAACACGGAAACGAAACCGAGCACCGTAGCTCGTCCGACGTCAGTACGCTGCCGGGCCTGTTTCGAATAGACCGACGCGCCTTCTACGCCGATGAAAACCCACACGGTAAACAGCATGATGCCTTGGACTTGTTCAAAAACCGAGCCCTCGCTGGATTCACGGCCCCAAAAATCCAGGGTGAAGGTATTCCAGCTGAATCCGAAAAACAGAAGCAACACGATAAATGCCAGAATCGGTACCAGCTTGGCGACGGTCACCACCGTGTTCATGATCGCGGCCTGCTTCACCCCGCGGCTGAGTAACGCGAAAATCACCCACGTCAGCAAGCTCACCGAGATAAACGACGCCCAGCGGTTCGATTCGTGGAACAGCGGAATGTAGTGGCCGACGGTATTGAAAAACAGCGTCGCGTAACCGACCTGCGCGATCACAGAACCTAGCCAATAGCCCCAGCCCGAGGCGAAACCGATGAAATCGCCCAGCCCGGCGCGCACATAGGAATACACGCCAGAATCAAGATGCGGCTTACGCTGGGCCAGAATTTGGAAGACGAAGGCGACCGAGAGCATACCCACGCCGGCGATTGCCCACCCGATGAGCATCGCGCCGGGGGCAGCAACGGAAGCGATGTTTTGTGGCAGAGAAAAAATACCGGCGCCGACGCACGAGCCGATAATCAAAGCCACCAATGACCACATGGTCACGGTGTGCTTAGATTTTTGGCCTGCCTGCGGGCCAGCAGGATGTGCCGCTGCAGACTGTGCTGATGTGCCGGCCGGGGTGCTGCTGCCGCCGACAATAGGAGAGGGATGAGGCTCGCTGTGCATGTTGGTAAAACTACCCTGGAAAAGCCTGTGTCGGAAAGGCGGGTGGGGGTTAAGACTTCTGTTGCTTATAGGATTGTGCCCATGACTGTTCTGCTTCTTGATCCTCGTTGGCCCGAGCAAATACCGTTAGAAGCCCTGAGCGGCGTTGTCGGGCCAGTGAGCTACACCGAGGAAGTTCCGGTGTCGGTGCGCTGGAATTTTGCTGACATCATTAGTGGAACTGACACGTCTGGCCAGGGACTTTTGGTGAGCACAAATGAAGCTGACGAGCGCGTACGTGAGCGCGTGGATGCTGGTGAGCGCATTATTGTGGCGCGCTCGCGTGATGATCAGATGCACGTTGCCCGTCAGGTAATGGCCCGTGCCCGCGATATCGGCGAGTTCGAGCTGCTGCAAACACATAAGACACTCCTGCCGTATTTGCGCGAAGAAGTAGCTGAGCTTTCCGAGGTCATCGAGGCAGCCGAAACCACCGCGGAGATCGACCAGTCCAAGTTGGTGCGCGAGCTAGGCGACGTTTTGTTGCAGTTGCTGTTTCACGCGGAGCTGGGACGGCGTCGACAAGCATTTTCGCTGGATGATATCGCAGCGAGTTTTATCGCGAAGATGCGTTCACGTGCGCCCTATCTTTTCGACGGCACCACCGGGGTGGTAGCGCAAGAAGAACAAGACCGTTTGTGGGCGGCTGGAAAACGCGCGGAGGAAGCCTTGCGTGGCGCAGCTGGCAGTGATGCGGATAGCAATAAAAACGATGCAGGAGCGGCGTGGTAGATGAATTATTCATCACGCCGCAGCCCCGCAGGTTGCGTGAAAGTCGGTTGTGCGACGGTACTCGGGATCATTTTGATCATTTCGGTAGTGCTGTGGTTGCTTTCGTTTGTCGATGGTCCTTCGGTGACTCGCCAATTAGAACCTATTCCGGATAATGTGCCACCAGCAGCCGGGCGCGCGGTGCCATCGATTGATGTGCATGCAGAAGGTCGCACCGCAGACAAACTGACGTATTGGTCCGACGGGCTCGCAGGTGATACCGCTATCCCAGACCAAGCACTGCGTGCCTATGGCAATGCAGAATTGATTGCCCGTGATGCTTGGCCAGGATGCAACCTGGACTGGACAACGTTGGCGGGCATCGGCTGGGTGGAAACTCGACACGGTAGCTACGCCGGAAACTGGTTTGATCGCCCCTCGATCGGTGATGATGGCAGGGTAGAGCCTCCAATCGTTGGCATCGCATTGGATGGAACAAATAACACGGTTCATATCCCGGATACAGACGGTGGTGAGTTCGATAACGATGATGTCTATGACCGCGCGGTAGGCCCAATGCAGTTCATTCCGCAATCGTGGCACCGTTATGGTTTGGATGCTTCCGGCGACGGATACCCGGATCCGCAAAATATCGACGATGCTGCCCTAGCAGCGGCGAAGTTGTTGTGTGATAGTGGCCGTGATTTAAATGATCCGCAAGCGTGGACCGAAGCGATCTTGTCGTACAACAATTCCAACGATTACGTGCGTAAGGTACGAGATGCGGCGAATTCTTATGCCATTGACCAGCCCGCCGCCCGTTAACCCGGGGTGCGTGTTACAACCTAACTTGAAATCTGGAACAATTAGCAGTGTTGACTGCACCTGACATGGCGCAAGAATGCGCATAAATCTCTGAGGAGGCCCAGCCAGTGGCTGATATCATGCACGTTTTCGCTCGCGAGATCTTGGATTCGCGAGGCAACCCAACGGTGGAAGCTGAAGTTGTTTTGGACGATGGTGCGCACGGCCGCGCCGGGGTGCCATCCGGCGCTTCCACTGGCGAACACGAAGCCCACGAGCTGCGTGATGGTGGCGAGCGTTATTTGGGCAAAGGTGTTTTGCAAGCCGTCGATAACGTCAATGAGGTCATTGCCGACGAATTGGCGGGCCAGGTGGCTGATGATCAGCGTCTGATCGATGCCGCAATGCTGGAACTCGACGGTACCGAGAACAAATCTAAACTCGGAGCGAATGCAATTCTGGGCGTGTCTATGGCAGTAGCGAAAGCCGCAGCAGATTCCGCTGCGTTGCCGTTGTACCGCTACATTGGTGGGCCGAACGCACACGTGTTGCCAGTGCCGATGATGAATATTCTCAACGGTGGAGCACACGCCGATTCCGGTGTGGACGTGCAGGAATTCATGATCGCCCCGCTATCCGCTACCAGCTTCGCTGAGGCTTTGCAGCAAGGCGCTGAGGTCTATCACGCGCTCAAGGCCGTGCTGAAAGAACGTGGCTTGTCGACGGGATTGGGCGACGAAGGTGGTTTTGCGCCGTCGGTAGAATCCACCCGCGCAGCATTGGACGTTATTGTCGAAGCCATTAAGAAAGCCGGCTATGAACCGGGCAAAGATGTGGCCTTGGCGCTCGATGTGGCTTCCTCGGAATTCTACGAGTCTGGTTCCTACAAATTCGAAGGCTCTGAGCTCAGTGGGGAAGAAATGGCAAAGGTTTATGCCGAGCTGATCGACGAGTACCCAATCGTGTCCATCGAAGACCCATTGGATGAAAACGATTGGGACGGCTACGTCAATCTGACTCGTGAAATCGGCGATAAAGTCCAGATCGTCGGCGATGACTTCTTCGTCACCAACCCGCAGCGTCTGCGTGAAGGAATCGACAAAGGTGCCGCCAACGCGCTGTTGGTCAAGGTGAACCAGATCGGTACTCTGACCGAGACTTTCGATGCCGTCGAACTGGCACACCGTAACGGTTACCGCACGATGATGTCACACCGTTCCGGTGAAACCGAAGACACGACCATCGCAGATTTGGCAGTGGCTTTGTCTTGTGGCCAGATTAAGACTGGTGCACCGGCACGATCCGAGCGTGTTGCAAAATACAACCGTTTGCTGCGCATCGAAGAAGAACTTGATGCTGCCGCGCGCTACGCCGGCCGTGACGCTTTCCCACGTTTTCAGGGCTAGTCGATAACGCACTAGGCTGTAGCGCGTTAGTTGCTAGGTTAGGCGCCGCTGCAGGCACGACGGTTGCTGGTGAGACGAGGAGATTATGACAGAGCGTAAAAAATCTACGCTACGGACACGCACGACCGTGCCCGTATCTTCTCGTACCGCACAACGCAACGCCGAGCGCGCACCAAAAGCGCGTACCAAGCTGAACCAGAGGTTCGATCTGATCAGCATTGGCGTGATGGTCTCTGTGGTGCTGGTAATCCTCGTGTCGGTGGCGGTGCCTTTGCGTAACTACTATGAAGGTCGGGCAGAAATCGCCCGATTGGAAGATTCTATTGCGGCTAAACAAGCTGAAAAACAGCAACTAGCAGAGGAAATCGAGCGCTACCACGACGAAGATTTCGTTCGCGAACAAGCCCGCCGTCGATTCGGCTTGGTTGCACCGGGCGAAACTGCCTACCGAATTCTTGATCCGCGCATCACTAATAATGATTCGGTAACGACTTCGCGCCAAGATTATGAAGAAGCCCGTCCGTGGTATGAGGTCCTGTGGGATGCGATTACGCAACCACCAGAACCACCGGCGCCAGTAGCCCCCGCTGAACCGCCTGCACCGGCTGAATCTGGGGAAGATCCGGTGGGAGACCATCCTGAGGGCGAGTCTGCACCCGAAGCGCCAGATGAGCCGGAGGCTCCATAAAGTTAAGACTTAGTTACCCGCAGGCATGACACGCGTGCCAGAATAGGGCGCATGAGTCTATCTTCTTCTGAGCTCGATTCAACTGAGCTTGATTCCCGAGAGCTTGACACCGTCGAAAAGCAACTAGGTCGACGTCCGCGCGGTGTGGTCGAAATCTCTTATCGCACACCAGACGGCCAGCCTGCCGTCATTAAAACGATGCCGAAGCTTCCCGACGGCACTCCATTTCCCACGCTGTTTTATCTCACCGACCCGCGTCTGACCGCGGAAGCCTCCCGGCTCGAAGTTGCTCATGTGATGAAATGGATGGAATCCCGCCTGGCAGAAGACGAAGAGCTTGCCGCCGATTATCGCAATGCACACGAGACTTTCTTGGCAGAGCGCAACCAGTTAGCGGATCTCGGCACCGATTTCTCTGGTGGTGGCATGCCTGAACGCGTGAAATGCCTGCACGTCCTGATTGCTTATGCCTTGGCCAAAGGTCCTGATCACTTCCGGTTGGGCACTGAAGCAGTCGCTATGGCTGCCGAACACGGTAACCTGCGAGGTATTGCTATTCCCATCGACTGGCCGTCGTGTGAAGCGCTGGGTATCGACCTCGACCAGTTCGATTTCAGTAACGCTTAATAACGACGCCTAGTAATAGTGCCGAGCACACAACCGAATCCGAGGAAGAAGGGGATCCTATGACCCGCATCGCAGCCGTTGACTGTGGTACTAATTCCATCCGACTGCTCATTAGTGATGTCACCCGCACCAGTGGCACACCATCGGGATTTAGCGCCAATGAAGTGACCAGACGAATGGAAATTGTGCGTTTAGGTCAAAGCGTGGATGCTACCGGTGAATTGGCGCCCGAAGCGATCGAGCGTACACGCGAGGCATTGCGTAACTACGTTGCGATCATGAAATTCGAAAACGTCGAAAAGGTGCGCATGGTCGCAACCGCAGCGGTCCGCGATGCGACAAACAGCGAAAAATTCTTTGCTATGACCGCAGAATTACTGGGAGAAGTCCACGCTGGGGCGCAGGCCGAAGTCATTTCCGGCGTAGAAGAAGCTGAGCTGTCTTTTTTGGGTGCGGTGCAGGACTTAAGCCCAGAAGCAGGACCATTTTGTGTGATTGATCTCGGGGGCGGATCGACCGAATTTATCGTCGCGAATAAGGGCGAGGATATTCTCGGCGCACACTCGGCAGCAATGGGGTGTGTCCGTATCACTGAGCGTATGATGCCTAGCGATCCACCGAGTGAAACAGAAATCGAGATTGCCGATGACTTCGTCGCCGAGCGCATGAACGAAGTAGAAAAACTGGAGCCGATTGATCAGGCGCGCACCGTCGTCGGCTGTGCCGGAACCTTTACGACATTGTCTGCCTTGGCGCAGGGGCTAGAACAGTACGATCCCGAACAAATTCACGGTTCTGTGCTGCGTTTTGCTGCGTTGCGAGTGCTTTTAGGGCAAGTAATCGCTGCTTCCGCGGCAGCCCGGGCTCAGAATCCAGTTATTCACGCCGGGCGTGCCGACGTCCTTGGTGGAGGAGCCGTCGCTGTGCGCGGAATCATGGACATGTTTGAGCGAGTCAGTGGTGTCCGAGAATTCGTGATCAGCGAAAAAGATATTCTCGACGGCGTGATCTGGAAGCTTGCAGGTACGCTGCCAGCTTAAAGGCTTCCTTCTCGATGGTAATGGTTGGTTTGGAATATGTCGGTGGCGACAATAGCGGTACTGAAATGCGTACCAGACGCAATGAAGTGCTAAGATAGTTTTCCGTGCCAGGTGCAATGAGAAATTGCTGGTGGCACGGTTTTGCCCCCATAGCCCAATTGGCAGAGGCGGTGGACTTAAAATCCATACAGTGTCGGTTCGAGCCCGACTGGGGGCACTACTAGCAGCGGAGATGCTGCACTCAGGGAGTGAGATTCCCGAAAATAGTAATCAGGATTCGAAATAATTTGCTTACTCGGGAACTATTGTGCCGCGCCCGTCGTTAAACTTGGTGAGAGATGTACAAGAACAACGTACAACCCATGACACGAAAGGCACAGGATTTCTACAGTGCGTAATAGCAATCCAGTAATGAGCAACGTGTCTGCTGGCGCTACTGGCAACGGCAACAATGCCGGTTTCCAACAGCAGATGGATTACAACGCTTACGACAATTATGGCGGCCAGGGTGGCTATGCCCCGATGAGTGAGCAGCAAGCTGAGCGCCCGATGACTGTCGACGATGTCGTCACCAAAACTGGTATCACCCTTGGTGTCATCATTGTCTTCGCCGTCATCAACTTCGGCATCGGCATGGTGAACCCGCAGCTTGCGATGATGGCTACTCTCGGTGGTGCCATCGCAGGGTTTATCACCGTTTTGGTTGCATCATTTGGTAAGAAGTGGGGATCACCAGTTGTGACCCTGTTGTACGCCGTATTCGAGGGCTTCTTCGTCGGTGGCATTTCGATGATTTTTTCCGGCATGTACGTCGGTGAAGCAAATGCAGCCAGCCTCATCGGCCAAGCCGTATTGGGCACCGTGGGCGTCTTTTTGGGCATGCTTATCGTCTACAAGACTGGTGCGGTCAAAGTAACCCCTCGTTTTAACAAGATTCTGACTTCCTGCATCATCGGCGTTGTCGTTTTGATGTTGGGTAACTTCGTTCTGGCTATGATTACCGGAAACAACCCGCTGCGTGACGGTGGCATTCTGGCGATCATCTTCTCACTGGTGTGCATCGGTCTGGCTGCTGCGTCCTTCTTGACTGACTTCGATGCCGCAGATCGCATGATCCGCGCTGGTGCACCATCCAAGATGGCTTGGGGCGTTGCATTAGGCCTGGCAGTCACCTTGGTCTGGCTCTACACTGAGATCCTGCGTCTGCTGTCGTATTTCCAGCAGCGCTAAAAGGTGCAACGCTAAACAGCACGGCGCTGAATAGCTAGGCGTTATAGATTGCTGTTGTCCCGCTAGAGCAGCGAATCATGCTGCAATGGGGTAGCAGAAAATACATAAAACTCCGGTGAGCTTGTCAACATCGATATGATGCTAGTCACAAGCTGACCGGAGTTTTTTCGGGCTGTAATTCGATTAGCTTTAGCGGCCGAAAGCTACGGCGTGATCAATTGATTATCAACCCAGATCTCAGAAAAAACTACACCTTGTGCGGATTCTACTGGCGACCTCAAGGTCACAGTGACGGTGTCTTGTGGCGATGAGTCTTTTGAGTTCTTAGAGCCTGTGGTGCTGTGTGAGACGCGCTGTGCGGTCGCTTTCGCGGAATCTGTGCCCCAAGATTCCCACTCTAATTTTTCTAGCCGCAGCGTTGGATCACCGCAGTCGAGCACGATAAAGCTGGGCTTGCGCTCAGGAGTGCCTAGGCAGTTGATAAAACCGACGCGTTTCGCGCGCTGCGCCCTTTTGCGAGCGGTTTTCACGGCCCCTGAAGAACCCGTCGCAGAATCTCCAGAGGCCGTGGCTAATTCAGCGTCTTCGTCGTCGTCATCTAGCTCGGAATCCGAGCCACCGATGACGGTTTCCGTGGTTTGTACAGATTGGCCGGTGCCATCGGTCCCGGTGCCGTTAGTTGCCGTTGTGCCAGCAACGCCGGTTTCGGTGGTTTCGGTGCTGTTCGATTCGTTCGTGCGAGGTGCCTCGAACGTAGAACCTGTTTCGACTTTCTGATCCGATGGGTTCTCGTTGGGCGGGGTGCACGCAGCCAAAGCCAAAGCAGCAGCGGAAACTCCGGTCACGGCGAATTTACGGTAGTTAGTCATGGAAAATCCTTCTTATTTTTCGTCGCGTGGGGTGGCATACAGCGCGGAATCATAAGGCGTAGCCGAATCAATGGTCACCTTAATGCGATTTCCGTTGGGAGCGGAGTACTCGCGGGTTTCGCCTTCTTCGGCACCCAAAATAGCTGCACCCAACGGTGACTGCTCTGAGTAAGTCTCCAAGTTTTCGTTGTCGGTGGCAGCGGCACGGGTACCAATCAGGAAGGTTTCCTTGTTCTCTGGGTCCTCGTTGTAGTGCACGTGGACTACCGAGCCGACGTTGGCGACACCTTCTTTTACGCCGGTGCGTTCGGTGGTGGAGTTCGCGAGAATCTCCGAGATGTGCTTGATGCGGGCTTCTTCTTGGTCCTGCATCTCACGTGCTGCGTCGTAGCCCGCGTTCTCTTTCAAGTCGCCTTCTTCACGGCGCTCGTTAATTTCGGCGGCGACTACCGGGCGGTGGTCGATCAACGCCTGCAGTTCTTTTTCAAGCTTCGCCTTGGTTTCTGGCGTAATATATTGCTTTTGGTTTTCAGCCATGGTGGTGTGAAACCTTCCTTCGTTGATCATCGAGCTCAATGCTCGCTGCTTTGCGACGATTCTGCCTAGATCTTAACGTATTTGTTAACCGGGTTTTGCCGAGGTGGCACAATTAAGCGCGCGAGTGCTAGCTTTTGCTAGCTTGTGAGGTCGAGATGTGCCGGAATTGTTCCAGAACAACCGTAGACGCCGCCGGCGACGGCTTTTTCCCCTGCGCGCACTGGTACATCCACGCTGATGCGTTCTGTGCGTTTCTCTCCAGGAGCCATGGGGATTTCTACACGCCCAACTTCCGCTTTGTCGTAGTTGAACGCCTGCACGATGCAGTATGCCGGAACCGCCGGATCCTCGCGGGTGATGTCCACCCACACTCGCAACGTGCCATCGTCGGGATACTCCTGGCTTAGCAGCGTGATTTCTGCGGCCGGGGAGTCTGCGTTGAACAGACGGAAAAGCCCCCACGAGCCGAAAGCGAGCATTGCGATTAATACAGCAACCAAGAATTTTCCGGTGAGGTTGCTGGCGGGCTTTTTCGGCCTATTGGAGCCATAACGTGCGCGCGTGGGAGTGCTCATTCTTCGCATCTTAAGGCAGGCGTCGTAGCCAGTACAATTAGGTAATATAATCAATTCGACTAACAACTCGTCTAACAATTCGACTGTGAATTCAATCGCGAAATTAGCGGCGAACTAGACCACGAACTCGAACCTGGGAAAGGACCGATGTGAACTACCGGTTGCTGTCTATCCACGCCCACCCCGATGATGAGGCATCAAAAGGCGCAGCTACCACCGCGATGTATGCGCACAACGGTCACGATGTCATGATCGTCACCTGTACTGGTGGTGAACGCGGCGACATTATTAACCCGGCTATGAATAAACCCGGGATCAAAGAAAACATGCAGGCTGTGCGCCATGAAGAAATGGCGGAATCCGTTCGTGCTCTCGGCGTCCAGCACCGGTGGATGGGCTATGTCGATTCCGGTTTGCCAGAGGGCGACCCGCTACCGCCGCTGCCTGAAGGCTGCTTCGCCCGGGAAGATTCCATGAAGGTGGCACGCGAGTTGGTAGAAATCATTCGGGAGTTTCGCCCACACGTGATCATGACGTACGACGAAAACGGCGGCTACCCGCACCCGGATCATTTGAAAGTGCATGAAATTAGCATGATCGCCTGGGAACGGGCAGGCGATTCTGAGTTCATGCCCGAGATCCCGGTCTGGGAGCCGTTGAAATTGTATTACAGCCATGGCTTCGTTTATCGGCGGATGGAGTTGTTCCACAATCGTCTATTGGAACAAGGAAAACCGTCACCGTATGGTCCGATGATGCAGCGCTGGGAGCCGCACTTGGCGGATATCATGTCGCGCATTACCACGAAGGTTGAATGCAGCGATTATTTTTCCCACCGAGAGGCCGCCCTGCGTGCACATGCCACACAGATTGACCCGGCTGGAGCATTCATGGCGACGGATGTTGCCACGCAACAGGCATTGTGGCCGACCGAAGAATACGAACTCGCTCGCAGCCGGGTAGAAACTCAACTTCCGGAAACTGATTTGTTTGCCGGACTGGAGGGAGCCAACTGATGCAACCAACATTTTTGTCGGTCGAGCTACACGAGTCGCTAACGCTTGCTGCGAGTCAAGCTAGCCAGGGTGCAGGCGAGATGCTGGTTTGGGCACAAAATCAGGTTCATGATGGCCCGATGGGGCCTGAATTTGGAAAAGCATCCCCGATTGGTTTGCTGGTGATTGTCGGGTTAGTGGTGGCGATCATGATGCTTGGTTGGTCGTTTCACCGTCGCCAATCGAAGTTTCGTCGTCGTCGCGCGTTCGCTGAAGACCACGGTTTAGACCCATTTGATAAGCAAGCGGTAGATGCCGCAATGCGCGAAGCTGGCGTCTACGACAGGCGGTAGCGATGAAATTGCGCGAGTTGGTATACCCTTTTTACGAGGCGCGTATCCGGCGCAGCCTGCGTGGGCGCCCGCAGCCACAGCATGTTGCGATTATGGCCGATGGAAACCGTCGTTGGGCACGCGAGGCTGGGTTTACTGATATCAGCCAAGGTCACCGTCGCGGGGCGAATAAGATCGCGGAATTGGTGTCGTGGTGCGCGGAGACTGACGTCAAGGTCGTAACTTGCTACTTGCTGTCAACGGAGAATTTGCGCCGCGCACCCGAAGAGCTTGAGCTGCTGTTTGACATCATCACTGATGTCGTCGTCCAGCTCTCCCAGGGCGATATGGATTGCCAGGTGCGCTTGGTCGGTCACCTCGATCTGTTGCCGGCAGAGGTCGCGCAGCGCATGGAGGAAGCCGCCGCGACAACGAAGACTAATAGCGGCGTCATCGTCAACGTTGCGGTTGGCTATGGTGGGCGGCAAGAAATCGTGGATGCGGTGCAAAAACTCATCCGCGCAGAAGCTGCCAAGGGGCTGAGTGCAGCCGAGATCGCCGAGGCGGTCACTGCAGATTCAATTTCGCATCATTTGTATACCAAGGGCTTGCCGGACCCAGATTTGGTGATTCGTACCTCTGGCGAACAGCGGCTATCCGGGTTTTTGCTGTGGCAGGCTGCGTATTCGGAAATTTGGTTTACCGATACGTATTGGCCGGCTTTCCGCAAGATTGACTTCTTCCGAGCGCTGCGGGAGTTTTCACAGCGTTCCCGGCGGTTTGGGAAGTAGCCGCCCCGGGGCAATTGGTGTGCCCGTAAGCATGCTGGGTGATTCGTGGTGGGTTGGGCGCTTAGAGGTGGGTTTAGACCCGATTGCGCCGCGATAGTTTAGGCTCTAAAGCTTGCGCAGCCGGATCTTTTCGACGAGATGGTCGTGATTTTTCCGCAGCACTAAAGATGCGCGCACCCGCGTGGGCAAGATATTTTCCACGAGGTTGGGCAAGTTGATGGACTGCCAGATTTCGCGAGCTTCGGCGCGTGCCGTGGTTTCTTCGAGGTCTGCGAAATGCGCGAAGTGTGCGCCAGGCTCGCGGAAGGCGGTGCGACGTAGTTTCAAAAAGCGTTCGATATACCAGTTTTCGATATCGTCGACATGCGCATCGACGTAGACCGAAAAATCCACGAGATCTGACACCATGAGCGTCCGGCCCGTCTGTAAGACGTTGAGACCTTCGATAATCAAGATATCGGGCTGGCGGATGCGCTGCACTTCACCGGGCAAAATATCGTATGCGGTGTGGGAATACACCGGCGCGTGCGCTTCGGGTGCGCCCGATTTCACCTCGGTGACAAAACGCAGCAACGCGCGTTGATCGTAGGATTCCGGAAACCCTTTGCGCTTCATCAGCCCACGTTTTTTCAATTCTGCGGTGGGCAACAAAAACCCGTCGGTCGGCACCAGATCGACTCGTTGGTGTTTATCCCATTTCTGCAACAGCACCTGGAGTAGACGGGCAGTGGTGGACTTGCCGACGGCTACCGAACCCGCCACCGCGATGATGAAAGGGACTTTCTGCGGTGGGTGCCCCAAGAATTGCTGCGTGGCATCGTTGACCCTCCGGTGGGCTTCGATCTGAAAATGCAGCAGACGAGCCAGCGGGAGGTAGATTTCTGCTACCTCGTCGAGGTCAATGTTTTCCCCGATGCCGGCAAGTTCGGTAACCTCTGCCTCCGTGAGCAATTGCGGTACTGATTTACGCAGGTTACGCCAATGTTCACGGGAAAAATCCAGGTAGGGGCTGGTAGTCATAGTAGGTATTGTCTCATTAGTGCTGGGTGTTATGGTTATAAGCATCATTATCACCACCTGCGTGCAGAAAGGCCCGCTTTGATGTTTGAATCCCCGCTGTCTGAGTTTGACCCAGAGGTAGCTGCTGCGATCGACGGAGAGATCTCCCGTCAACGTGGAACCTTGGAAATGATTGCCTCGGAAAACTTCGTGCCACGTGCGGTGTTGCAGGCACAAGGTTCGGTGCTGACCAACAAATACGCTGAAGGCTATCCGGGCCGCCGTTACTACGGTGGTTGTGAGCACGTTGACATCATTGAAGATCTGGCACGCCAGCGCGCCAAAGATCTGTTTGGTGCAGAATTCGCCAACGTGCAGCCGCACTCTGGTGCGCAGGCCAATGCTGCCGTATTGGCTTCGCTGATCAAACCGGGCGATAAGATCATGGGCCTTTCTCTGGCACACGGTGGTCACCTGACTCACGGCATGAAGTTGAACTTCTCCGGCAAACTGTACGAGGTTGCCGCGTATGAGGTTGACCCAACCACCCACCGTATTGACATGGATAAGGTGCGTGAGCAGGCGTTGGCGGAAAAACCACAGGTCATTATCGCTGGCTGGTCCGCATACTCGCGTCGTTTGGACTTCGAAGCCTTCCGCTCAATTGCTGATGAGGTTGGTGCCTACTTGTGGACTGACATGGCGCATTTCGCTGGTCTGGTGGCTGCAGATCTGTACCCATCACCAGTTCCACACTCTGATATTGTTTCGTCGACCGTGCACAAGACCCTGGGTGGGCCACGTTCCGGCATCATCTTGGCTAAGCAGGATTACGCCAAGCAGATCAACTCCGCGGTCTTCCCAGGCCAGCAGGGTGGTCCATTGATGCATGCTGTTGCTGCCAAGGCCGTGTCATTCAAGGTGGCTGCTACGGAGGAATTCCGCGAACGCCAGCAGCGCACGATCGACGGTGCACGCATTCTGGCTGAACGCCTGACCGCGCAGGATTGCCAAGATTCCGGCATTTCTGTGTTGACCGGTGGCACTGACACCCACTTGGTTTTGGCTGATCTGCGTAATTCGGAGCTGGATGGCCAGCAGGCAGAAGATCGTCTGCACGAGGTTGGTATCACCGTCAACCGCAACGCGGTGCCGAATGATCCGCGTCCGCCGATGGTGACCTCTGGTCTGCGTATCGGTGCTTCGGCGCTTGCTACCCGTGGTTTCGATCAGCAGGCATTCGAAGAAACCGCCGACATCATTGCGCAGGCATTGCTGGGTAACGACGTTGCACAGCTGCGTTCCCGCGTCGAGAAGTTGACCCAGGATTTCCCACTGTATGAGGGCCTGGAAGACTGGAAGATGGTCTAATTGCGCGTTGTCCTGGTTGATAACCACGACTCGTTTACCAATAACCTGGCCAGCTATGTACGCATTGCTGGCCATGAGGTCGAAGTTATCGCCAATGATGCCGACCTTGATGGGTTGGATTTTGCCGCGTTCGTCATTCGGCGCGGATTTGGTGCGGTGATTATCTCCCCGGGCCCGGGCACGCCGGAAAACCCGCAAGACCTGGGGCATTCTGCAGCTGCGCTGGAAACAGGGCTTCCGGTGCTAGGGGTCTGTCTCGGCCAACAAGCTATGGCCTGGGCCGAAGGCGGGACGATTGTGCGTGCGCCGGAGCCGTTCCACGGACGACGCAGCCGGATTAGCCATGACGGTACCGGGCTATTTTCCGGCATCGACCTGGATTATCAGGTGGTGCGCTATCACTCGTTGGTAGTAGCAGACGATCAAGATAGACCCGTTCCGGAATGCTTTCGAGTCACCGCCCGTACCGCTGATGCGGATGACTTGGTCATGGGGCTGGAGCATAAGCACAGGCCTTGGTGGGGCGTGCAGTTTCACCCAGAATCCATTGCCGATGAGCATGGCATGGCGCTTGTGCGTAATTTCTTGCAGCTTGCCGATGCGGTCGCTGACACAGCTGAACTGACCACCGCCAGCGGTGGGGAAGAACCTGGTGGCAGCACGCACCAGCACGCGGAGATGAACACCGCCCCGTGGTTGCTTGTTCGCTCGATTCCCGCGCCTGGATTATGCGCCGAGCCAATGCGAGCCTACGAACTTTTGGGCGGGCAGCGCTGGTGGATCGAGGATGGCTCCGGTGCTATTTGCATCGGTGATGATTCTGGCCCATTGGCCAGGCACCTCAAAGCATCAGTGTCACGCGGAACAGTCGAGGTATTCCGCTCTGCTGACGGCGGGAACGAAGCGCAGTCGTCGACAGATCACCAGGCTGCGAGGCCTACTGAGCACGTCAAACACCAAGAGTCAGTGTTCACCACGCTTGAGCGTATGCTGCAGCGTTATTCTGGTCTGCAACCGCCGGTGGCCAGCTGCGAATTTAGCCTGGGCCTTGTGGGGTATCTGGGCTATGAGTTGAAGGCAGACTGTGGGTATTCCGCACCCCACGCCCGGGACGATTTTTCGGATGCACAATTGCTGCTGGCGGATCGGGCAATCATTCTTGCCGACGGCGAGTGCCACGTGGTCGCGCTCTGCGAGGATGCTCACTCGGCAGCGCTGCAGCAAGAGTGGGTGGATGGCATGCTCGCAGGCGTGCAGAAAACCCATGATCAAATGTCTGCACAGACTGGCGCCGCGCCTGCTGCATCGCAGCAGCCCGAGGTTGACGTGGAGACAGTCTCTGATACCCGGCAGGCTGTTTCCCCGCAGCAACTACATTCGCGTGGGGAATACCTGAAGCTGATCGAGGAATCACAAGAGCTCATTGCTGCTGGTGAATCGTATGAAATTTGTCTGACCAACCGCTTGACGCTGCCGCTTGCTGGGAACAAGGCGAAGGATGCCTTCACGTATGTACGGAAAAATCATGCTTCCCGGCGCGC
>NZ_JAPJNQ010000033.1:0-5780 GCF_030826625.1 Corynebacterium sp. | reverse complement strand
AAGCCCGGAATGCTTCGTGCGTATTGCCAACGGGGAAGTGACAAGCAAACCTATCAAAGGTACTCGCCCGCGGGGTGCGAGTGCCACAGAAGATGTGGCCTTGCGTGAGGATCTCCGAACGGCAGAAAAAGATCGCGCGGAAAATCTCATGATCGTGGATTTGGTGCGCCACGATATGAATGCGGTCGCGGTGCCGGGCACGGTGGAGGTCTCGAAATTATGGGACGTGGAATCGTTCCCGAGTGTGCATCAGCTCGTCAGCACCGTGTCTGCGCGGTTGGCTAAGGTGAGCCCGGTTGCTGCGGTGCGGTCGCTATTTCCTGCTGGTTCGATGACGGGTGCTCCGAAAAAACGCACGTTGGAGATCATTGATCGTCTCGAGGGAAGCCATCGCGGGGCGTATTCCGGTGCCTTTGGCTATTTTTCATTCAATGGGGCGGTGGATTTGTCGATGACGATACGCACGATGATCTTTGAAGCAGGCCAAGTGACCTATGGCGTGGGCGGGGCGATCGTCTCTTTGTCGGATCCGGCAGACGAATATACCGAGACGCAGGTGAAGGCCAAGCCACTGCACGGTTGGTTGGATACCCTTGCCTAATGTTTGATGTTCGGTTAATATAAACGAGTTTTGTTAGATCCGGGCCTGGTTGCGGAAGACTTATCCGCAGCCAGTGCTGGCTGAGTAAGGAGAAACTCGTGAAATTTACTCGTGCGCGCAAAGTGGTGCTCGCTATCGTCGGGGTCGGAGTCATCGGGTCGTTGACCGCGTGTGCCAATGGTGAAGAAAACACCGAATCGAATGCTGCTGATACTGTCCAGGAACAGCGCGTCGTCGTGCTCAACACCGGACAACTCGAGAATGCATTGCAGCTCGGCGTGGTTCCGGTGGGCACTGCCGTCGCCAAAGATCGAGAAGCGATCCCGGAATTCGTCGAAAAGGAATACGGCGATGAGTATGATTTAGATGCGATCGAAGTCGTCGGTGAGCGCGCAAATCCAGATATCGAGGCAATCGCTGCGCTGAATCCGACCCATATTTTTGCAAATGAGCGCACTGATACTGCGATCGTCGACAAGCTCGAGCAGATTGCTCCGGTGACCCTAGGCAAAGGCGGCGGTGAGAACTGGAAGGGCGATTTCAAGATTCTTGCCGAGGCGCTGGATAAAACCACCGAATACGAAGCCTTCATGGACAACTACGCCCATCGTGCGAGTGCTCTGGATGATGCTATTGACGACGGCGTCGGCACGATTTCGCTGCTGCGGCCGAAAAATGAATCATTTAATATCTTTGGCGTTGAGTCCATGGCTGGCATCGTCGCGGCTGATGCAGGATTGCAGCGTCCGGAAAGTCAGCAATTCACCGACAAATCTAGCCGCGATATTTCCGCCGAAGAACTTGGGCAGGCAGATGCTGACTGGATTTTCTACGGTGTGGTTCCGGGAAGCCCGAATCCTACCGAGACTGCGCTGTGGAATTCGCTGAGCGCGGTGGAAAAAGGCCAAGCATTCGAAATCGATAACGACGGCTGGTACTTGAATGCTTCGTGGCTGTCGGCAACGCTGATCCAGGATGGTCTGGCAGAACACCTTGCTAAGGGTGCGAAGTTGCCAAAGCGCACGCAATAAACAGCGTTGTTTTTAACCAGGTAGAATGTGCTCCGGAACCGCGACTGCAAAATCTATAATCACGTTTATGATGCGCTGGTTCTTGGCTTTTTCACAACCCTGGCATAATTGGGCAAACAATGACGATCCTGGATTCTTACCTCATTAAAGACGGCCGCGTGATTGGCCGTGAAGCCCACGAATACCGCTTTAGCCTTGGTGCGCGCGAAGCGGGTTTCGACCAATGGGATATCGAAGCTTTTTTGCTGCGTGTGCGTGATGAGCTACCGGACGAAGGAACGTATTTTCCGAAAATCGAGGCGGGCGCCGAAGGTCGGCTTCGTTGGCAGCTGCGCCACCCGCCAGTACTGCGGAACACCACCGAATTGTATCTCCCATCCGAACAAGATGGACGTGTGCAGCCGCGGGTGAAAGGTCCTGATTATGACTACCTGCAGCAGCTGCGTGAGCGTGCCCGAGCTGCGGGGGCTGATGATGCGGTACTCCACCGCAACGGGAAGGTGCTTGAGGCAGCGAATGCCTCGATCATGTTTTTCCCGGGCTGGGTAGCAAAATCTGTTGACGCCGGTCCGGACACCGCGGCAGGCGAAAACACAGGTGGTGCGACAGATATAACCGGTGGAGCCGAGTATGCAACAGCGGAAGACAAAATTGCGCTGCTGCCGCCGGAACAAGCTCAGGTTTTAGCATCGGTGACGGCAAACAGCAGTGTGAGCATCCTCCAGGATGCTGGGTGGCAGGT
The DNA here is from genome assembly GCF_030826625.1 of Corynebacterium sp. GTDB lineage: Bacteria > Actinomycetota > Actinomycetes > Mycobacteriales > Mycobacteriaceae > Corynebacterium. Next base: position 3,406 of record NZ_JAPJNQ010000033.1, on the reverse strand, counting down.
CCATCGCGGGGTGTTGAGTCTGGCAGAAGCCTTGCAGACTCCGGCGTGGGTGGGAAGCTCACTGCATGGCTGGACACGCTTGACTGCCTGGCGCACCGATGCTGGGCGTCGGCCCGCGGTTCCAGCCCCTGATCCCGCACCAATCAATCAGGCTTTGTGGGAGGCTGCTAGCTAGCCACCAAGTGCGTGGGGGAGCTAGCCCCCTTGTCTGGGGAGCTAGCCACCATGTGGATGCGACAGTTAGTCAGCAGCGTTATCGCCGTCGGCTCGTGCGCCTTCCTTGCGGGATTCGGCAAGCTGGGTGCGAGCTTTAGATAACCACTCCGGCTGGTTTTGCAACAGCTCTTTGATTTCCGCGGTGGTCAACGCCTTGTCCAGGTGAGTCTTGACAGCATTGACGGAAATTCCTAACTTGCGGGCAACTTCAGCACGAGGATGCGGGCCTTCCAGGCGCAACTGTTGCAACCACTGTGGTGGCTCGTGCTGCAGTGAACGCAGCTGGGCATGGCTGATACCACCATTCTGGAATTCGGGTGGGCAGGCCGGCAGATGGATGCCGAGCTTCTTGGCCGCTGTTTGCGGCTTCATTGCAGTGCTTGAAGGGGCAGCGGCGTCGGCGCCACGGACAGTGGCATCACTCTGGTCAGCGTTGTTCTGATCAGCTTGTGCGGCAGAATTATTGCTTTGATTCACACCTGCACCCTACAACACGAGACGCATTTACAGCACACAGTCGTCTACAGAACACAGTCGCCGATGAGTTTGTCGATCGCACGCACATCCAGCTTGCGTCCGATTTTGATTTTGATATGCCCAGCGCGCGTCCACAATTCGATTTCAGCATTGAAGTCCAGCGTGCCGGCGTTTTCCGTGGACCACATATTGATGGCAGAATACGGCAGCGAGTACAGCTCGATTTTCTTGCCGCGTAAGCCTTGTGAATCACGGACGATCAACCGCTTATTGGTGAAAATCGCGCTGTCACGGAACGTTTTAAAAGCGACGTGTGCATGTTCGCCGTTGGTCAGCAGTGGATAGACATCGTCCGGTATCGGGGTTTCTTCGAATAACGTCCACTCGGCAATCGATTTAAATTCCACGGGGTTTCCTTCCGCTCAGAGTATTGGGGTCTCTTCTAATATGCCAGCGCGGTAGCATGGCCTGCATGTTGCACCTCGCATTCGCTACTGGCACTGAACCGGGAAAATGGTTCCAGCGATTCCAACGTGACACGCCACACGGGTTGGACGCGGTGGCGGTCGATGACCCTTTTGCAGCGCTTTACGACGGCTCAGGACCCGACGGCCCCGACGGCTCAGGTCCCGACGGCCCCGGCGGTGCTGATCATGAGACTGATCACGAGGCTGGAGTCGGCGAGGGAGGAGTTAGTGAGGTTACTGCGGATCTCGCGCTGATGCGGCTACCGGATAAACGAGTTGATGAAGCTGCAATCGGCAGGCAGTTCCACGTCGTCAAGCTGTACACCGAACAATGCGGCATCGCGGTGCCAAAAGATAGCGTGTATGCCGAGGTTGGCGAAGCCGTTGCAGCAGCGGATATCGAGGGCGAGATCATTAACTTCGTGGCCGAACACAACGGTCCGATTGACGTCGACGAGCTCCGTGAGGCGTTGCAGGTGGTTGCGGCCAATGTTGGGGTTGCTATTGGGCCACTGCCGTTGTTGAAGCTTTTGTCGAAAAAGCAGATCAGCGTCGTACCCTATGTTGGTGGCAAAATTGTAGACCGTGATAATGAGGATGTTGCTGCCCCAGAAACCGAGATTGCGCTGGTGTGGAAGGTAGCTGACGACGGGGACGCGATTCAGGATTTTGTCGGGATCGCCAAGGGGCGCAAGTCGGGATCGACGCGGCACCGCGCGGTGAAAGACACGCGCAGCAATGCTGGCGGCAAAACTGGAGGAGCGAAAGCGTCGGCTGGCAAAACTGGAAGAGGGGCGCGCGGCAAAGGCGCTGGAGTGCACGGGAAAGGCAACGGCGCACGTGCTAAAACTGGCGGCGGACCACGGAAGAAAAAGCGTCGTCGCTAGCATTATGGCCCGCCCGGATGGAGTGCCAAAAGAACTTTTGACGGTCGTATCCGAGGCCACGGCTGCGATTGAGATGCTTGAATGCGCTGTGGGTGCATGAAAATTCGACAGCAAGAGCCACCAGGGGTGTAAATTGGGGTTCTGCCAGAAAAGTAAACCAGGTGAGATTCGCCCTGCTGGCGCGAGAAATCCTGGCGAGAACAACTACCGTACTTCACGCATTGCTGCGAGTCGTACCAAAACTGTCCAGTGAACTCGAGACACTTACGAGAGGACCAACAGCAATGTCCGATGACTTTAACCTGCGCCCGATCCGCCCGGATGATTACCCACAGGTGCGCGAAATTTACGAGCTCGGCCTAGAGACCGGCCACGCTACGTATGAGACCGAAGCACCAACATGGGAACAATTCACACGGCTGAAAGTCATGGAAACCGTGTTCGTTGCCGTGGAAAAAGACAACGATTCCAAAATCCTCGGTTGGGTTTCGGGGGCGCCAGCCAGCCATCGGCCAGCATTTCACGGAGTATTGGAAGATTCCATCTACCTGCACCCGGACGCGCAAGGCCGCGGAGTCTCAGGTGCGCTGCTTGATAAGCTGATCGAAGTTGCAGAAGAGCTACACAAATGGGCAATCCACGCGTGGATTTTCCCAGAGAATGAAGGCTCAGCGAAGTTACATGAATCGCGCGGCTACGAGAAGGTCGGAACGTTTAGCCACATGGCGAAAATGACCTACGGCGAGCGCGCCGGGGAGTGGCGCGATACCGATGTGTGGGAAAAGCTGCTGGCGAAGCCAGATGAGAAATAAACTGATGAAACTCAGCAGCGGACCTAGCACCAGTTGTTAACGCTGCACCGCAGCACTACTGTTGCGCAACGCCCCGGAATGTCACGACTGTTCCTGGGCTTAACTGTGCCAACTTGTCGACGGACTCGCTAGTCAGAACCCCGATGACTGGGTAACCACCGGTGATCGGGTGATCGGCACCGAAAGCGACGGGATGCCCGCTAGGAGGTACCTGCAGCGCACCCCGCAGTGCGCCTTCAGAAGCCAATTCTCCTTTCGCAGCCCGACGCAGCGGCCGGGTGGCTTTGAGATTGACACCGACACGGTCAGATTCGGCAGTGATCTCGAATTCCTGGTTAAACAGCTCCGAGAGGTCCTCGAACCAGTCCTGCCGTGGCCCGACCACCACATCAAGCACTTCGCGCTGGCGCGGAACAAACGGCGCCGGCACGTGCTTTGCGTGTGGCGGACCAACGGGCGAATTTTTTCGCGAGGCACCCGTCGACAAGCAATCGCCTGCGTGAATTGGGCCTGGACCGATTCCGGACAACGTATCGGTGGCTGCAGA
>NZ_JAPJNQ010000032.1 GCF_030826625.1 Corynebacterium sp. | reverse complement strand
AAAACGTACCGAAAACAAATAAGTTAATTAACGGCGCGCTGAGCAGAATCCGAAACAGCGCGTTATGTTCACGCAAAAACTTCCACGCTGGCCCATACCCGCCACTCAGCTTTGCAGTGAGGTTTCGCCACCACCGCGTTGGCGGGCTATCTTGCGTTTCCGTCTGCTCTTCATCATCCAGGCCAAATTCCTTTTCCTTATTCGGCCCGAGTGGCGTACGAATTGCTAAGGCGTTGATATAGAAACCGAGATTGCAGAAAAACTGCACCACAAATGGAGCTGGTACCAGCGCAGAATACAATGCACCGGACGCCGGGCTGGCAGCAATCGATATCGTCGACTCCCGGGCTTCTGCAGCTCCTGCTGCCCGAGGAAATTGCTCCGGAGAAATCACATTTTTCAGGGCTGCATCCATGACCGGGTCGAGGACGCCCGTGATAGCACTACTAATTAGTACGAAGCTAGAAATTGCCACGACGGCAGCCTGCGTCGTCCAGTTTGCATAAAAATAACCACTCACGGTTATGGCAATCCCCAGCGAGCATACAATGACGACTGGAGAAAACATCTTGAATAAGCTTCGGCGCTGTACGCTATCCGCAAGCGACCCGCCTACCGCCGATCCGAGGATGCCCAACAAACTAACGACAGAAAAGAACAATCCTGCCGTTGCCACAGAGTCAAAGATCTCGACCGCCAACAACATAGTTGCCAGACCCATGCCAGCAGATACGGACAGTAAAGTTTCGCCAACAAACCAGCGCCGATAGTCCTTGACGCGGAACGGGTTTTTAGAATTCATGACTCCCCAAGAAGCTCAAAGAACGTTACCCGGAACACAATAACACGCAGACGAGTCATATACCACATAGGACAGTTAGGAGCAGCCCGCTCAACTTTTGCTAGCGAAACGCTACTTCCCCCACCGGCCTGCGCAGTTTACGTGAATGCAACTGGTCTGGCCCTTCAGCCATCTTCTCGCAGGCACGCACCGCTGCCAGCAGGTGCTCCTCTTTCGAAGACTGATAAAATTTCTTCGCCGATTTGGGCAGTTTGGGCTCGTGATGCAAAGGCTTATCCGATACGCTCAGCAACGCTCCATACGGCACGCGGAAACGGTAACCGTTGGTAGCGATGGTCGCCGATTCCATATCGACGCCGATCGCCGTCGATTTCTGCAGTTCCCGATAGATATCAGACTGCGCGCGCCATTCCCAGTTTCTGTCAGACGTCGACAGCACGGTTCCGGTACGCAGCCGCTTGCGTAATTCATCACCGGACAATCCGGAAACTCGCCGCAACGCATCGGTGACTGCCATCTGCACTTCCGCAATCGGAGGAATCGGCTTTTCCATGGGAACCAGATTGTCGAGAACGCCATCGGAGCGGTCATAGCTATTGGCCAAAATCATGTCGCCGATGCGCATGCGCCCGTCGAGGCCAGCGCAATGCCCCACCATCATCCAGCAGTGTGGCCGGAGCACCGCCAAGCAATCAGTGATGGTCTTGGCATTCGACGGACCGACCCCGATATCGATGATGGAAATGCCACACCCGTCTTCCCGAACCAGGTGATAAGCCGGCATCTGGTGCTCATGCGCGTGCTGGCGACATACCTCAGCTGCGGGGATGTCGCCAACCGGAAAGTGCAAGTCTCCCGGACAAACCAGCTCGGTGTATGGCAGCGAATTGCAGGCATCCGTCTCGTTTAGCGAGGCAGCGTAGTGCAAAAACACGTCGGTATGCAGCTGATAGTTAGTAAAAAGCACAAACCGCTGCAGGTTGCTGGCGTTCGCTCCGGTGTAATGCTCCAGCCGCTGCAAAGCCAGATCAACGCGCGGTGCGGTGAACAAACTCAACGGTTTAACCGGCAGATTCAAAAAATCTGCTTCCCCATCCGCGACAGCATCATCGACGAATGCAGAGTCAATCGGGGTAAAACGCCTCTCCACAGCAGCGATATCTGCAGCCGTCATCGTGGCGGGCTCCCCCTGTGTGGCGGCTTCGTTAAACAAACGCGCTGCCTTTTCGGAAGCCTCGTTGAAACCACGACACATGCGTAACGGAATCGGCTGTGCAGACACCCGAATTTCTACCTCCCCGCCATGGTGAGCGAGCAAATTAGAAATCTGTTCAAGCAGATAGCGCCGGAACATCCGCGGGCGAGTAATCGACGTCGCATATGTTCCCGGGCGGTCAACGAATCCGTGCGATAAGGACGAATCAATCTCGCCAATCTCTTCGACGCTAAAGCGCAGCTCTGGATAGCACGCACGAATCGAGCTAGGCAACTGGCCACCAGCTATTTTTGCAGTGCAGGCTCTGCCATACTGCGCAACCAAATAAGACATATTTGCCTGATGGATCTCCTGCAGCCGATCCACCGCTGCCTCCGGATCAGTGAAAAACTGCCCCTGGCCCTCAGTCGTGGTGAAAGGTGCAGACTCGAACAGATTGGTACCCATGATCTCAGCCTAGACCGAAAACCAGCACTACTCGATAGGAACGTAAATCCCTACAACTGCTTGAGACCTTTACTATCTAAACGATGAGTGGCAGGAACCAGAACGAGAGTGTTATGTCGCTTTCCTGACATCTTGGTAGAAACCACAATCGAATTCAGACTTTGCTCCGCAGTAACACCAGTCTCCTGCAAAAAGGTCGCAGTGTCTGAAATATCAGGACTGACATGAAGAACACGCATAGTTTTCTTTTTTATTGTTTAGACAAGTTCGAAGAAATAGAAGACACCAATAGAAATGAAGACAATGCCAGGCAGGAAACGAACAGCGGGAATTCGGGCCAAAGGCGAATTCGCTGCTGCTTTCAACAGCACGGACATCATGAGAAATACCAGCAGAGTCACCACTAGCAGAAGGCCGAGAACCAGGGATTTCTGGCTGAACCCAGTGTAGTGGCTCATCATCTGCGTAAAGAAAGAGGTAAAGAAAACCAGTGCCTTTGGATTCGAAATGTTGGTGACAAAGCCCAATCGAAGCGACTTAGCCCATGTGCTGTTCTCTGGCGATCGCGTCGAAAGGGTCGATTCTGTCACGACTTGGTCGACGTAATTGCGCGCTGGCCTTGCTGCGCCACGGAGAGCCAGAACGCCCAATATCACGAGAACCACGCAGCCGACCAGCGGTAGCACGACTCGCAGGGTAGGAACAGCGACCAGTAACGCCTCGATACCAACCAGCGAGAGCACTGACCACACCGCCACTCCCAGTGCAGCGCCGAGAGCCGTCCAGAACCCCGCACGCAGACCATACCGTGAGGTTTGCAGGCCGATAGAGATAATATCAGGCCCCGGCATCGCCATAACGAGGGCCCAACTAAGAAAATCAGCTACCACTCACGTGCTCCATCTAATCAGGCGAACACTCGAAATTAAGACCAGATTTCGAGCATGCCGTACGCATGCCGTACGCTTTGAAAACAGGTATACGAAAAATCCCCAGCGGCGCTAAGCACCACTGGGGAATCCGTTGAATATTGGTAGCGGGGACAAGATTCGAACTTGCGACCTCTGGGTTATGAGCCCAGCGAGCTACCGAGCTGCTCCACCCCGCGTCGGATGATATTCAATTCATCTGCCAGCCGAAGGCTTCCACTTTCGAACACCTTCGCGATCTCTCGCTTGCTGACATCATGTAACTATACATACCATCGCTAGATATACCAAATCCCGCCATGTGCTGGGCACACAGCGGGATTATCAACGATCTCGCGAGCAATATCTTACTGACGTTGCATCGCTGCCAATCGTGCTATCGCTAGTTCTGCGACTGGTAGTTTTCCACCGCACGGTCCAGGCGATCCAGCGCGCGTCCGTATTCCTCGAAGGAACCATCCCGCGCCTTTTCCAGCTCACGCAATGCGTCGTTGATCGCGTCGACGCCGTCGCCACTCGCTGGTGGGGTTGGACCAGAGCGATCCGCGGAATCGCGATCCGAGTCAGCATCTTTGTCACTGGAAGCCGAAGCACCGGCCTCTGCAGTATCAGCTGCATCAGCATCATCGGAGGAACCACGGGAAGTGTCCTCGTCACCATCGACCAGGTCGATATCCTGTGCCGCCTGCGAGTCAATACCTACCTGCTCCAGGGCCTCACCGATGGTTGGCGCATAGCCGATGCGTCCCTTATAGGAAACCAGCACACGCAACAGCTTCGGGAACGCCGAGTCTTGATCCTTGCGCTCAGCGTAGATCGGCTCCAGGTAGAGCACCTCTCCCCCGCCGACAGGCAGAGTTAGCAGGTTACCGTTGTACAGCTCGTTCGTGCGTTCCCACAGGCCGCGGTCGCGGGCTACCTGGTCAGACGACATCATGGCATCCTGTGCCTGACGTGGACCCTGCGTCTGTGTGTTCGTCGGCAAGACACGGACGGTGATATCACCGTAGTTATCCGGATCCGAAGTCACCGTCATGTGCGCGGACAAGAACTCACGTTCCAGACCACGGAACGGGGTCACCATCTGGAAGCTGGACTTATCCGGGTTCTGCGGATCTGCCGCCATCACGTAGTACGGAGGCTGCGGCAGCTCCTGGGATTCCGGCTGCGTTGGGTCCAGCGGAACCGACCAAAACGCGTCGTTCGAGAAGTACACGCCTGGATCATCCACGTGGTAGCGCGCCAGCAGGTTGCGCTGCACCTTGAAGATGTCCTCTGGGTAGCGGAAGTGCGAGCGCAGCTCGTCGGAAATCTCCGACTCGTCTTTCACCGTATCCGGGAATACTCCGCGCCACGCGTCCAGCACTGGATCCTCGGTATCGAATTCGTAAAGCTCCACGGTGCCGTCGTAGGCATCCACGGTGGCTTTCACCGAATTACGGATATAACCGATGCGGTCATTGATCAGACGCTGCTCAGTGCCATCCGGGTTCAGTGCGTCACGAGTAGCCTGCGACAGCGACATTTCCGTGCTGTATGGCATCGCATCCAAGGTGGTGTAGCCATCCACGATCCACTTAATCTTGCCATCAACGACAGCCGGGTAGGTGTGCGAGTCAGTGGTCAGCCATGGCGCCACCTTTTCGACGCGGGCACGTGGGTCGCGGTCATACAAGATCTTAGAATCAGGACCAACACGATCGGACAGCAGGAAGTTCATCTCCTGGTACTTCGCGGCATAGATCGCACGGCTAAACCAGTTACCGATGCCAACTCCGCCGTCTCCGGTATAGGTGTAGGTGGACGAATCGGTGTCGTATTCCACGTCGTTGCCGTTGTTGCCGACAATTGCATAATCCAGCCCGTCCTGCGCCGAGGCAATAACCGGGCCGTAGTAAACGCGCGGCTGATCCACCTTGATGCCGAGTTCTTCAGCATCTTCGTCCTCGGCACGGGAAGCCAAGGTCTGCAAATCAGACACGGTATATACCGGGAAACCACCACGGGTGGAACCGGCAGATTCCGCGGCCTCATTAATGGTGTTGGCTTGTGCCGCTACAAAACCATTGCCGTGGGTGTAGACCGTGTGGCGGTTGATCCACGAGCGCTGGTTTTCGCGCAGCGCATTCGGGTCGAGCTCACGCGCGGCGACGACGAAGTCGCGCTGTTCCCCGTCGATCTCATAGCGATCCATGGACAACACATCAGGGAAGCCGTAGAAGTTACGCAGCTGCTGTTGCTGGGTAAACGTCGGCGCCAGAATATCTGGGTCCAACAAACGCAAGTTGGAGATGGTGTGCTCGTCGGCAGCGACATCGTCGTCAGAAACCTGACCAGCACCCCAGTTGGTTTCGTACTCCACGTTGGTGTCATCAATGTTGTAGGCGAAACGGGTGGCAGCGATGTTACGTTCAATCGACTGCGCTTCTTTCAACGCGCGGTTCGGTTGGACGGAGAACTGCTCCATCAGCAGCGGCCATGCGGTCCCCACAGCGATGGAAGTCACCAACATCAGCACCACAGCAAGACCTGGAATGCGCAGATCCTTAATCACGATCGCCATGAAGAAAGCCACAGCCACCAACGCAGAAACCACGATCAGAATGATCTTGGCGGGCAGATCCGCGTGCAAGTTGGTAAACGAAGCACCGGCGAAAATGTCGTGCTGGTTAAACAGAATCGTGTAGCGATCCAAGAAATAGCTGGCAACCTGCACCAGCATCCACAACCCGGCGATCACAGCGAGCTGGATGCGAGCTGGCTTGGAAACTGATCCCTTTACTCCGGCAGCTTGGCTACCTACGCGGATCCCACCAAGGATGTAATAGCCAATCAGCGAGACCAAAAAGCACAAAATCAGCAGCACGCCCAGCGACGACACCACGATGTTGAAAAGCGGCAGGCTAAAGGCATAAAAGCCCAAGTCCATGCCGAACTCAGCATCTTCACGGCCGAAGTCCCCGCCATTCAAAAACAGCAGGACGGTGCGCCAATAGCCTTGGCCCAAAAATCCTGCCGCTAATGCGATAACCAGCGGTGCACCGTAGAGGAATTTGCGCATCGTCGCCGCAATGGAATCGCGGTACTGATACACCGGCGAGTTCACATCGGCCATCGAGACATCGGTCGGCCGATTTCTCCACGTCAGCCACCCGACCAGGAAGGTAACCAGGCCGGCGACAATGGCAAAGATGAAAAACAGAACAATGCGGGTAATGATCGCGGTGGTATACACCCCGCGGAAATCGACTTCACCAAACCATTGCCAATCGGTGTACAGCGACACCACCAACGGGCCGAACGCAAAGAGCACCACGATGATGCCGATAATCCACGACAAAAACCGTGGCGGTTTACGCATAGTAGGTGAAGGTTGGTTAAGGCTGCCAGCCAAGTCCAACTCCTTTAAAATTATCGAAAAATGGAAAGCGTTATAGTGATCTAGCTTAGGCAATAGTAGACCGAAACAAAAGGACACCAGCAAGATGAACAAGCAACAGATAACCCAGCCAATGCTGAACCGAGCGATGATGGAAGCCGTAGACTTTATCCACCCCGAGGGATGGGATTGTCCGCCCACCTTGTTCGCGTTGGTGCCGACGAGCCTGTTGGCGAGCCAGATGGTCGATTTCGACGACTCAGCTCCCCTGACGCTGGTGGTGCAGGACGATCTACCCAATAACATTGAGCCCGGTTCAGAGCATTTAGCAGATTATGTCTCACGCGTGGTCTGGCCGGACAACGTCGTTGGCGCGGTGTTGGCACAGGAAATCAAGTTCAAAGACACCGCGGATTCGCGCGATTCCGAGCCCCGCCCGGCGCGGTTGTTTTCCGGGGTCATTCGCGACGAGTACGCGGCCGACGAGATTGAACAAACCTTGCTGCAGTTGCGACCCACAGAAGAAGAATTAGCGGCCGCCGGCCCCTTCGCCGAAGACGACGTGCAATTGCGCGGCGGCCCAGGAATCGCACCGGGTGTTATCGCAGCTTTACGGCATGGCCTCAACCAGAGCAGCGATGACGTACTCTAGAGTTTCACTAGTCTCAATAAAAGGTTGAAACTTTTACCGACCCCGGGAGTTTTCGTGTCCGCCATGTTTTCTGCTCGCACACTCACCACGCGCGCTGCCACCCTCGCAGCCACCGCAGCCCTGCCGCTAGCGCTGGTCGCGTGCGCTTCCGACGACGATGTCGACGCCTCTGCGAAGCCATCGACGTCCACCACGACGGAAACATCAACGACTCCCACCACGGCAGAAGAAACCAGCTCAAACACGTCGACTAGCACCACCAGTTCGTCGTCAAGCACCACGAGCACGAGCAGCAATGCAGCGCACTCGTCACGCACCAACACAAGCACCGCCGCTGATTCGGGCAACGCCAGTGCAACATCCACGGCAACGTCGACAAGCAGCGCGACCGCAAGCCGAGCAAACGGGGTAATGCCCGAATCGGTAGCTAACGCCTATGAAGTCTTCGGCGAATTAGTTCCACGCTCATTGTTTGAGCAATTCGATTCCTGCGAATCCGTCGGCATGCAAAGCTATTACAACTGCTCGGGCGCATCGGTGGGCCAATTCCAGTTCACCGAATCCACTTCCAAGGCCGTCTCTACTTTGCAAACACTGACGGAACTACGCACCTCGCAGGTCGTTGACGATTCCGGCGATCGCGTCGTTGGGTGGTCCTCGCTGGGTTCCACCGCAATCATTACGGTGGTGAATACGGAATCCGGGCTGGTCATGCAACACATGATCTCTGGTGACGCCGAAGAACCGGAGAAAAAGATCAAAGAGCTCGGACTAGTCAGCTAACCCCAATCTGTGCCTGGTCTCACCGCCGGCCCCACTGCCCGAGCCTAGTGCTGCGGCCCGGTGACTGCTCTACTCACCGCAGGTAACAACGTCGTCGCCGTTTGCAAAAGCATCCATGGCCGCGATCGCGTCGTCGAGGGTTTCCACTTTCGCGATGACCATATCGCCGTGATCAACGCTGGTGGCTTCCGCACAGTTATCGGCCGGCGCTAAGAACAACTCCGCACCGACTTCCGCGGATTTCGCGACTTTGTGCGCTATTCCACCGATGGGCCCCACCTGAGAATTCGGGGCAATCGTGCCGGTCCCGGCGACGAATTTCCCACTGGTGAGATCACCTTCGCTGAGCTTGTCTATCACCGCGAGCGAGAAAATCATCCCTGCCGACGGGCCACCAACGTCTTGCAAATTATAGGCAACGTCAATATCGGCATCCGGGACAGAGGTCATCGTGATACCCAATAATGCTTCGCCTTTCGCATGCGGATTTTCTAGCAGTTCGACGTCTGCTTCTCGTTGCTTGCCGTCACGTTCAAACTCCAGGTGAATGGTCTCGTTCGGCTTATGCCCACGCACCGCGTTTTGCACGTCCTCCGGCGAATGAATCTCTTGTCCATCCACTTTGTGGAGCACGTCGCCGTCGGCAAGCTGGTCTTTTCCTGCAGAAATCTCCAACACCTGCGCGATCGCGGTGCGCGTTGGGATATCGAGATAATTCATCGCTGCGACCGTTGCAGCGGCCTCCGACGCACTAAAAGCTGCCTGATTTTGCTCCTGGAACTGCTCTCGGTTCGTGCCCGGCGGATAAATCTTTTCGATCGGCACCATGGTGTCATCCGAAGCAATCCAGCGTGTAAACGCCTGCGCCACCGTCATATTCGTGCGCACCGAAACCGTTGTCATATTGAGATTGCCGTTGGGGTGTTCATCCACCTCGAAGCCCTCACCCGCTGTCACATCAACGACCGGGGTCCCGTGAACGTCGCTCAAAGTGTTAAACGTCGGGCCCTTCCCCTCTGCTGCATAAGGCACGGCGAGGGAAATATTAGTCCCTGGAATATGGTCCATGCTCACCAAAGCCCCGAGGATGACGACGGGGATTGCGCCGAGCGCAACGGAGGTCATCCGCGGTTTTTTCTTGCCTGTTGGCTTGACGACGGATCCATTGGCACCGATGTTGCTGACGGTTCCATTGGCACCGATGTTGCTGGCGGTTCCATTGCTCTCAGCTTGGCCATTGCCAACGGCTCCTGCACCAGTACCGTCCGGCGTGCCTTTCGAAGCATTCACAGCGTCATTCACGTATAAGAGACTACCGTGTTCGCTGACAGCGTTGGGGTTTCTGGCCTTACACGCCAGCGAGTTCGCCGCCTTATTCTGTAGGTTGGAGACATGACTAACGGATTCGGATTTTCCTTTCCCAACAGTGGCAACGGTGATGATGACGATGACCGTAACCACAACCATGGCGGTGGCGCCGGTGGCCTCGGCGATATGCTGAACCAATTCGGCCAAATGCTGTCTGGAATGGGTTCGTCGATGAACAGCAACGACGATTCTCCCGTTAACTATGACATGGCCAAGCGCATCGCCGGCCAACAAATTAAATCGGCAACGAAGATTTCCACGCAAGACACCACCGCCGTCGAGGAAGCCGCCCGCTTGGCTGAGCTGTGGTTGGATGATTCCACAGACTTGCCGACGGCCGAAAACCGCGTCATTGCTTGGAATGCTGAAGATTGGCTGCAGCAGACGATTCCAATGTGGCAACGCTTCGTGAACCCAGTGGCGAAGCACATGAATGAAGCCCAGTTAGAATCCATGCCGGAAGAAGCCCGGAAAATGATGGGGCCAATGTCTAATATGATGAGCCAGCTTTCCGGAATGAACTTCGGGATGCAGCTCGGCCACGCCTTGGGCGATCTGGCGAAGCAAGCGCTGACCGGCTCGGATTTCGGCTTGCCCGTCGCTCCAGCTGGCACCACCGCAATTTTGCCGCACAACATTCAATCTATTGCCCGCGATCTCAACGTCAAAGGTCAAGAGGTGTTGGTTTATATTGCAGCTCGAGAAGTTGCCCGCCAGCGCCTGTTCAAACACGTGCCGTGGTTGAGTGAGCGATTGGTCTCGTCCGTGGAGGAATACGCGGTGGGATTGGTGATTGACACCAGCCACATCGAAGAAGCTGCGCGCGATTTAAACTTGGAATCTGGCGACCCGCAAGCAATCCAAGATGCTATGCAAAATTTGCAGGGCATGGACCTGTCTCCCCGAATCACGTCACGGAACACGGCCGCAGTCGCGCGTTTGGAAACCTTACTCGCACTCATTGAAGGCTGGGTAGAGTTCGTCGTCAGCGAAGCCTTGCAGGATCGCATTCCATCGACCCAGGCTATGGCAGAAGCCTGGCGACGTCGCCGTGCTTCCGGTGGCTCCGCTGAGCAGGCTTTCGAAAAGGTCGTCGGCATTGAACTCGGCGCCCCAAGGGTCACCGAAGCCGCCGAGTTATGGCGCCGTTCCACCGTAGCGGTGGGCGTAGAACGCCGTGACCAGGTATGGGAGCACCCTGATTTCTTGCCTCAACCAGAACACCTGGACAACCCAGCTGCGTTTATCGACGGTCTGTTGGATGAAAGCGGTGATGAAGAATTCGAAGCTGAATTCGCGAAGCTCGAAGAAATGCTCCGCAATGAAGGCTCGGATGACTCTGACGAATCACCCAATGACGAATCACCCGATTCGGACGAATCCGGTGATTCCCGCTAGGATCGCCAGTAGATCACATTGAATCTACTGCTCTATTGCAAACTCTGGGGGGATTTGCATGGCGGACAGCACACATCGGTTTTGTTTTGCACCTGGTGTGCGCGTCATCCAGCGGGATGAAAATTGCCTGCAATTTGGCGCCGACGCGACTCGCGTCGGCATCATTGAAACCGCACGTCCTGATGCATTAGCAACAGCCTTGGACAACCTTCCGCGTGTTTTCGAACGCGCGGATTTCTCTGCTGCCACGAAAAGCGCCGGATTAGCGAACGCTGCTGCACATAGTTTGTTCGATGATCTCATCGCCTACGGCATCATTCGCTCAGCAGCACCCAATCCCGTCATTGTACTGGGAACCAGCCCACTGGCCACGATGCTGCGCAACGCATTGGCGGAGAGCAATTTTTTAGTGCGCTCACCGCTGCCTGGCGAACCCGAAGAAACCTATATGGGCATGCAAAACGCGGACGAAAGCAATATCCCACTGGTGGTTGTCGACCGGCTTGCGCAAGCCACAACTATGGCACCGATGTTGCTATCGTTGGCGCGCACTTGGATCCCCGTCTCGCTCGTTGATACCACTGGCATCATTGGCCCAGTGCATATCGACGGATTGGGGCCGTGCCCGTTGTGTGCAGAATTGCACCGCACGGATCGCGATCCCGCCTGGCATGCTGCCGCGTTGGGGTTGAGTATGCAGCAGCACAAGATGGGGCATCACTTCCCTACTGCCGCGGCGCATGCAGCGGTCGCACAAGTCATCGTCGTGCTGGAAAGCTTATATGGGTTGAGCCCGCCGCCGGGTGCGCAGCCCCACCGGGTGCATCCTGGGCAATTTTATGAATTAGATCCTTATGCTCGTCCGCAGCACCGTGTGCTGGATAATCACCCACGGTGTCCGGAATGTTTTATGCATACTGGCGGACAATCTCCAATACGTCCTGACCGAATAGCTGGGCTTTCTTTCGACCAATTCCGCTGATGCCATAGAGCTCATCGACGGTATGCGGCAACGCTTCACTGACTGCCTGCAGTGTGGCATCGGAGAAAATAATATACGCCGGCACTTGTTCTTCGCGTGCGATCCGCGCACGCCAGCCACGCAACTGATTGAATACTTCATCGTTGCCCTCGGTCTCACAGCTTGCATGACGGCCGAGTACTTTATCGCCAGGAGTGTGTAAAGCCTGTTTACACACCCGGCATTTTTTAGTCTTACGCACGCGTGCCACTGATTTTTCGTCGTTAGCCTGGGCCGAGACGATGCCATCAAGAAAACGCGTACGTTTACGATTGCCACGGCCTCCTTCGTGTCGCGCCAGCGCCCATGAAAGAGCTAAATATTTACGCGCACGAGTAATACCAACATAGAACAGACGACGTTCCTCTTCGATCTGCTCGTCACCAGCTTCAAGAGCTTGCCTGATTGGCAGCAACCCTTCGGTCAGCCCCAGCAAGAACACAGCATCCCATTCCAGGCCTTTTGCTGCGTGTAAAGTAACCAAGGTCACGCTATTGACTGCTGGTGGTTGCTTGTCCTCGGAGCGTCGTCGAAGATCGCGGAGAACCACATCCAGTGAATCCGTATCGCGTATCTGCACGATCTCTTCGATCAGCTCAACCAGCGCCCGCAACAGCTGCCATCGTTCCCGCTCTTGTGCACCATCGGGTTCCCGGTTGGAATACCCCAGCGGTGCCAGCGCAGCGCGGGCAACCGCGACCGGATCCGGTGGTAGGTCTCGGTTGAGATTTGCGCGAACAAGCTCTTTCATCGCTTGGTTAATCACGGGGTTGTGGAAAAAGCTGGCGCCACCGCGGACTTGGTAGGCAATGCCGGCATCGGCAAGCGCTTGCTCAAGCACGGCGGATTGCGAATTCGTGCGGTAAAGCACAGCGATTTCTTTTGCCTGCACGCCCTGGTCTAAAAGCGTGAGGATCTGTCCAGCGATCTCGCGGGCTTCTACTGGGTCAGATTCATACTCGCGAAAAACTGGCTCCGGCCCGGGCTCACGCATACCCTGCAATTCCAACCGAGTACCAGCGATGCGCCCCTTGGCTGCACCAATCACCTGGTTAGCCAGCTTCGTAACCTGTGGAGTTGAGCGGTAGTCGCGTTGCAGCTTGACGACGTGGGCGTTAGTAAAGTGGCGCGAGAAATCAAGCAAATATTGCGGGGTTGCCCCGTTAAACGAATAAATTGTTTGATTCGCATCGCCAACCACGGTGAGATCATCGCGCTCGCCCAACCAGCCTTCCAGCACCCGCTGCTGCAGCGGGGTAACGTCCTGATATTCGTCGACGACAAAAGTGCGGTAGCGCTGGCGAAATTCTTCAGCTACCGCGGGGGCATTTTCGAGCGCACCGGCAACGTGCAGCAGGAAATCAGAAAAATCGAGGAGAAGCCCCTCATCGCTAGTTTTGAGTTGTTCATAGCGACGATAGACCTCAGCTACCTGATCAGCTGGCAGCGGTGGGGTCCGATCGATGCTGTCGATATACGCGGCGTAGCCTTCGGCTCCGAGCAAGCTAGACTTCGCCCAATCAATTTCGCGTTGCAGGTCACGGATGGTTTCTTTCGTAGGCGTATTCGTGACAGAACGAGCAGCGCGGGCAACCACCGGGAAAGAGTTATCCAGGATTTTCCACTGCAGGTCGCCAGCAATTTGCGGCCAGAAATACTGCAATTGTCCACGGGCGGCGGCGTGGAAAGTCTTGGCTTGCACGCCGCCGATATTCATACTGGCTAAGCGATCACGCATTTCTCCAGCGGCTCGGGCCGTATAAGTCAGTGCTAACACACTGTGAGGTTTGGCGAAGCCCTGATCAATCAGGTGCGCGATACGGTAGGTGATGGTTCGAGTTTTACCTGTTCCTGCACCTGCAATGATCGCAACCGGCCCACGAGGGGCCGTGGCGGCGGCGCGTTGATCGTCGTCAAGATCGTCCAGGTTCACCATGATTCTGGTTGTTGCCTCTCGTGTTCCCGATTGTTGTCAGTGGAGCCATAGCAGACTGGCTAGTTTTTCGTTTCTGATCTATTACTCAGATTCGTCTAGTTCGCGTTGCTCATCGACGTGCCGTCCGTGGCAATCCCATGTGCGCTCTGCCGGTTCTTTGTGTTTGTTCTCGCGGTCCGTTTTCGTTTTTGGTTTCCCGCCGGTGCGCTCCCCTGCACGATCCGCGGTGCGCTTTTCGTAGTTCCGTTTCCGCTCAGATTCGTCACTCTTGCGGATATACAACAGACGATCTTGTGCCCGCAGCTCGAGGGTTTCATCGGTATCGACTCGGTAGACCCGATCATTACGGATGACGCTGAGAACAATATCCGATAAATGGCGTGGGTTCGCACCTATCTCATAGCCGGCGACGGGACGCTCCGCGATCGAAAAGCCCGCTGAAGGTGAGAGCAGATCATCCATCATGCGCACCACCGACGGCGTCGACGTCGACAAACCCAACAAACGTCCCGCAGTTTCTGAGGAAACCACGGTGGAATTAGCCCCAGACTGCAACAACAAGTGGCGGTTTTCGATTTCGCGAACCGCAGCTGAGATCTTGGCGTGCTTGTTCATCTCACGCGCCGATAGCGTGGCCAGCACGTTGGTGTCATCACTATTGGTAGCCACGACGACGTTCTTTGCGCGTTCAATCCCAGCGATTTTCAGCACATCGGATTTAGTGCCAGAGCCTTGCACTGTGACTACGTCTTGTGCCTCTGCCACCCGCAAACAGGCGCGGTCTGGATCGACGACGACGATGTTTCGGACGTCGGTGCCGTCGTCAAGTAATGCTTGCATCGCGGACTGGCCTTTCGTACCAAAACCGATGATGATCGTGTGGTCGTGCACGTGTTTTCTCCATTGTTGAATCTGGAAGGATTTGCGCGAACGCTCTGTCAGCACCGAGAGGGTCGTTCCGACGAGCAGAATCAGGAATGCTATACGGGCGGGCGTGATCAGGATGATGTTAGTAAGCCGGGCGCCGGTAGTCACCGGGACGATATCCCCGTAACCAGTGGTCGTCAGCGAAATCGTCGAATAGTACAACGCGTCGATGAAGTTGAGTTCTACGTTGTAGCCGGATTGACCAAAATAGACGACAGCTGCGACGGCAAAGACAATGCCGGCTGCGAGCAGAAATCGGCGCAGGATAAGAAAAAATGGGTGCGAACGTATGGCCTCGGGGATGTGAATAACATCATCCAAGGCATGATTCGGCAACGAAGTCAGCTCAAATCGCCGAAGCTTCGCCTTGATTTTTCCACGCATCGTTGTGTTTACGGTTCCTTTGGTTGCATCGTGACCAGCGCTAGCGTTCGTCGGAAGTGCTTTCGGAGTAAGCGTCGCGTTCCAACATGGTGGCGAGCTCACCGGCATCCGGCAGCTGCGATGGTTCGAAAGTGTAATTATCCATGATGTAGTGGAACGCTGCACGCACTGGTTTGTTCGTGCCGCGGATCCTCTGCCACGCTTCACGATAGACCGCCAGCTGAATAATTGCCGAACGCATCTGCTCTCCTTGCGGTGGCCTGCCGGTTTTCCAGTCGATAACCATCCAGTACTCACCGATATCGAATACTGCGTCCATGCGCCCGCGTACCACCGAGCTACCGAGGCTGAATTCAAATCCTTGCTCAATTTTCGTTGGGGTCATCTCTGCCCAATCGCTGGCTAAGAATGCATCTTTGAGTTTGTCAAAATCCTGCTCCTCAGTTTCGGCGTGACCAGGCAATTCAGATTCGTCGAGGATCGCATTTGAGCCATAACGGTCTTCGATCCATTGGTGGAATGCCGTACCACGTTTGGCATAAGCGTTGGGTTTAAAGGGAACCGGACGGCGCTGACGGCGAGCAAATTGCGTGGGATTATCGCGTAAAGCCACCAATTCCGAAGCTGTGAGTTCACCAGGAATTTCCACGTCCACGACTGGTGCGGCAAGCGCTCGGTGTTCTTCGATCAGCGCGGTGGTTTCGCGTTCCCACAGCGAGAATAATTCACCGCCGACAGGAGCAATCTCATCTTCGGTATCCAAGGCACGCATCGCTTCCTGGACGATTTCAGCACCGCGGCGGACTTCTTCACGTGGGCTCACCGATGGAAATTGTGCGCTAATCTCTGCAGTCACCGTGGATTCTGCAGATTCTTCGGCATCACAGCTTGGTTCAGTATCGGCACCGGTATCTTCGCTGATTGCAGCGTCACTCGCCTCTTCATTTTCGTCAAGTTCCCAATGCACGATGGCCACCTGCGAATCCGACTCCTTGTGCGCAGTTGCCTGGCGATGGATTTCCGCAAAATGTTCATAAGGTTTTTTATCTGAGCCGGTGATCACCAATTCATCTTCTGCCCGTGTCAGCGCCACATAGAATAACCTGGTGTTTTCTTCAGCATCCACCTCTTTTTGCGTGGAGATGAATTCTTTTCCGTAGTTTTCGAATTCCTTGCGATCCTCGGCAGCGAACAGTTCGCTCCAGGAATGATGCGGCGGGTGCGAAGGATCCGTCAAGAAGGTTCGGGTTTGTGGTTTGTAGGTACTCGCATCGGCATGGCAAACATAGACCGAGGAAAACTCCAAGCCTTTAGCCTTGTGCGCGGTCATGATCTGTACCCGGTCGCTGGCACGCGCGGTTTCACCTGGGCTCAGCGCATCTTCGTGTTCACGAGCTAATTCAGCATAATCTAGCCATGCTTCGAGTGGTTCACCGTCGAACTCTGCAATCGCCTCGAGAGCTTTATCGAGGTGAACCGCACCTGCACGGCGGTGCGTCAAAACCTCTGTGCGCAGGTGGAAAGTATCGATGATATCGGCGAACAAATCGCTCAGTGGCTTGCCCAAGCAATAGGTACGCAGATAACGCAGTTTCGACGCCAGCTCAGAAATTCGGGCTAGGCCTTGTTCGGAATAGCGCTCGGGCTCACCCAAATCAGCAATGGCATCGGTGATGCCGACTATCTGTTCGGCTTCTTCTTCCAGAACAGCTGCTAATTGCTCTTCCAAGATATCCTCTGGTTGCCGCGGACCGTCAGCAGCGGCGTCACTTGTCGGGCTCGGTGCGACTTCAGGTTTCGCTTCACCTTCAAGTTTCGCTTCAGTACCAAAGGTATTGCTGGCAGCAGAGCTATCTGAATCTACGGTCTCGCCAGCGCGATTGCGCAACCGGCCAGCGAGGTTGTTCGCGCGAGCAGCCAGGGCCTTGATATCTACCAGACTCAAACCAACAGCAGGCCCAGAAATAATGCGCAACGCTGCTGTCATATCTTCTGGGCGGATCAGCATCGTAGCGATGGCCATCATGTCAGCTACTTCTGGGATTTCTAACAATCCACCCAAACCGACGACTTCGTACGGCACACCATATTGTTCTAGTGTTTCTGCAATCACCCGGGATTGCTTGTTCTTGCGCACGAGCACAGCCGCACTAAAACGGGCATCAGGATTATTTTCCCGCTCTTGCAGGTAACGATCGTATTTTTCCTGCAGATTACCCGCAATCCAGGAGATTTCCTTTTCCGTATTCTGCCAATACCCGAAACTAACTTGGCCGGCGCCCGCCCCCGCACGTGGCTCGAGCGGGGCTACCGGACGATTTTCACCGCTGCCGAGCACGGCATGAGACACCGTATTGGCGATATCCAAAACCAACGATGGATTTCGCCATGACGTCGTGAGCTCTTTTTTCGGCGCTGGTTCGCTGACTTGTTCGGTGGCGTCTGTGGTTGCAGGTGTAGCAACAGCTGCCGGGAAATCTTCGCCGAACTTGGCTAGGTTTTCGACGGTAGCTCCACGCCAACCGTAGATCGCTTGCATGGGATCGCCCACCGCTGTGACAGTTAGGCCTTCGTGTGGGGTGTTGCCGAACAAATTTCGCAATAAAACCCGCTGCGCATGCGAGGTGTCTTGGTATTCGTCGAGCATGACGACCTTGGTGTGCCTGCGCTGTGAGACTCCCACGGCGGGATGTTCGCGTGCCAGCTGAGCAGCAGCAGACATTTGCTGGGTAAACGTGACCGCGTTGCGTTCACGCAATTCCTCCTCGAGCTTTTCGATCAGCGCCAGATAGTCCACGCGGGTTTGCTGGCGGTCGACCCAGTCTTGCACCGTACGGTTGAGGTTTTTGCGTTGCCGCGGAGCTCGAGGGAGGTACTCGACTTCAGCGAAAGCTCGTGCGCATTCGTGGAAATCATCGGCGAAGCTCAGATTGTTCGCCATCCGGTCAAACAGCTCGAGCAGCTCTTTTACGATGCTGGATTCTTTCTTGTCGGTCTCCAGTTTGCCTTCGAATTCACGCACCACCGATTGTGCAATCGCGACCAAGTGTGCTTGGGTGATCAGCCGTGCGGTGGGTTCTACCGGCAGCAACAGGCCATATTCACGCACCAGGTCTCCCGCATACGAGTCATACGTCGACACGCGGGGTGCGATGGTTTCGAGATTAGCGCGTAGGCTGCCATCAGGATCGATCTCCGGCAGGCGCGGAGAATCACGCAATACCTGTAACCGGTCGCGGATGCGCTTAGCCAGTTCCTGCGAGGCCTTGCGCGTAAAGGTCAATCCCAGGACTTCTTCGGGCAGCGCGTAACCGTTAGCCACCAGCCAGACCACGCGTGCAGCCATGGTTTCGGTTTTGCCGGCACCGGCACCGGCAACCACCAATAGTGGCCCCGGAGCCGCTCCGATGATGGCGGATTGTTGCTCGGTTGGTGCAAATCGCTGCCCCAAGATTTCTGAGAGCAGTTCTGGGCTGATATCACCCCTACGTTGCACGCCTTCTCCAGACTGATCTCCCCCGGTGGGTTGCGGTGCTGTGGATTCTACGTCTGAACTTGACTGTTTAGACATGCGTGATCACTTCCCCTTCTGCTTGCGCCGGACACACTGGTCGTAGCGAGCAATACTCACAATAATCCCCCGGTCGCGCAGTCACCGTCGGCCCGGATAATTCCGCGATCAACGGTGGTAGCTGCTCTTCGAATTGCTGCAGTTGTTCTGGTTCTAGCCTTGCTTGTTCGCGGGTACCGGCAACGTTCGTTCTGCCCATGGGATACAGCAACATCGCCATGCCGATCTCAACACCCTCACCGGTGATTACCCGTACTTCTTGTTTCCGGTCGGTGATCACTTTTCCTTTGCTCAAGGCGAGTTGATAGGCACTGAGCTGTGGGTTTTGCGCGGTCTCGGCTTGGCTAGGCATCTGGGACGATGAGGAAGTCTTCAAATCGACGATGACGAAATTGCCGCCCGCGTCTTTCTCCAATCGGTCGATGCGCCCGCCGATAGAAATTCCCGGCGCGATTTCGACGAAGACATCAATTTCGCTGCCGACATATTCCAAGGCTTCGCGGGTACTTACAATCCAGCCTTTCGTCCTCGTCAATAGCTCACTAAATTGTGCTTGTTCAGAATCTTTCCGCCAGGCCGGCCCGTGGTAAGTCTCGCGATAGGCTTGTTCTGTTTTCATCTGTGCCCACTCAGCATCCGCACCGCGTCCGATTGCTTCAAAGTATGCATGCACCAAGGTGCCTTGCCGCATGGCATCCGTGGTGGTGGAATCACCGAGCTTTTCGACGATTTCCCGCATCGGGCACGCCAGCAATCCGCTGATACGCGAAGGCGAGAGGCGAATCCGGTCCGGTGTGGGGATCTCTGCAGCAACGGTTTCGGTATTCGCCCACCATTGGCTAGGGTCAGCGCCGGGCACTCCAGCGACTGCCAGTCGAGCTAGTTGGCGCGCAGCTTGTTGGGTTTCTTGTTCACCGGAATCGGGGTCACAGACAACTCTGCGTAGCTCAGCCACCACGGATGCCACCGAGAGCAACCGCGGGACCGTGAGGGCATCTTCCGCCGCAGCTAGTTCTGCAGTGTCTGCTTGAGCATTGACAGTATCTACAGTGGCCGACTCGTCGCGCGCGCTCGCGCTTTCGGCCACCCGGCGCAGAGCGTCTTCCCGGTCAGACGCGGTTTCTGCTGAGATGATGTGCTCAGGCTGCAAGGAGTATTTCGTGCACCAAGCGAGGAAAAACCGCGATGGCTCAATGATTTCGTCGGCATGCGGGGCGTGCACCGCGCTCACCACCTGTAGCGAGCGGGCCCTAGTGGTGGCAACGCGAAACAGCCGACGCTCTTCACCCAACCGGTCTGCTGCATGCGAGACATAAACATCCGGGGCGATCCCCTCATCGAGGAAATCAACCAAGTCTTCCTGGCCGAACAACGAGCCGGTTTCTGCAAGATCTGGCCAACTGCCTTCCTGAACCCCATTGACAATGACGGTGTCCCATTCCCGACCGATCGTGCCGTGGGCACTCACGATTTCCACTGACTCGGTGCGTGAGCCACGACGTTCACGCACCCCGGTGGGTAATTCTTGCTCCGTTATATGCTGCACGAAGGTCTCCACGGATGCCTCTGGGCGGCGTTCCACGAAATCACCGGCCGCATCAAACAACGTCATCACGGCATCTAAATCACGATCTGCCTGCGATCCAGCCGCACCGCCGCGCAAGGCGGTGGCAGCTAGCCTTCCGGAAAGTTCGGTGGCTTCCCAGACTGCCCAAAGCACATCTTCGACGCTCCCACCTCGCAGTGCATTGCGCCCAGCCTGGATGACTCCACGAATGCGCACCAAAATATCGATTTCGCGCTCAGTCAGTAGTTCTGCGAAATCCGGCAGTTCATCTTCAACAGTGAGAAGCTGTGCCAAGGTATCGATGCCACGTTGTTCCGGGGCAAAGCGACGCAAACCACGAATCAGTCGACGCAACATGACCGGGTCTGCCCCGCCCACGGGGCCGAGCACGAGTTGTTCTAATTCTGTGCGAGTTAAATCCTGTTGCAGGGCACGAATGCCCAACAACAAATGCGCCACCACCGGCTGTTCTGCCAACACGGTATCGGTTGGGCTGATATAGACCGGCACCCCGGCTGCCAATAGCGCACGCCGAATCCCGCCCATATCCGCACTCGAACGCACGACTACAGCAATATCCGACCATGCCACCCCGTCATCGAGATGGCGACGCCGCACCGCATCGACGACCGCGGTGGTGTTTTGCGTCCAGGATTCTGCAAGCAGAGCCCGCCGCTTCGGGCTGCGGTGCACATCGCGCAGCTCAAGGAGGTGCTCTGCTGGAAATTCATCGAAGAATTCACGGCTGGCACCACGGAAATGAAAGATCGCATGGTCCGGATTTCCACCGACCACGGCGAGTTCAGCACCATCAATCAATGCGCGCAGTAAACGGCCAGCTGTGGGATCTAAAAGCTGGGCGTCATCCACGATAACGGTATGCCACGGGCTTAGTTCTCGGATCTCGTCTAAGCTCCGGGAAACTTCTGCCATGAGCTCGGCCGCAGAAAAACGATAGGTGCCTTCCAGCTCCATCATCTGGGTATATTCTCGCAGAAATTGTGCGGCCGCCTGCCACATCGGGCGCGCAAAGCGCTCGCCTAATTCTTCCAATTGCTCGGCGCTCACGCCGCGTTCAACCGCGCGCAACAAGAAATCGCGTAGCTGACGCCCGAATCCGAGATACGTCAATGCGGGACGCACCTCAGCGGGCCAATCTACTGTTGCAAAACCACGCGCCGGATCTCCACCCGGCTCGTCCGCAGCAGCATATTCGGCGAAATCTTGCGCCTGTAGACGCAACAACTCGCGCATCATGGCGTCTTGTTCTGCACCGCTGATCAACCGCAGCGGTAAATCACTGAGCAGACGCAGCAAACCAAAAGCGACCGAATGCACTGAACGCACCAATGGGCCCTGCGAATAATACTGCGAAATTCGTTCTGATAGCTCGCGGCGAAGCCTGGCACCGGATTCTTTCGACGGGGCAATCACCACGATGCCAGACGGATCCTGTCCGGCAGCCAGACACTGCTCGACGCGCTCGACAGTGGTATCAATCAGCAACGATGACACACCAGAACCAGCCGGACCGGTGACTTTCCACTTCCCATGGGTGGGCAGGTCCAGCGACCATTCGCGGTGCTGCGCTTGCTTAGTGTGAGAGACCAGTCTGACGTCTGGATTCGGGTGAATTTTCGTCATGCCTTACAGCATGGCATACGCCCGTGACACGAGAAGGTCTTCCACCCGATTAATATGGGAACGTGTGTTCGCTTTCGCGTCGGGGTGCAGGTTATTGACATGACGCCGGTACGCCACTGCCCGCAGCAATAATTGATCCATATCGCGAACATGCGCAAAACGATCACAAACGGCGTCATCTACTACCCCAGCAACAAGGCCATCGACAATCACCAGAGCGCAAGTGTAACCCACCGGGCGCGGCGCGGCCGTCGGCACTAAATCCACGATCATCGGGGGTAGCAGATAATGATAAATCGTCGAAGCCAACAAATCAGCATGCCCGACGCAATACGAAGTCTCGGGATCTAACTCGCGGTAAGCCTCACCGGTTTCTTGCCAGGCGGCTGCTTCTGCACGCGCAAAAATATCATCACGCGAGCTCAAAGGCGCGGCAACCTCCCGCAATTTCTGTGCCAGGTTTAAACCCAGCAGCGCTGTCTCATCCACTCGCCGCGATAGGTCCCCCTGGCTCCAGGCACTGGCCTTCCAACCAGACACAGTGTAGCGCCCATCCGTCGACAAGATTGGCCGTGCGATACGCGCCCCGTCGACAGACAGCCCGGCGCGTACCTTTGCCGACCACAGTGCCGTCGGCGATGCCTGCGAGAGCACCATATCGCCGATTTTGGTGCCATTATCCCAGGCATGCCCCAGCGGAACCGGTGATTCAGCTGGGGTTTGAAATGCTTCACAGACATGATCAGGTGGCACAGGCATGGCGGTTGTTAAGTCTCTTTCTCCGGTTCATGCAGGGCATCGAGTGCTGCCCCGGCGGGAAGCGGGCGGGGATACGGCCACGGGTTCGGGCGACAGGTATCGGGGTTATCCGGATATACCTCGTCTGGGTTGAGCTCGAACAGCTCCGAGTTTTGCAGGCTGATGGTTTGTTGCATCATCACCGGCGCGAGGTTTCCATCACCCGTGCACGCTTGGTGGTGGGGGTAACCAATGGCGTGTCCAACCTCATGGTTGATCAAATACTGCCGGTAGGCACCCAGATCCCCTTGGAACGGCCCTGCACCGCGCACCCAGCGCGACTCGTTGAGCAGCACCGTCGAGCCACCCGTGATCGTGGTGTGGCATGACGTTTCTAACTCGAGGTCAACCCCACACATCTCTGCTGTGGTGGCAACAGAGGCCAGCAGGATGCGCGTGTCTGGTTCTTCTGCGGGGTGAACATGAACAAATTTGAAGGCCGGATCATAAGTCCACCCACGTGGATCCGCCAAGGTGGCATCGATCATGTGCGCAATCGCATCATCGCCACCATAGGGGACGGTATCAAGGCCTTCTTCGACTTCCACGGTATAGCGAATCGTCTTTTCTGCACCCAGCCCTACTTCTTGGCCGGGCGTTCCGACGGGACGGAACACGCCAGCGCCATTCGCGGAATACGTGCCACCCGCAGGCAGGTCGCGCAATCCAAGTTCGGCACGGGTGGCCGCACCTGGATCTGGCCCGTCGCCACGTTCGCCCTCAGCATGCTCGTGCGAACTATGGCCGCCGTCGGATTCCCGAGCTGAGTGATTACCGCCGTGCGCACTGGAATCTTCATCGCTGCCGCGGGAGACGTCGACAAGCACGGCAACCGTGAGCACCAGTAACGCGGGGATAACCACCACGCGCCACCAGCCATAGCTGCGGACAAATCGCTCGACCGTATTGCTCATCAAATTAGATTGCTCATCAAATTAAGTTAGGCGCCACCGAAACCAACAACAGGTTGCTCACTGCTGCCGACCTCAACATAGGCAATCGCGTTGGTGCGCACCAGGTATTTACGTCCCTTGGCATCGGCCAGTTCAACCACGTCATCAGCCTTACCCAACACATCCTTGACGAGCTTAACGGCCTCGTCGTGGGAAAGCTCTGAGCTGATGACGAGTTCACGAGGAGATTCAATCAGACCAATTTTGATATTCATACGTGCGTATTCACCTTCCAGTTGCTCATCACGAGCATCGGTTATCGTTCTGTCTCGTTAGCCTTCTGCCATATTCTAGTCAAGATCCGTCTTCAGTACATGCCGGGACTTTCTATCTCCACAGTTTTCCGCGTTAGTATTAAGGCGTGTCTACCCGCAATAAATCCACCCAGCCCGCCACCCCCACGTTTGCCGAGTTGGGCGTGGCTGCGGAAATCTGCGAGGCGCTTGCCGACGACGGCATCCACCACACCTTCGCAATCCAGGAGCTCACCCTGCCCCTGGCACTAGACGGGAAAGATCTGATCGGCCAAGCGCGCACCGGCATGGGCAAAACGCTCGGGTTTG
>NZ_JAPJNQ010000031.1 GCF_030826625.1 Corynebacterium sp. | reverse complement strand
GCTCCAGTGACGCCTACGTGCTGGGTGAGATCAACTGCTCGTGCGTCGGTTTTAGCTCGCAGCTCGAATCCGGTATCCAAGAAAAAATCGCCGCTGAGGTAATCGCCCGGGTAGAAGCCCGGGCAGCAAAAGCGGCGAAGTAGAAAGCAGCCGAAGTAGACGGCGCTAGCCCAGCAGCTTTTCGACGCTGCCTGGATCGGCGTCGGAAAGCATTTGGCGGCAGCGGTCATACTCGGCGTCGTCGCCAATTGCTTTTGAAGCTAACGCGAGCGCGGCGATCGCGCGCAGCACGCCCTGATTCGGCTCGTGGGAAAACGGTACCGGACCCCAACCTTTCCAGCCGTTGGCGCGCAGGCGATCCAACCCGCGGTGGTAGCCGGTGCGGGCGCAAGAATAGGCGATCAGCTTCGCCTCGTTGCGCGATAGACCTTCTGCAGTTGCCTGCGAGGCCCACAGCGCAGAAACAGATTCTGCTTCATCCTCGCTGACCATCTTCAGGGTTTCTTCGGCACGGAAGGCCCACACCAACGGGCTCTCCGGAAACTGCAGTGCGGTTTCGGCTGCCTGCAGCTTTTCGCCTTGGGCAGGATCAGCGGGCAATTTGATTGGTTCTGGGGCAAGCATATCTTTCATTTCCATGCCCCTCAGGTTACTTGTTTCCTGCACCAACGTGGGGTGGAATGGGGTGCCTACTGGACTCGTCAGCGGTTCCAGAAATCGGAAACACCGAAGCCAAAGTGATACAGCGCGCGGCGAACCACAGGAAGCGACAACCCAATGACCGAGGACGGATCACCGTCGATGCGGTCAATAAACCAACCACCGAGCGCTTCCAAGGTGAATGCGCCTGCACATTTCCACGGTTCACCCGTAGCGGCGTAGGCAGCGATATCGTCTGCGGTGGCTTGCGCGAAAACAACTCTGGTGGCGGCGGCTTCGGTGTACACCTTCCCGTCGTAAAGCAGGCAATGGCCGGTCAACAGCTCCGCTTGGCGTCCCGCCTGGGCGTGCCAGCGTTCGATGGTGGCCGCTTCGGTGTGCGGTTTGCCTTGCAGCTGCCCGTCGAGAAGCAACATGGAATCGCCACCGATCACCACATCATTGGGGTAGTGCTGGGCGACGGCCTCGGCTTTTGCCTGGGCCAGTGCAGTGACGATTTCGGTTGCTCGCGCGTCAGCGAGCTGGCGCTGGATCGCGGCTTCGTCCACGGCAGCCGGGGCGATGATGGGCTCGACGCCAGCGGAACGCAAAATCCCAGCGCGTGATGGCGACTGGGAGGCTAAGACGATGCGGGGGGAAGGCTGGCTGTGGTTAGTCAAAGTGCACATTCCGGTAGGCAGATGGGTTGAAAACGGGGCGACCGCCGAGCGCACGGCCGGTACCCCAGCGGTTGTGCGGAGCGTGCACGCCAGCGGCTTCTGCGCGGGCACGGGCGTCTAATTTTCCGATGACGACGGTGAGTGCGGTCAGCTCGCCGGTGCTCGGGGTGCCATTAACGACAGAATAAGATTCCACTGCTTCTCCATGTTCTCATAGCTGTGCTCAGTTGTGGCTTACTGCGATCAGCTGTACTTGCCTGATATTGCTAATAAACACATCTGGTTGTGAGACGAATGTGTTACAGCGACATGCCTGCCTGCAGCGTGCGTGCTGTGTTTCGCTACAGCGTGATGTTGCCGTGCTTTTTCTGCGGGCTCATTACGACTTTCCGGCCCAGCATGCGTAGTGATTCAACCAGCTGACCACGGGTTTCGTTGGGTGGGATTACCGCATCGACGTAGCCACGCTCGGCAGCAGCATAAGGGTGGATGAATTTTTCTTCCATCTCCTTGGTTTTTGTTGCCATGATTTCCTCATCCGAGTCGGTGCTGCTTGTGGAGTCAGCACCGGAACCAAAGATGCCGCGGGCAGTCGCTGCAGCTTCAGCGATGGCGATCTGCGCTGTCGGCCACGCGTAAACCAAGTCGGCGCCGAGGTCTTTCGAGCCCATGAACACATACGCAGAGCCAAAGGCTTTGCGTAGAATCACGGTGATCTTCGGGACGGTGGCTTCGGCGTAGGCATAGGCGAGCTTGGCGCCACGGCGCAACAAGCCGGCGCGTTCTTCTTCGGCGCTGTGCACGAAATCCATCGCATCGACGAATTCAATAATCGGGGTGTTGAAAGCGTCACAGGTGCGGATGAAACGTGCAGCTTTTTCAGCGGCCGCGGAAGTCAGTGAGCCCGATTGGTGCGCAGATTGGTTAGCCACGATACCGACGGCTCGGCCTTCAATGTGGGCGAAAGCGGTGACGATATTCGGCGCATAATCTGCTTGGAGCTCAAAGATGCCGTCGTCGACCACGATCTCTAAGATTTCGCGCACGTCATAGGAGGCGTAGGCGTCATCCGGAATCAGGTTATCCAGTTCGTAGTCAGCTTCGGTGATGTTGTCCTGTACTGAACCGACTTGGATTTCGGCATCGGTGCGCAGCGCTTCGGCCATATTGTTGACTGGAAGATAGCCAATGACGGTGCGTGCGAGCTGCAAAGCTTCTGCATCAGAATCCGCGCGTAGGTGGCAGGTGCCGGACTCAGTGGCATGGATTTCGGCGCTGCCCACAGCGTGCGCATTCAGGTTGGTACCCGTGGCGCGCGCGATGGCTTCTTCGCTGGCGTGGTGCAGGTCTGCAGTTCCGTCGACCATGATCACGATGTCGGACATCGCAGGGCCGAACGCGTGCAAACCGGTGGTTTGGCCAGTCACCACAGAAATCTGCGGGATAACTCCCGAGGCGGCTGTCATGTGTGACAGGATTTTGGAATACATTGCCAAAGTGACGACGCCTTCGGCCAAGCGCGGGCCGGTGCCTTCGTGGATGGCGACGATGGGCTGGCCAGTTTTAGTGGCGAGTTGGTAGATCTTGCAGATCTTTTCGCCATAGACCTCGCCCAACTGCCCGGAGAACACCGAGTTGTCTTGCGAATATACGCAAACACGACGCCCGCCAATGGTGCCGTAGCCGGTGACCACCCCGTCGGTCAGTGGCTTGTTGTGCTCTAAGTCGAAATCGCTGACGCGGTGGCGAGCGAGCGCATCCGTTTCGACGAAGGACCCTGCGTCCAAAACCTGCTCGGCGCGTTCGCGCGCGGTGAGCTGTCCGGCCTCGTGACGCTTGGCGACGGCCTCAGCTCCAACGGGCTGCGCTGCATTTTCAAGGCGCTGGGCAAGGTCGGCGAGCTTGCCTGCGGTGGTAGTCATATCCGGTTGGGAAGCAGTCATAATCTTCTAGTTTAGATAACGGGAACCAAACCATGAAATGATACCAAAAACACAGTTGGGTTTAGGCCGTCCAATGGTAGTGCTCGCAGGTAGTGCGTGATTAATAAAAACGTACGTGCGGGAATTGGAACGGCTGGTATTCGCGCCCGATTTCTGCCACTAGACGACGGGTTTGTGGGGTGCGTGCGTTGCTGTTGCGGGTTGGGCGTGTAGCCAGCGAGGATACGATGGCCGATAGCGCGGCGAGCTGGTCGTGCGAGGGGTTTCCCTTGGTGATGCGCAACAGGGAGGTTTGTGGAGCGGAAAGCGTCGCGGAAGTCATGATGTTGTGATCCTTTCGGAAAGCTAATTAATGAGTGGAAGAATGCGCTGAGGTGCAGCTGTAATCGAGGCGCTGCTCTAATTCAGGCCGTGCTGTAATCGAGGCTCTGCTGTTACAGCGGGATATTTCCATGCTTGCGGGCCGGGCGAGCAACCGACTTATCGGCGTACAGGCGCAGGTTGCGCGCAATCATGCCGCGGGTTTCGCTCGGCAAAATCACCGCGTCAATCAACCCGCGCTCGGCAGCCTTGTACGGGTTGAGCATGAAATCTTCGTATTCCCGCTCGAATGAGGCTGCCAGGGCAGCGGTATCCAGGCCTTCGTCGCTAGCTTTCTTTAGTTCTTTACGGTGGATGAAACCAACGGCGCCGGCAGCTCCCATCACCGCGATCTGTGCAGTAGGCCATGCCAGGTTGACGTCGGCGCCCAGACCTTTCGAGCCCATGACGCAATATGCTCCGCCGTAGGCCTTACGCATGGTGACAGTAATTTTTGGAACGCTGGCTTCGCCGTAGGCATACAGCAGCTTTGCACCTCGGCGCAGGATGCCGCCGTATTCTTGTGAGGCTCCGGGTAGAAAGCCCGGGACGTCGACGAGCAAGACGACGGGAATGTTGAACGCGTCGCAAGTGCGGATGAAGCGCGCAGCCTTTTCGGAAGAGTCGATGTCCAGGCAGCCAGCGAAAACCTGCGGCTGATTGGCCACAAACCCGACGGTTTGGCCTTCGATGCGGCCGAAAGCCACGACGACGTTTTCTGCGCGCTTTTCTTGAATCTCCAAGTACTCGCCGTCGTCGGCAAGCGCTTCGATAACGTCGCGCACTTCATAGGGTTGGGTTGGCGAATCCGGGATGATCGAATCGAGTGCGTGATCGCTATCGGTGAGATTATCTTCGATACTGCCGGTTTCTGCCATGTGCGGCTCACGCGGTGGGCTCACACGGTTAGAACTGGGCAGGTAGCTAACCAGGTCATGTACCCAGTCGAGGGCTTCCTCGTCGGTTTCGGCGGTGTAGTGCGAGTTGCCAGCCAGTCCCATGTGGGCTGATGCGCCACCGAGTTCTTCCTGGGTGATTTCTTCACCGGTCACGGTTTTGATTACATCAGGGCCGGTGACAAACATTTTAGATTTTTTATCGACCATGACCACGAAATCCGTCAAGGCTGGCGAGTAGGCATTACCACCAGCGCAGGCACCCATGATCACCGAGATCTGCGGGACGACGCCAGAAGCCTGGATGTTTTGATAAAAGGTTTGCGCGATCCAGTCCAGCGAGACCACGCCGTCTTGGATGCGCGCTCCCGCACCCTCGTAGAGGCCGATCAGTGGGCGACCGGTGGTGATGGCAAGTTCCTGGATTTTTACCATTTTCTCGCCGTAGACTTCACCGAGCGCGCCGCCGAAAACGGTGCCGTCCTGGGAGAAGATGCAAACTTCCCGACCGTCGATGGTGCCCCAACCGGTGACGATGCCGTCGGTGACCGGGCGTCGTGCACCCATGCCGAAATCTTGCGTGCGGTGGCGGGCAAGCTGGTCGGTTTCGACGAATGAGCCCTCATCGAGCAGGTAATCCAACCGGTCGCGTGCGGTTAGCCGCTCTTGGGAGCGCACTTTCTCGTGTGCGCCGGTACCCATGGGGGCGTGGGCTTCTTCTCGGCGACGTTTGAGGTCAGCGATCTTTTCCGCGGTGGTTTCCGCGGCCAAGTTCTCCAAAGGTGAGGAAATAGTCATGTTTAGACTATAAGGGAGTTTTGCGACGAAAAGCACGTTTATATGCAAGTGAATTTAGTCACAAAACAAAACTGAATTGATGAGTGCGCCGTGCGGGCGCGCCCGCCACACCAAAGCAGATACGGCGAGCAATGCGGCGAAAACGACGGCGGGCAGTACCTGGGGATCATCGCGAAACAGATTCCACACCGCCTGGATGCCCGCGAGCAGCGTAAAAAAGCCAACGAAGCCTGCGATGGTTTGCCAGACCAGGCTTTCGCGCTGGCTGGCACCGTCACGGTATTCGGGGGAGTTTAAGCGTTCTGCGCTTACGGGCTCTTTTGCATCTCTAGCAGCCATCAAAACCGCTTAAGCTTTCACTCCACCGGCAGTCAGGCCAGAGACAATGCGGTGCTGGAATACCAACACCATGATGATCAGCGGGATCGTCACCAAGGCACCGGCTGCCATGGTGGCGGCGTAAGGGTATTCAAAAGCAGAGGGGCCAGAAAAACGGGCGATGGCGACGGTTACCGGCTCGGTGTCGCGGTTGGAAAGCTGGCGGGCCAGCATGAACTCATTCCAGGTGGTGATAAAAGCGATGATTGCTGTCGTAAACAGCGCCGGAGCGGCCAGCGGCAGCAGCACCAAACGGAAGGCTTGCCCCCGAGAAGCGCCGTCGACACGCGCAGCTTCTTCCAGCTCCCACGGCAGCTGCCGGAAAAATGACACCAGAGTGTAGACGGTCAGCGGGAGTGCGAAAGAAATATTCGGAATGATCATCGCGCGGTAGCTGCCGATCCATTCCAAATCCCCGAAAAGCTGGAACAGCGGTGTAACCAACGCGATGGCCGGGAACATCGAGGCAGCCAGAATGAGGCCGGTGATAAAACCTTTGCCTGGAAAATCCAAGCGTGCGATCGCATAAGCGGTAAACACGCCGACGGCGACAGCAATACCGGTCGTCGCCAAGGAAATCAGTAGCGAGTTGAAGATCGCGCCGAGGAAATCATTGCCCTTGTCTGTAGCCAAGGCATCGGCGAAGTTATCCAAGGTGAGGTGGGTGGGCCACGGCGTGGTGTCGAAGGTGTGCTTCGAATCGCGCAGCGCGGTGACCACCATCCAATAAAACGGGGCCAAGCCCCAGAAGATGATGAACGCCAGACCGAGATAGTGCCACAGATGTGACGGTTGCGCCCGGCGTCGGGAAGCTGTTGACGCTGCTCGCGACGTCGTTCGTGACCCTGCCTGTGTCGTTGCTTGTGTCATCGTGCCGACACCTCCTGCGGGGACTGTTCAGCATTGTTGCTGGTGGATGCTTGGCGCTCGTTGTTGTGCTCGCTCTTGCGCTCACGGTGGCGTCGCATGCGTGTGCGCTTACGGTCACTGCCAGAAACATTCGCGCCCAAAAAGCGGATCATGAAAAACGCCACGGCGAAAACGAGCAGGAAGATCAGCGTGGAGAGGGCAGAAGCCGAGTTGAAATTACCCTGTCGCATGTCCTCGACCACCAGCTGCGAAATCACCGCCGTTGGCGAATTCGAGGACCCAGAAATCATAATTACCGGCAAATCGTACATGCGCAGCGCATCCAGGGTGCGGAACAAGATCGCGACCATGAGCGCAGGCTTGACCAACGGCAGCGTGATGCGGAAGAAGCGTTGCAGGCGGCTGGCACCGTCGACCTTGGCAGCATCATAGACCTCGTTCGGAATCATCTGCAGCCCAGCAAGGATCAACAAAGCCATAAACGGCGAGGTCTTCCACACATCGGCGATGATCACGGCAAAACGTGCCGCCCAGGGGTCCGTCGTCCAGTGAATATCCGCGCCCAGCAAGGAGTTCACGATGCCGTGGTTGGCGAACATGAACTGCCACAGCTTGGCAGTCACCGCCGTGGGAATCGCCCACGGGATCAGCACGGCAGCGCGCACCAGCCCGCGCCCGCGGTATTTGCCGTTCATGATCAAAGCCATGGCCATACCCAGGATGATCTCCAGGCTGACCGTGACGACGGTGAAAAACAGCGTGATGCTAACGGCCGGCCAGAAATCCGTTGCCAGGGAACCAGGTGGGCAAGAAACGGCCATGCCGTCCGCACCCATGCAGCGGTTGTTGATCCACAGCAAATAGTTATCGAGGCCGGCGAAACCACCCTCGGTGAACAAACCGGTTTCTGGGTCGAGTTTCCGGTTGGCTTGGAACGACAAAATGACCGCGCGCACCACCGGATAACCAATCACGATGGCGAGCACGATCAACGCTGGGGCGATCAGCCAACCAGCCTGCCGAAGTTGTGAACTCCAGGTATTGCGAGTGGGCATATTAGCGGGAAGCTGCCTCGATAGCTTTCTTCATGTCCGCGATAGCCTCATCGACAGGTTTGTTTCCCTGCAACGCGGCATAAGCGTTGTCCTGGATAGCCTTCGAAATAGCCTCGTAGAACGGCGAGACAGGACGTGGAGCCGCGTTCTCCAGGGATTCCTTCAGTGCTGGAAGGTATGGGAACTGCTCGACCAACGAGTCATCCTCGTAGATAGAGGCCAGTACTGGTGGGAAGGAGTTTTCTGCGAACGAAGTCTGGTTTTCCTCGTTGATGATGAACTTCATGAAGTCCAAAGCAGTCTTCTTGTGCTCAGAGTTGACGTTAATGCCGTTGTTGTAACCACCCAGGGTGGAGACACCGACGCCGTCCTTGCCGACGAGCGGGGAGACTTCGAACTTGCCGGCGGTCGCCGAAGCTTCCTCTGCGTTGGTGAACATGTATGGCCAGTTGATGGCATAGGCAGTCTCACCCTCGGTGAACGCCAAATTGGTTTCTTCCTCGGTGGCAGACAGCGACGACGACGAGATGGTGCCGTCCTCGAAGGCGTCGACAAGTGCCTGCAGGCCTGCCTTGGCCTCATCGCTATCGACGACGACATCGTCACCGTCGAGTACGTGACCACCCCAGCCTTCGATGAAGCCGATGGTATTAACGGTGAGCCCCTCATACTGCTTCAGCTGTAAGGTCAGGCACTCGACGGCGTCGTCCAGCTGCTCACAGGAGCTCGCTAGATCGGCAAAGTTCTCTGGCTCAGAATCAACCAGTTCAGTGTTGCGGAACAACAGCTGGCCGTTGGTGTTTTGTGGCAGAGCATAGAGCTTGTCGCGATAAGTTGCCGATTCGACGGTGGCATCCAAGAGATCAGAGGTATCTACTTCGTAGTCGCCTTCCAGTGGCTCCAA
This sequence comes from Corynebacterium sp., assembly GCF_030826625.1. Taxonomy (GTDB): domain Bacteria; phylum Actinomycetota; class Actinomycetes; order Mycobacteriales; family Mycobacteriaceae; genus Corynebacterium. Next base: position 15,857 of record NZ_JAPJNQ010000031.1, on the reverse strand, counting down.
CCATTGGTTCGCGGCGAAGTCTGCGGTCCAGACGACGTCCAGTGCCATGACGTCGTAATCTGAGTTACCGGCCTGTAGCGACTGCACCAGGGTTTCGCGCTGGTCGTCAGCTTCACCGGCGAGTTCTTCGAGGGTGACTTTCTCGTCCGGGTGCTCCTCGTTCCATTTTTCGATGATCGGGGTGAGCTTATCGGTGTCGTTACGGCCCATCGCGAAGGTGATCGGTCCGCGGCCTTCTTCGCCGGAATCCGAAGATTCAGCGGTGGCATCTGCCGACGAATCTGCGCCGGTGGAATCCGCGCTGTCAGCAGAATCGTTGGAGGAACAGGCGGTGAGCACTAGCGAAGAGGCAAACACGGTGGCCGCCAGTTTGCCGGTGCGGCCGGTAGCGAGCGCGCGGAGCGATGGCAGCGTGGTGGTCTTGAGTGGCTGGGAAGTCATGGAAGAAGCACCTTTCTTATGGTTCTTGTGTGACGTGCCGTACGGGTGGCTCGCAAGTGGCTGTGTACACACAGATGTGATCTAACCTTAAGGCGAACCCACACGGGTACGAGAAGATTTCTGGCAAATCACCCCCGTGTGGGGTGTGTTGCGGTAGGAAACTATTGGGGCTGTTGGAGTGCCTGCCCGGTTTTGGCATCGAAGCGGTGAGCCTTCGCCGGGTCAAAAGACAACGCGACCTTTTCGCCACGTCTCGGGCGCGTATCGGCGGTCCATCGTGCGACAAAACGCTCAGGGTTGCCGCCCAAGGAAGCCTCAGACCCGTCGGCTGGGGCGATATAAATATAGGATTCAGCGCCGAGCTCTTCGACAATCTCGATGGTGCCGACGATGGTGTCATGCGCGCCGGGAATCGTGCTCGCGCCTGCAACTTCTTTGCTGGCGTGAATGTGCATATCTTCAGGACGCACACCGAAACGAATGCCTCCGCGCTCTCCGGCGCTGCCGGTAGCCCCGGTGCTGCCGGTGTCTGCCGGGAAAATATTCATCGCCGGTGAGCCAATAAACCCGGCGACGAACTCGTTTGCGGGGTGATCATACAGCTCACGCGGAGGCGCTACCTGCTGCAGCACACCATCTTTCAACACCGCAACGCGGTCACCCATCGTCATCGCTTCTACCTGATCATGGGTGACATAGACGGTGGTTGTGCCCAGGCGCTGTTGCAGGGCTGCCAGTTCGGAGCGTGTTTGCACGCGCAACTTGGCATCGAGGTTCGACAATGGCTCATCCATCAAAAACGCTTGCGGCTCGCGCACGATCGCCCGGCCCATGGCCACCCGCTGGCGTTGCCCACCAGAGAGCTCTTTCGGTTTGCGCTTGAGAAAGTCCGTCAACCCCAGGGTCTCCGCGGCGGCTGCAACCTTTTTCGCAATCTCAGCTTTGGGAACTTTCGCCAGCTTCAATGCGAAACCCATGTTCTGTTCCACGGTCAGGTGCGGGTAAAGCGCATAGTTTTGAAACACCATCGCGATATCGCGCGCGCCCGGTTCGGTACCGGTGACGTCTTTGTCTCCGATGAGGATGCGCCCGGAGCTGATATCTTCCAGCCCTGCGAGCGCACGCAGCGTCGTGGATTTTCCGCAGCCCGAAGGGCCGACGAGTACCAAGAATTCACCGTCGGCAATCTCCAGGTCCAACGATGACACCGACGGTGCCGCCGCGCCGGGATACTGAATAGTGACCGACTCAAACGTGACTTTTGCCATGCAAGCAATGTAGCACCAGTAGAATATCTGCCATGAGTCTTGATGCCCAGCAGCTTGCCGACGCTGTGGAGTTCGCGAGCGTGTCATATGCGGAATCCACCTCGTCGACGAACACCGATTTGCTTGCCGACGTCGATGCAGGCCCCTGGACGGTGCGCATTACGACGAACCAAACCGCTGGTAAAGGAAGGTTAGGTCGGGTATGGGAAGCTCCCGCAGGGGCGAATATCGCTATGTCGGTATTGCTCATGCCGAGTTCGATGGATCGCGTCGGAACCATTCCGCTGGTCGCCGGGCTTGCGGTTGCTGATGCGATTGGTGGCACGCGGTTGAAATGGCCGAATGATGTGCTGTTGGGCGAAAAAAAACTGTGCGGCATTTTGGCAGAAGCTGGCGGTGAGCTACCGCCCGCAGCGCGTGTTGTCGTTGGTTGGGGGATCAACGTGGACCTGAGCGAAGACCAGTTGCCGGTTCCGCACGCCACGAGCCTGCGCATCGCGGGTAAATCTACTGATCACACGCAAATTGCAGTGGATGTGCTGCGCAATTTTTATGACCGGATGCAGCAGTGGAAAGCTGATGATACGCAGCTGATGGAGGATTACCGGAACGCGTGCGTTTCCATCGGTGCCCGAGTACGCCTGGACAGCCACAGTGGCACCGTTGAGGGCACCGTGGACACCGTCACCGATGATGGGCGCATCAGCATCGACGGCACCGCGTTTTCTGCTGGCGATGTTTCCCATCTGCGTTTAAAAGACGGGAACTATAGCTAATGGCAGGCCCAGCTCGTCCCAGAAGTCCCAGAAACCGGGGGCTGGCGATTGCGCCGAACGAAAATGTGTTGGTAGATATGACAGCCCCGTTGACCGCGCTGGTCTTCCCGTTTCTCGAGGTTGTGCTGCTCACCGGGGTGGCCTGGATGGGCATTGGTTGGCTGGATAACCCGTATAACCTGCCGGAACCCGCTACTGGTGTATTCGAACCCGTGCTGCTGCACAACAGTGTGGTGACGGTGTGGCTGCTGTTAGTGGTCTGGCGTTTCGTGCTGCCGCTATTGCGCAGCCGCAAACAGCGTTTTATCGTTACTGATCAGCGGATTGTCGCCCGCCCGGCCAAGCTGACAGCGAAGGTAGATTCCATTCCTTTAGGACAGGTGCTGGATGTTGCACGTCGTCGAAAAGGGATTTCGCTGGCAGTGCGCGGGTTTTCGTATCCGCTGTATTTCGGCGGCGTTCCGAAATCGAAAAAGGTGGTTGGTGCGATCAACGCTGCTTTGCACCCGAGCCCATATTTTTGATCTGTGCGAGCCTGGTTACAATGGATTTTTGTGACTAACGCTTCCCAGACTGAATCTTCCCAAACCGAGCATTCTCAGACTCCATCCCAGGCTGCAGCTGCGCAAACTGCATCGACGCCTGCCGCTGATCTGCCAGTCGTTGCCGTCGTTGGTGATGGTCAACTCGCGCGCATGATGGCCCCGGCAGCGACTGAGCTGGGCCAATCTTTACGAGTTTTAGCTGGCAAGCCGGATTCTTCGGCAGCCCAGGTAACCAGTGATGTGTTCATCGGCGATTACCGTAACCTGGATGATTTACGTGCCGTTGCTGCAGGTACTGATGCCGTCACCTTTGATCACGAGCACGTTCCCCTGGAGCACCTACGCACCCTGCAAGCGGAAGGTGTGAACATTCAGCCAGGCCCTGACGCTCTGGAAAACGCACAGGACAAACTGGTGATGCGCCGCAATCTGGACAGCCTCGGCGTGCCGGTGCCAGCATTTGCACCGATCACCGATTCTGAGACCGCCCGTGCATTCTGGGAGGAACACGACGGCAAGGTCTGCTTGAAAGCCTGCCGTGGCGGATACGACGGCAAGGGTGTCTGGTTCCCGGAATCGATGGCACACTTGGACGCTCTTGTCGACGAACTACTGGCAGAAGACGTCGAATTGCTGGCAGAAACCAAGGTGGATTTTGTCAGTGAGCTTTCAGCAATGGTTGCGCGTGCGCCATCTGGTCAGCTGCAGACTTGGCCAGTGGTGGAATCGGTGCAGGCCGGGGGAGTGTGTGCCGAGGCCGTTGCACCCGCGCCGGGGCTGCCGGAAGCTCTGCGCAGTGAAGCCGAGAAACTGGCTGTGACCGTTGCCGAGCAACTGGATGTGACCGGCGTTTTGGCAGTCGAATTGTTCCATTATGTTGATGAATCAGGTACCGACCGGTTGAGCGTCAACGAGTTGGCGATGCGCCCGCACAACACGGGGCACTGGAGCCAGGATGGGTGCGTGACGTCGCAGTTTGAACAGCACCTGCGTGCGGTGCTGGACTATCCGCTTGGTTCAGCGGAGACTACCGAGCCAGTGACTGTGATGGCGAATGTACTGGGGGGCGAGGCTGATCCGGAGATGCCGATGCGCGAGCGCGTACGCGCGGTATGGGAGCGTTTCCCGCAGGCCAAGGTGCATTTATACGGCAAGGACTATCGTCCCGGCCGGAAGATGGGGCATGTGAACATTAGCGGACGGGCTGACGTTGCGGAAGTACGTCGGCAAGCCAGATTGGCCGCGAATTTCGTGGTTAATGCCCGGTGGGACGATGGCTACACTGGCTAGGCTGGAAGCGAACCAACGCTAAACCAACATTAAAACCAACGCTAAACCAATGAGGAGAACGCAATAATGAGCCAGGGCAACCCAGCTATTGGGCTGATCATGGGGTCGGATTCGGATTGGGATACGGTTAAACCGGCGGTGGAAGTATTCGCCGAATTTGGGGTGCCATTTGAAGTCGGCGTGGTATCAGCACATCGCACTCCCGAGAAGATGTTGGCTTATGCGAAACAAGCTCACACCCGTGGTGTGAAATGCATTCTGGCGTGTGCAGGCGGTGCGGCGCACCTTCCCGGCATGGTGGCTGCAGCGACGCCACTTCCGGTGATCGGCATTCCGCGGGCACTAAAGAACTTGGACGGATTGGATTCTTTGCTGTCTATCGTGCAAATGCCAGCGGGGGTGCCGGTCGCGACGGTATCGATTGATGGTGCGAAAAATGCTGGACTGTTGGCCGTGCGGATCTTGTCTGCCGGGCAGCCAGAGCTGGTGCAGGCAATGGCCGAATACCAAGAAAAAATGGCCCAAGATGTGGAGAAAAAAGATCAGCGGTTGCGTGAAAAACTCGAACGCATGGCCGAAGAAGAGGTCTAGATTGGCTGAGGCTGCGCGATGGAGTACCGCGGGATCCTGCAGCAGCCATAGCACCCTGAATAAAATTCCCCGGAAAATTGTCTGTGAACTGACAGTGCGCGTGTGATCCGGCATACTGTCTGAATGAAAACCTCAGAGGACCGTTCCGCGAAGCTTGCCGTTACCGTGTTCCCCATCGCCATTCTGGTGGGGATCACGATTGCGTATTTCTTTCCGGCACCGTTTCTGCCGCTTGCGGATTACATCACGTATTTCCTGATGCTGATTCTCTTCGCGATGGGGTTGACGCTCACCGTCCCGGATTTTCAGGAAATTGCCCGCCGCCCGTGGCCAATCTTTCTCGGCGTGATCGGGCAATTCATCATCATGCCGCTGATCGCGGTTGCCGTCGCTAAGCTGTTCGGGCTAGATTCCGCACTGGCCATCGGCTTATTGATGCTGGGTTCGGTTTCCGGAGGGACAGCCTCCAACGTCATTGCGTATTTGGCGCGTGGCGACGTCGCGCTTTCCGTTGCGATGACCTCGGTATCCACACTGGTCTCACCGATTGTGACCCCACTGCTTATGCTGGCATTAGCCGGGAAAGACATTGCTGTTGATGGTGCTGGAATGGCCCAAACCTTGGTACAAACCGTGTTGCTTCCGGTTATCGGAGGTTTGGTGCTGCGCTATTTCCTCGACGGCTTTATTACCCGGATTACTCCGATCCTGCCATGGGTTTCCATTGTCGGTATCTGTCTGGTGATGTTTCCGATGGTAGCAGGGGCAGGTGAGCGTCTTGCGCAAGTCGGATTTGTCCTGGTGATCGCCGTATTACTGCACAACATCATCGGTTACGTGTTGGGCTATCTCGGAGGAAAACTGCTGGGCATGCCACGCTCGTACAACCGCACTGTCGCAATTGAAATCGGCAGCCAACAATCTGGTTTGGCCTCGGCGATGTCGGCAAAATTTTTCAGTCCAGAAGCCGCACTACCGGGCGTGGTGGCCGCAATTGTCCACAACATCACCGGCGCAGTCTTTGCCACCATCGTGCGCCGTACTGGAGCCGAGGCTAAAAAGTAAGCTTATTCACAATATTGCATATCTGTTAGCTGATGAGTAACTATAATTGCGGGGCATGATCTTCCAACGAACCGTGCCAAAGCGTTTGTCCTTGCAACCGCTGCCCGATAAATTTGCCGATTATCTACGGACCTTTGCTTTTACCGGAGCAGATGGTGCAACTGCTGCAGAAAGCGTCGAAATCGCAGCACCGTTTTTGTCCCATCCACTGGGGTGGGTTCCGAAAGTTGGTGCTGATGTCGCAGTAGAAGCTTTTGATAAAGCACGCGTGGTGCAACCTGAGTGGCATGAGCTCGGCGTGAAAAAGCGCGCGAAAATCTTTAAGAAATTCCATGATCTGGTGCTCAGCAACCGTGAGCTGATCATGGACTTAGTGCAGCTGGAGATGGGCAAGGCCCGCGCGGGGGCGTTCGACGAGGTCACCGACGTGGCGAACAATGCTCGGTATTACGCGGGGCAAGCACCCAGGCTGCTGCGTCCGCAGAAAAAGCGTGGTGGCATGCCGGTGCTGACCAAAACTTACCTGCATCATGATCCGAAGGGCGTCGTTGGGCAGATCAGTCCGTGGAATTATCCCTTTAGCTTAGGTATTGCCGATGCTATCCCGGCGCTGTTGGCAGGTAACACCGTCGTCGCCAAGCCGGATTCGCACACGCCGTTTACGATGTTGCTGATTGCGCACTTGTTGTCTGAAGCGGGGCTTCCTGACGGTGTGTTCACTGTTGTGATCGGCTCTGGCGGGGTAGTGGGCAGCGCGATTGCTGAAAACTGTGATTTCTTGATGTTCACCGGCTCGACCGCCACCGGCAAGATCCTAGCGGAGCAAGTGAGTAAACGCCTGGTTGGTTTTTCTGCGGAACTTGGTGGTAAAAATCCAATGATTGTCGCCAAAGATGCCCACCTGGATACAGCGGTTCGTGCGATTACGCACGCGTGCCTGTCGAATACGGGGCAGTTGTGTGTCTCCATTGAGCGTATTTATGTCGAACATGACATTTACGACGAATTTTGTGAGAAGCTTGCGGACGCTTTCCAGTCTCAGAAACTAGGAGGTGCGCTGGACTGGAAAAACCAGGTCGGTTCGTTGGTCAGCGCAAGCCAGCTGGAGACCGTGCAAGAGTTTGTGGCTGATGCGAAAGACGCTGGTGCGCGAGTGCTTACTGGTGGCAGGGCCCGTCCGGATGTGGGTAAGTATTTTTACGAGCCGACGATTTTGCTCGATGTACCAGACAGTGCCCGTCTGTTGCGCGAAGAAGTTTTTGGGCCAGTCGTGTATATCCAGCCGGTGGCGGATCTGGACGAAGCAGTCACGGCTGCAAATGACACCTGCTATGGGCTGAATTCTTCGGTATTTGCTGCACCGAAAACCGCGTGGAAGATTGCTCCACAGGTCCAAGCGGGATCGGTCAACATTAACGACGGTTACGTTGCTGGTTGGGCCTCGGTCGATAGCCCGATTGGTGGGTATAAGGAATCAGGGGTCTCACGCAGGCATGGCGCAGAAGGGCTATACAAATACACTGAGCCGAAAACGATCGCACAACAACGTGGTTTCCCGATTTGGGGGCCGCGACGTCTTTCGCAAAAGGCCTGGTCACGGGTCTTGAGCTGCAGTTTATCGCTGGGAAAGAAAACAGGGTTGCTGCGTTAGCAAGTATTCGTTATAGTAGGAAGTGTCTTCACAGGCCGTGGCCTTGGCCACCACCCCCCCGAGTGGTCACTGGCCCTCCTGTCGAAGGCATTGCCCCGCGGAATTCACCCCCCCCGAAATTCCGCGGGGTTCTAAAATTTTTATATAAGTCGTGTTTTCGGCGCTCACCATGAATGCCCCGGCGTGCATGGTTTGCTTGACTCACCACCGTTAGATCACTAGACATAAAATATGTCGCTTAAAACAACATCAACCCGTCACTTCGGACACAACCTCAAAGAACACACACTCACCGTGCCCTGGGATCCACAAAATCCTGCAGCGAGAACTTTCGAGCTCTACGCCCGCGAAATCTACGCGGATGGCAACGAAGAAAAACCAGCCATCGTCTACCTAGAGGGCGGCCCGGGATTCCCGTCACCACGTCCGTTCGGCGGGGCAGGCAAAGTCGCCGGATCAGAAATTGGTGGGGTAGTGGGCAAAGCCCTGGAAGAATTCCGCTTCATCCTGCTGGATCAGCGTGGCACCGGCCGTTCCCACCGCATCGACAGCGCCAGCCCAGCCGAAGACTTAAGCGTCGAACGCCTGTCGAAACTCCAGCAAAGCTATATCGTTGACGACGCCGAAGCACTGCGCAAAGCCCTGGGCATCGAAAAATGGTCCCTGTTTGGCCAGTCCTTCGGCGGCTTCTGCATCACCTCCTATCTCTCGCGCTACCCAGAGGCCATCGAACACGCCTACCTCACCGGCGGTCTCCCCGCTACCAGCGTTGGCATTGACGACGTCTACCGCTCCACCTTCGACAAAGTCAAAGCCCGCCACCAGGGCCTCTACCGCGAATACCCGTGGATCGATGACCGGATCCGCGAAGTCTGCCACCACCTGGATCAGTCCCAAGAACTCTTGCCGACGGGCGAGCGCCTGAGTGCACGCCGTCTGCGCACCATCGGCATCACCCTGGGGCAGGGGCCGGGATTCCACACCCTGGCGTATCTTTTCGAAGACCCCTTCCGCACTGTCGGCGGCGAAAAGCGCCTGAAAACCGACTTCCTGAGCAGCGTCTCCGGTATGGTCTCGTTCGCTGACGGCCCTTTGTATGCCGCGATCCACGAATCCATCTATGGCGGCGTGGTTACCCCGGGCGCTACCAATTGGTCTGCGCACCGCATCCGCGAAGAGATTCCCGGTTTCGAAGAAAACGCTGATCCGCGCTCGAAAAACGAGCCGTTCTATCTCACCGGTGAGCACGTCTTCCCGTGGCAATTCGATGAGGATCCCGCACTGCACGCTTTCCGCGAAGGTGCCCACGATCTGGCACAGTATAATTTCCAGGCCTCGCCTTATGACCGTGAGGTGTTAGCAACCGCGCCAGTATCCGCTGCTGCGACATATTTCGACGACATGTATGTGCCATTCGAGCTGTCCTTAGATACCGCGCGCGCTTATGCGGATTGTCGCCTGCACGTCACCAACCTGTATCAGCACGACGGCATCGGCTATGCGGGAGAAGACATCTTCACCGCACTGCGCGATAAAGTGCGCGATTTCTAGCCCTCCGCGGCACCAGTCTTGCCAGAAACCTCAGCAGCAACGGAGGCTTCAGAACGCACCTGCGCAGCGGCCAGCAACCGAGCGGTATAGGCTGCGGCAGGTGCCTCCCAAATCGTTTCTATGGGGCCAGCTTCGATGATCCGTCCGTCGTGCATGACGATGACCTCGTCACAGATCTGGCGCACCACATGCAGGTCGTGGCTGACGAAAATCAAGGTCAACCCGTAGTTTTCCACCAGCGCATCCAGAACTTCGAGCACTTGTGCGCGCACGGATACATCAAGTGCCGAAACAGCTTCGTCGGCAAGCAAAATATCGGGGTAGCCGGCGACGGCACGCGCGATGGAAATACGTTGACGCTGTCCACCGGAAAACTCATGAGGAAACCGCGTGCCCGAATCGGCAGGCAGACCGACTTCCGCAAGGATTTCGCTAACCCGCTCGTCGTTCCCGCCACCTTCCGCAACCGTGCGCTCGATGGTTAGCCGTGGATTCAGCGAAGCGAACGGATCCTGGAACACCATCTGTACACCAGCATCGACCTGCACATTTCCCGCTGTCGGTTGCTGCAAACCAGCGAGGATTTTCAGCAACGTGGATTTGCCCGATCCTGATGCCCCCACGACGCCCAGCCGAGCACTCTGGCGCACCCGGAGATTAATATCTTGCAGCACAGTGGTTTCCCCATAAGCCTGAGTAACGTTTTCCAGTGCGATTACGGCTGGGGTGCCCGGATGCGTCTCGTCTGCCGCTTCCACCGCGCGCGCTGGCAACTCATGCCGAGAAGCCGCCAATAAGCGCTGTGTATAAGGTTGCCGGGGGCGTGCCAAAACCTCCCGCGTCGCACCACGCTCGACTGTGCGACCCCGGTGCAGTACCAGGACATCATCGCACATCCGCTTGACGACGTTGAGATCATGGCTAATAAACAGCAACGCCATCCCGCGCTCGCGCACCAAGCGTTCAATCAGGCTGAGTACTTCATCTTGCGCAATCACATCCAAGGCAGTGGTCGGCTCGTCACAAATCAGCACCTCTGGGTCCTGCGCAATCGCCAATGCCAGGAGCACCCGTTGGCGCTGGCCACCGGATAATTCGAAAGGATAGCGGGCGACAAAACCCGGGTCCAGGCCGACCTCCGCTAACAACGAGCGTGCTTGGCGGCCCAGCAGCGGGCCGATCTTCTGCAATGGATCCAGCGCAGACATTGGTTCTTGAAACACCATGCCGATGCGTTTGCCACGAATACCGGACCACCGCTTTTCACGTGCGCGCCGGGTAGCCTTCCCCTGGTACATCTCAGTACCTGCGATACGTATGCCGCCGGAAACCCGGACCCCACCTGGGCATAAGCCGAGCAGCGCCAACGCCGTCAGCGATTTCCCGGAGCCTGATTCACCGATGATTCCCAACCGCGCACCGGCGGCGAGGCTGAAGCTGAGATCGTCGACAAGTACGCCAGCCGAATCGACCGCAGCCTGGATGCGCAGGTTTTTTACTTCCAGCAAGCTCATCGTTTTCTCCTACGCGGATCGAGGTGGTCACGAAGCCCATCGCCCAACAGGTTGAAACCCAGCACCGCTAATGCAATCGCAAGGCCGGGCCACAGTGCCAGCAGGGGAGCGCTGGCTAATTGAGTTTGGGCGGCTTGCAGCATCAAACCCCACGACGGGTGCGGTGGACTGGCACCTAAGCCCAGGAAACTCAGCGCGGCTTCGGCAAGAATCGCTAAGGCAAACGCCACGGATGCTTGCACGATGGCCAGGCTGCGAATATTCGGCCACACGTGACGCCAAGCGATCATCGGTTCAGAAACCTGGGAGATGCGAGCGGCCGAAATATAATCCTGCGTCACAACTTGCAGCGTGCCCGCCCGGGCGACCCGCGCAAACCCCGGGATGCCCGCGATACCAATCGCTACCATTGCCGTAAACGTCGACGGTCCAAAAACAGCAGCTGCGATAATCGCCAATAACAGCGCAGGAAAGGCGAGCAGTAGATCAGCACCTCTCATGATCACGGTGTCGATCCAGCCGGCACGCATTCCAGCCCAAATACCGAGCGGAATGCCCAACGCAGCAGAGATCCCTACCGCGACTACACCAACGAAAAGCGTGACCCGAGCGCCAATCATCAACCGGGACGCAATATCGCGCCCGAACCGATCCGTTCCCAACCAATACTGCGACGACGGTGCTTGCAGCCGGTCTGCCGGTGCGGCGTGTAGTGGATCGTGCGGTGTCCACAGCAATGAGACCGCAGCGATGACGATGATCCCCGCGACGATACAAGCGCCGATCCATAGGCTGAGGTTTTTCTGTGCCGTGCTGTTCATGAGCGCGCCGCCCGTTTTTGCTTGCTGGTAGCTGTTTGACGTCCCGTTCGAGCTTGCCGACGAAAACTGCGTCGCACACCATTTCGTACACCATTTCGCACACCGCTGTTTCGACGCAACCGCGGATCAACGATCCTATAAGCCAAGTCGACTACGAGTGTGACCACCAAGGTGAAAAATACCAACACCATCACCAACGATTGCACAGTCGGCAGATCCCGGGCATGAACGGCATCCAACAACATGGAGCTTAAACCCGGAATCACAAACACCCGCTCGATCACCACCGCGCTGGCTATAAGCGTCGCCAATTGCACACCCGCTACCGTTAACACCGGCAGTGTTGCATTGCGCAAGCCATGGCGACGTAAAGCCTGCAATTCCGTGTCCCCGCTAGCGCGTGCAGTGCGCAGATAGTCTTGTTCGATGACTTCCAGCACAGCTGAGCGCACATAGCGCGTCAAAATCGCAGCCTGTACCAATGCCAACAAAAAACCGGGAGCACCAGGTGAGAAAGGAAGCCACCGAAACCATACTTTGGCGGCAACCAACCGCCAGCTGGGAGCCACCCCAGGTGCACGGCGAAAATTGCCACCAACACAATCGCCAATAAGAACGACGGCACAGCGATCCCCAGCTGCACCAACCCGGATAATACTGCGGCATCCGGCTTAGCCTGCCGATAAGCCAACCAGGTGCCCACCGGCACTGCGATTAGCAACGACAAGGCCATCGCCAAGCCCACCAAAATCAGCGAGACCTGTGCACGATCAAGCACCAGCGGGGTGATGTTTTCCTGGGAAACTAGCGACACCCCGAAATCACCGCGCAACAGCCCAGAAACCCAATCCCAGTACTGCACCAACAGTGGGCGGTCCAGACCCAGTGCAGCAGACAATTGCGCTATATCCTCATCCGAAGCAGATACCCCTAGCGCCACCCGCGCTGGGTTGCCAGGCGCGGCGCGCAGCACAACAAAAATCAACATCGAGGAGAGTGCCAAGAGCACCAGAAACCTGGCGCAGACCCGGGCGAGGGCACGAATCATGCGGCCTCCTGCTGTTCACGTTGGTCATCGCGTCCGTGGTGATTGCTGCGTTCTAAAGTAGATAATTTTATTGAATCAGTAACCATGGTTGGTGTGATCCCGGAAATACTCGGGTCAGACAACACGATATTCGGCAGGTTTGCGATCGTCAGCGCACCCGCGGATTCCATGATCAACTCGATGGCATCTGCCATCTCGACGGTTGGATCCGCGCTGGTGGCGGCATCGTCGAAAAGCTTGCGCACCTGCGGGTCATCAAAACCGAGATAATAATCAGGATTACCAAACATGTGCTCGGTATCGCGGGCTTCCAAGTGCGCGATAATTGAGGCCTGGTAATCCGCTGCCCCGTGCACCTGATTCAGCCAGACCGCTGGAAATTCCACGGTTTCCACAGCAACCTGGAATCCCACCTCACGCAATTGCGAATAAATCAGCTCTGCCAGCAACCGAGGATAAGGCAGCGATGGCACAGTAAGCGTGACCAGCTCGCCGTCATAAGAACTGCTGGTCAACAGTTCCCGTGCGAGGTCTGGATTGAAGGGATAAAAACCGTCGTCAGAAGACGCAAGATCAGCTGACTCAGCTTCGCGTGCGCGCTGCACAACCTCGTCAAACCATGGGTCTGTCGGCGAGACCGGAGCACCCGCAGTATCCGTAGCGTGCCCGGAAAAGACCACCTCATTCGCAGCGTGCCGGTCAATCGCATAGGCCGCAGCCTGGCGCACCAACGGATCGTCGAAAGGCGCGGCATTGTTATTCATAGAGAAAATAATCTCGCCGTTGGTGGTGCCAATATCGACGTTGATGGAATCATCTAGCGACCCCAGCAGTTCGGGGGCTTGCATCGCCCATACCAGATCTACCTGGCCAGACTGCAGGGCATTGATCGACGAAATCGCATCCGAAAAATACCGAATCTCCACCGGCGTTTGTGCGGGAGCACCCCAGTAATCTTCGCGCGGGGCAAAACGGATCGACTCCCCCGTGGCAAAACTTTCTACCGTCAACGGACCCGTGCCGACGGGATCACTGGCCAAAGTATCCACACCGGTGGGCGAGAGCATCGCGCCGATCGTCGTGCCCATCGACCACAACCACCCAGAATCGGGCTGCCGCAATCGCACGCGCAAGGTGTGTTCATCGACGGCGGTTGCCTCGGAGACCACATCCATCCCGGCTTTCAGGCCGTTCGTCCACTCGTTTTGCACATAGGCAATGCTAAAAGCTGCCGTTTCTGCATTAAAAGGAGAACCATCTGAAAAATTCACCCCGTCACGCAGGTGAAAAATATATTCGGTGCGATCATCCGAAACTTCCCAGCTGGTTGCCAAATGCGGTTTGATCTCGCCGTCGTCGTCGATGCGCACCAAAGTCTCATACACGTCAGTCAGCAGCGCGCCTGGTGCGGCAGAACCACCGTTATTGGTGAAATCCAGTGAGCTGGCAGCAGAGGTCGAGGCTAAGACGATGGCCTCCGCATCACCGGGACGCGCGTAATTGGCGGTGTGCCCGGCCGAACACCCGGCTAACGCTAGCGCGCTGACTGAGGCAACAACTGAGCTGACTGCTCTGCGCAAAGGCGTGCGCACTAGCCCAACTGCCAAGCGTTCGCCAGATGCTGCATGCCCGCCGCGGTGTCGTCGAAGGTGGTGCCTTGCAGAGAAATCATCAGCTCATCGGCATGTGCGGTAGTTGCGAAATCCTGCAGGTAGTCGCGTACTTCGCCCTCGGTACCGACGGCGGTGTAATGCAGCATGGAAATAATTTGTTGACCCTGTGGCGAGTGCACCAAATCTTCTAACTGGGCGTCGGTGATCTTCCGGCCACGCGCAGCGAAAGCACGTACGCGACTGCGAGCTACCTGGTCAAATTGTTGTTGAGCGCCCGCGGTGGTCTCGTCGGCGATGACGTTGACCGCCGCGATGACATAAGGCTCGGAAAGGTATTCGGACGGCTGGAAATGTTCGCGATAATAAGCCGTGGCATTTTCCAAGTGTTGCGGAGCGAAATGCGAGGCGAAGGCATAGGGCAGGCCATATTTCGCTGCCAGGGAGGCGCCAAACATGGACGAGCCCAAAATAAACAGTGGCACATTGGTATTCCGGCCCGGAATCGCAATGACACCGGGAACGGGGGAATCTTCCGGTGCACCCAAAAAACCTTGTAGTTGGCGCACATCGTCAGGGAAGTTTTCGGCCGCACGCGGGTCACGTCGTAAAGCACGACCCAAAGTGTGCATATCGGTGCCTGGTGCTCGGCCCAAGCCAAGATCGATACGGCCGGGATACATTTCCGCCAGCGTGCCGTACTGTTCTGCGATGGAATAAGGCGAGTGGTTTGGCAACATCACACCACCGGCGCCCAAACGGATCGAGTCCGTGTGCGCACCCACGTGTGCCATGATCAGCGCTGGCACGGATGAAGCGATGTGGGGCATGTTGTGGTGCTCGGCGTACCAAATACGCGAAAAGCCAAGTTTTTCTGCAGAACGAGCAAATTCCACCGACCGAGCCATGGTGTCGGCGGTGGATTCTCCGGAATACAGAGTGCAGAAATCAATCAGGGACAGAGGGATTCTCTGAGTGGAAGCGTTGGCGGGACTAGCGGAGCTAGCTGCACTAGCGGCATCAGCGGAATTAGTGGAACCAGCGGAACCAGTGGAAACAGAATCAGACATAATGCCCGCCAAATTAGTCTTTGATTATCTTCTGCGCAATATTTTCCAGCGCAATATTTTCTTGCGCGAAGGTTTCCTCGTAGAGGCGTTTATGCTCCGCGCATGGCTTCCTGGCGCAGGCGAGCCTGCTCTGGTGCTTGCCGTGGCTTGGAAATATCCATAATGAGGCCAATGATTACAGCGATGAGCACCGGCAATACCCAGCCGAGGTCTACTGCGTGCAGTGGCGTCCACCCGATGATCGGCTCCAGGCCTTCCGCACCCTGGGATACGGCGACCATGAACGCGGACCACACGACGGCGGTCCACAGCCCGATGCGGAAGGTGAAGAAGAAGTTGACCTTGCCGCCGAATGCGGGCTCGAGCAGAGTCAGAATGATCAGGGTGATTGCTGGCGGGTACAAGAAGATGATGATTGGCACGGCAATATCCAGGACGAAATCCAGACCCTGCGCGGCCAGCACCAGCGAAACCACGGTGAAGATGACGGCCCAGACGCGGTAGCCCATCTGTGGGGTCAGCGTCGCAAAGAACTCAGAGGTCGACGAGATCAGACCAACGGCGGTGGTCAAACACGCCAGCAAGACGATGAAAGCCCAAATGATCTGGCCTGGGG
>NZ_JAPJNQ010000030.1 GCF_030826625.1 Corynebacterium sp. | reverse complement strand
CTAATTCACGGCGCAAACGAGCATTTTCAGCGCGAAGATCGGCCTGGCTTAGCCCATCAGAGGATCCGCGGCGTTCGCGCTCATTTTTTACCCACCGGCCTAAAAGACCTGGTCCGACGCCGATTTCTTTAGCCACATGAGCGATTGGGCGCTGCGACTCGATTACCAGGTTCGCGGCTTCACGTCGATACTCAGGTGTGTACTTCTTTCGCTGTTGACTCACAATGAACATCCTCTCTTACGGACACAAGATCCGCACTAATCGGGTGTCCACTAAACGAGGGTAACCTCATCCGATTTTTTGTGTGTGGGGTTTGTTTACAAGTAATCCGCGAAACGGTTGGGGTAAGCCACGGCTAGTTGGTTGATGGCTTTCTTCGCTCGCTGGGCAGCACGCTTATCTTCGATATTGCAGATCATCAACCACAGCGTCTTCAGCGCGGCAGCATCGTTGGGGAATTGTCCCCGGTTACGAGTAGCTTTACGCAGCCTAAGCATTGAGTGACTCGATCGAATTCGTGGTGTAACACACCCGCCGTGCCGCCGGCGGGAACTTCACAAACGGCACAAACCGATCCCACGCGTCTCGCCAGACTTTCACCGACTGCGGGTATTTACACCCCAGTTCACTGGCCTTAAAAGCATCCAAGCTGGCACGGGCGGTGTCCTGGATTGCAGCTGTGTAGATATCGCGTAGCATGCGAGAGACGGTTGTTTGGTACTGGTGGGACACCCACCGGTTCGCAGCCCGAATCAGGTGCACAATGAAGGTCTGCACTATGGAATTCGGCCAGGTTGCCTCCACGGCTTCCGGCAGGCTTTATTGACCACGCGGTGGCCATCGCGGATTTTCACGCGTAGCGCATCAAGGAAAATCACTGGGTAGAACTCGTCGAGTTGGCGGTTGTGCCAGATCATGACCTCGTCCAAGACCGCATCGGTAATCGTGCTGATCGTTGATCGTATCCGGGCTCATATCCACCCCCAGGGTGGTGGAAAGATGGTGGCAAATATCGCGCACGGTCATCCCACTGGCGTACAGCGAGATAATCATGTCGTCGAGTTCTTCTGAGCCGACGGGAGCCTTTGGGCACCATCTGGGGCGCAAACGTGCCAGCACGATCCCTCGGCACGGTTACTTCTAAATCCCCGTAACCAGAATCAATGGTCTTGGTGTACGCCCCGTTGCGGTGATTGCTTGCGTGGACGGTCTCAACCTGGGACACTTCAACCCGCACCCACGGAGTAACACCACCGCAGACACGTTCCGTCACCTAAGGTGCGTGCGGCGGGGTGGTTAGTTGCTCATCATGCGCGTATGAGGGCTGTTACAGCTTTACATCCTCCCAGTGCAAGAGAGACGGCGACTATTGAACTCCGTTTTCTTTTGCATTAGCATTTAACGTGTCCGCCATCAGACAGGAACCAGTATCCCGGAAAGGGGAAGCGATAAAGATGATCTAATGTCTCCTGGTGAAGTAGACCAAGCAGAGAAAGATGGAAACCCCTATCTACCGGATCCAATCCGCGGATGAAAACGGTTTCGAAGCAGACGTCACAAACGCTTGAATTGTGAACAATGGAGATCATATTTCCGGAAAGTATGAAGGAAAAGTTCCTATGGATCAAGTAGTAGTCCTTTCAGGTTCCGAAGATCGTAGCGCTGCAGGTTGCGCTTCAGGAGTACTATTTTCAGTTGGAGCGGTAGCAGGTGGCGCGGCCGGTATTTTGTCCGCGCCCGTTACCGGTCCAGTAGGGCCGCTGGCCACAGTTGCAGCAGCGGGCATCGCTGGCTCCGTGGGGGCAGCTGCCGCAGAATGCTCTGGACGATAATCCCCTAAGCACTAAGAGATAGGAACCGAATGTATAAACCTTTTCCATTTGTTCTTAGCATGATCGCTTTGACTATTGGGGTTTCGGAACTAGCAATACAGATATCGCTGCCGGAGGTGCGATCAACTCCAGTGATTTTCAGCTCCGTGATATGCACACTTCTTGGAATATTTTCCGCGTTTCTCGTGGGGAGAAAAGCCCAGGAAGACCAAAACGCTTAAATCGTATTGTCTCTCCATATTACGAACTTATCTCTGTTAGTTGGACGGAGCGACCAGACACCAACTGATAGAGATATTTTCATGAGTGGTCTTATCTGGCGAGTTGGTAGATACTGATCTTGTTTTTGTTCAGGATCGGTTTGCCGCCAGTATTTGGTAGCGTTCTGGTGTTTGGTTGATTGGTGGCAGGTGTTCTGACTAGGTAGTGCTGGTCATACTTACGTAGTTAGCGAACAGAATCTCTTGACGCTGACGCTCGGTAGTGAGTTTGCGGGGTGCTCCCATCGCCTTATCAACCTCACGGTCGAGAGCGTCGTGTGCCTTAAGAAGCTCTGGTGCCATCACCAGCGGGTTGTAGTGCTCGGCAAGCGAACGCTCGGGGTGAAGCTCACACGCAGCCAACACACCTTTGCCAGTTTTGATGATCCGCTCCCGGGGCTTCGCCGATATATAGCTTGGTACCAGCGATAACATCTGGATCAAGCTACGCAGCTGTGTAAAATCTTCTCGATTCTGACACAACTGCAGGTATTCCTACGTATGGCAGATCTGGCTGATGGTTTTCTTGGAAGAGGTGCGGAGTGGCTGCTGACTCGTTGGTCGCCTTCTTGGTGCTTGAAGCGTCCTGGGTTTAGTTCCGCCTCTTTTACTACCCCGCATTGACGGGCTGGGTGAGGTGGTACTCGATTTCTACTTCCTGCGGGGTGGCGTAGTCCAAATGCTTCGTGAAGGCGCTTAGTGCTCCACCAATGCACCCACCGCAAGGTCGCCAACTCAACTTCTCCCACTGAC
This sequence comes from Corynebacterium sp., assembly GCF_030826625.1. Lineage (GTDB taxonomy): Bacteria > Actinomycetota > Actinomycetes > Mycobacteriales > Mycobacteriaceae > Corynebacterium. The sequence continues at coordinate 21,883 of NZ_JAPJNQ010000030.1, read as the reverse complement.
TCCCACGGGCCTTGGGGGTAGTCGAGTTCCGCTGCGGAAAAAGCCGAAGCAGTTTTGAAAAATCCCGTTTGCTCGTTTCAGTTCGCGGTTGTCTCGGCGCAGACGCCCCAAGCTCTTCTTTCATTGTTTCGCTATCCGGCGTTGTGTGGCCATCTCGTGTGGAGGCACTGTCGCGGTACCACGTCCGTAATGTATGGCGTGATACGCCGAGGAGCTCGCCGACCTGTTCGTAGGCGCTGTAGTGAGCAGGACTCCAAACGGACCATTTCAATGATCTGATGGACCGCCTGCTCCTTAAACTCGACGGAATACTTTTCTGGGCATAGTGCCTAATTCTTCTTTACCTGAGGTAGGAACTAAACCCAGGACGCTTTAGTGTTTGTGGCAATACCTTATACGAATATCAGTATGAAATCTTAGATTTTCTTTAGAGCATCAATCAAACCATCTGAGAATACAACTACTAGCGCAATGGCTTACCTTTTTGCTCCGGGAGTTGGAATGCAGCAACGGCAGCGACCGCGAAGCTCAGCCCGAACAGCACAAATAACAATCCTTGCCCGCCGATATTCAGAACTACCGGCACTAACAATGGAGCCAGGATCGATGCTAGGCGCCCGAACCCAGCAGCGGCACCAGTTCCTGTCCCGCGCAGCGTCGTTGGGTAGAGCTCCGGCCCAATCGCGTACAGCGCGCCCCAGGCACCCAAGTTAAAGAAACTGAGCAAGCATCCGGCGATAATGATCGTCGTTTCGGTGGAACTGAAACCATACAAACCAGCTGCCATAGCTGAACCCGCCAAAAACGTCGCCAAGGTTGCCCGTCTGCCCCAACGTTCAATCAACCAAGCCGCTACCGCATAGCCGGGAAGCTGTGCCAAGGTGATAATCAGCGTGAATCCGAAAGATTTCACCAGGCTAAAGCCCTGGTCGTGCAGTAATGACGGGATCCAGATGAAAGCCCCATAGTATGACAAGTTGATGCAGAACCAGATGATCCATAGGTTGCGGGTACGCGACCGCAAAGATGGCGACCAAATGGATTTTCCACCCCGCACACCGGCGTTTTCTTGTACGTCGTCGGTACGCTTGGGCAAGCGCTTGGCTTGCCATTTCAGCCGTGGGGAATCCTCAAATTCCTGCACTACTTTTTCGGCTTCGCGTGTTTTCCCGCGGCTTTCCAAGTAGCGCACGGATTCCGGCAGCGCCATTCGGATCACCAGGCCATAGATGGCTGGGATGCATCCTAACGCCAGTGCCCAACGCCAACCGTTGTCGCCAGAAGCCACCACAAATGTGCCGATCACCGCAGCGAGAATCCAGCCCACGGCCCAGAAAGCTTCCAGAATCACCACCATGCGCCCGCGGATAGAACGTGGCGCAAATTCGGCCACGTATGTCGAGGCCACAGGCAGTTCCGCACCCAGACCGAGTCCGACGATAAAACGCAAAATGATCAACAACGACAGCGAACCAGCCAGGGCAGATGCGCCCGTCGCCAAGCCATAAAGCAACAGCGTGGCGGCAAACACTTGCCGTCGGCCGAATTTATCTGCCAGCAGACCGCCGAGCGTAGCGCCAATGGCCATGCCCACAAAACCTATGGATCCCAACCACGATGCCTGTCCAGGTGAAAGCCCCCACTGGGCGACGAGCGCGGCCATCACAAACGAGATCAGCCCAACGTCCATGGCATCGAGCGCCCAACCAACACCGGAACCGCCTAGTAATTTTCCGTGCGCGCGGGTAAGCGGTAGTCGGTCGAGTCGTTGGCTGCGGGTGAGCTGCTTTGTTCCGGAACCAGGTGGTTGCGGTACACCAGGCGAGCGGAAGGAAGAATTCATGGCTTATAGGCTACTCGGGCGATAAAGGAAAGGCTCGCATAATGGACGTGAATTGGTGAACGCGCGCATATTAGACAGTGCCATCCGGTGAGGGTGCATAATTGAGGGCATGACTCGTCTATTTGGAACCGATGGTGTCCGTGGCCATGCCAATGAGGTGCTTACCGCTCCGCTGGCTCTGCGTTTGGGTGCAGCAGCTGCGGAAGTACTGACTTCACAACGCGATCGGCAAGGCCGCCGTCCGACCGCCATCATTGGCCGTGACCCCCGGGTGTCCGGAGAAATGCTCGCTGCGGCGATGGCGGCAGGTATGGCTTCCCGTGGTGTGGATGTGTTGCGTGTGGGCGTGCTGCCCACACCTGCAGTGGCGTTTCTTACCGACGACTACGGCGCGGATATGGGCGTGATGATTTCTGCTTCGCACAACCCAATGCCGGATAATGGCATCAAGTTTTTCTCCTCGGGTGGGCGCAAGCTGCCTGATCACGTAGAAGACGAAATTGAAGCTCGCATGAATGTGCTGGAAGAAGCCGGGCCGACAGGGTCTGCCATCGGGCGTGTGGTGGAAGAATCCCCGGATGCGCATGAACGCTACCTGACGCATTTACAGGAAGTCTGCTCGACGGATCTTACCGGCCTGCACGTCGTCGTCGACTGCGCGAATGGTGCTGCTTCGAAGATTGCCCCGGAAGCCTATGCGGCGGCAGGCGCTCGCGTTGATGCGATCTATAACGCTCCCAATGCCTACAACATCAACGATGACTGCGGATCCACACACATTGAGAAGGCACAAGCAGCCGTGCGGGAATACGGTGCGGACCTCGCTTTGTCGCACGACGGGGATGCTGACCGCTGCCTGGCCGTTGATGCAGAAGGCAACGTCGTCGACGGTGACCAGATCATGGCAATTTTGGCCGTCGGCATGAAAAACGATTCCGATCTGCGCCACAACACTTTGGTTGCTACCGTGATGTCGAATCTGGGCCTGAGCCTTGCGATGCAGGAGCAGGGCATCGAGATGATTCAGACCAAGGTCGGCGATCGCTATGTCGTCGAAGCGCTTAATGGGGGCGGGTTCAGCCTCGGCGGCGAACAATCCGGCCACATCGTGCTGCCAGAGCATTGCACTACTGGAGATGGCACGTTGACTGGGTTGTTGTTGATGTCACAGATGGTGAAAACCGGTAAGAGCCTTAAAGAGCTTGCCGACGTCATGACCGTGTTGCCACAAGTATTGATCAACGTTCCAGTCTCAGATAAAGCGGCGATCATGGGCAATGATGAGGTTCGCTCTGCGATTGCAAAGGCAGAACAAGATCTGGGGACAGGCGGTCGCGTGCTGTTGCGACCGTCTGGAACTGAGGAATTGTTCCGTGTGATGGTAGAAGCAGAACAAGAAGAAACCGCACGCAAAGTTGCTGGTCAGCTAGCCGCGGTGGTCTCGGCGGTCTAGCTTTCCGCCAAAGAAATATTTTTTTCGGAACCGCACCTTTATTCCCACAGTCCAATACTGGCGAGACAACGTTCAACATCAGTTATCTCGTCCAAGGCAATGAGTATTTCGGTACTTATTTTTGGATGGTCAGTGGAAAAGGAGGTGCGGTTTTTCATGAATAATGTCGATTTCGATTATGCGGCATTACGCGAGAGATTCCAGCACGTAGCCCGGGCCGATGACGCACACCACGATGCCCATGTGGCCGATCGGCCTGCCTACCCGGCTCAAGCGGCAGGACAAGGTTTTAGCCATTATGGTGCGCGCATTGCCGCAGCGTTAGAAGCCGTACACGCCCAGGGCACTGCTCGGATCACTCGGCGCCGCCAGACTGCACGGTCGGGAATTGCTGAATGTGATCACTTGTGTGCACAAGATGAACACAATGCGAGACCATTTGGTGCACAACAAGTAGGGCAGGGTCGATGAGCATACAAATAAACCGACTACTTAACGATTTTCAGCAGTGTCTAGCAGAATTAGCCGTGGTCTCTGGCGGTAGCTACGCACCACCAGCGGGTGTGATTGAAACGATGCGTGAGGCTGCTGGCAAAGTTGATGGACTCGATTCGGCACAGCTGGTGGCTCAGTCCTCGGCAGCCGCCGGTGCCCGGCGCGATAAGGGCGATGGCTTTCGTACTGTGCTCGATGCGTTATCGGCTGGTTCGGGCATGCAGCTTGCCGGCGGCGCTATCGAAGAATTACTGCAGCGATTCCAGTCTGATCATGAAGATGACCAGATTGCTAGCCAAGAATTCGCTGATGGCGCACAGAATTGCGGAAACGCGGTCGATGATATTCGTGATAGTTCCGAATTAGGGCTTTCCGAGATTTTGGGATCAGTGATCCCAGTCGTGCAGATTGTTACCCGGCTAATACGGTTACACCCGGTCATGCGTTTGAGCGGCATGATCGGCACATTAGCGAGCATGGTGATCGAGCCAGCCGTCAGTGCATTCATGCGCGTCGTCGGTGATCGAGACGATGCAATTTCCGGGTGCTATGAAGAATTCTTGCGGCGTTGTGAGCAGCTATGTGAAAAAGACTTAGTGGATCCGCCTGCAACTGAACCGGAAGCTCCTGGTGATCACGGCGGCGGTGGTGATGCACTCGCGCCGATTGACTGTGATTGCCCACCGTCCGGTGACATGCCTGGGGGAGGGTCAACTGAACCGGCTCAGCATTCTGCTAAAAAGATGCATACCGATACGCATTTAGCCCAGCCCCAGCCAGAACAACCACAGAATAAACAGCAGCAGATGTTGCACAGCCAGCAAATACAGGCTGAAACACAGGCACAATCGGTGCAGAACAAGCACTGTGAGACCGCGCCACCAGCAAAACCGGGCTCCGTGGCTTCGACACAGTCGGCAGGTCAGGCAGAAGGCAAAATGCAGTCTTCGTCGTCGATGAAAACTGGCCTGAGTGGAAAGATAGCTCAAGCTCAAGTCTGTGAGAGTCCCACAACGACTCCGTCGATGGCGGAAAAACCAGAGGCGGAAGCGTGTGAGCCACGAGAGCAACGCGAGCCTTGCGAGCAACCTTCGCAGAAAGCTCAGCCTACTCAAGCCGTTGAGCAGCCAGCAGAGCCAACGCAGCCAGCAGAGCCAACGCAACCAGCAGAGCCAACGCAACCAGCGCAGCCAGAGCCTGAGTTCCAGCCGGAAGGACAGCCAGCGGAAGCCCCACCGACACGGCTGGCTAGCTCTGTACAGAATAATTGCGACATCGACATTTGCTGCATCGGCCAAATGGCGATCGCAGGGCTGGGAATGGCGGTCATCGGCGCTCAGTTGATCATCGAGACTGCAACGCAGTGCTTAGAGCAGATCGAATGTGAGGCGCCACAGCCACCAGTTCCGGAAGAACCAGCACCTGCACCGGAACCACAACCGGAACCGCGCCCGGAACCTGATTGTCCTCCCGAAGAAAAACCGGCGCCACAACCACAGCCTGAGCCGGTGTCAGAACCAATCCCGGAGCCAGATGATGAGGTTATTGAGCGTCCGATGCCAGAGCATTCCGTGGACAAGAAACAATTCCATTCTGGCCCAGCGCAGGTAGGTCCGGAAGCGGCACCACAGCCACAACCTGATCCGCAACCGGCACCACCGGCAGAACAGGGCCCACCGTCGGCTCCTGCGCCTGCCCAAGAGCCTGCTGCACAACAACCAAAACCGGATAACCAGGAAGAACCAGGAGCTAAACCAAAAGAAGCGGCGCCTGGTAATACTCACAGGATGGGACAGTGGTAATGGAATTCGAACAATTCGCAGAGAAATTCCGGGAACGCACCGCTAAACGACTACTGGAGTTTGAAGGCAAACTCGAAAAAGCCCAGCAAGAACTCGAAAAACAAGCAGACCACCAAGCGCGTAAACAACCTGGGAGCCAGCATAATCAGCAGGGGCGTGCCTCCACAGAACAACAACCCGCGCAGCCGTCACGGCAGTTGCGCCAGGACGAAGCAAACGAAAACCGATCCCGGAGATACGGGGCAGGTGCAGGCGAACGAGGTGCGGGTATAAATCAGCTGCGCGATGTCTCGCGGGCGGGCAGAACCCGACAAGTGAAGTCAGTGCTGCGTCGCGGTGTAAAATAACGCCGCTGCCCAGGCAAATCTGCCTGGGCTACCGTGCTCAAACTACTGCCGTGACAGCCACTATGAGCGAGCCTGTCAGGGCATTAAGCTCGCGGGGCGCACCGGATTAGGAAAGCTTACCGAGCAGGCCGGAAGGCTTTTGTTGCTCGTCGAGCTCGTCGCCGGTGGCGCTGACGAATCCTTTGCCCTCGGCTTCTGGGTCTGAAAAATCGGCGTACTGTTTATCGCCATTGAGCTGGTGCAACAAAAAGCCCGTTAACAGTCCACGCGCAGTTTCTAACGCTGAGGCCTTACCGACGCCGATGCCCAGGAAAAACTTTCGTAAAGTGTCTTCAGTGAATGTTGCCTGCTTGCCGTTATCCACCGCGCGGTAGCAGACGGGACCCTTCCAATTTTTTGCCAGCTCTGGTGGGTTGCCCGCGGAGAAAACATCAGATTTTTCTGGCCCAATAATCAAACCTGGTTTCTCGATGTGTTTGGCGGCTACTTGCGATGAAGGGGAAGTCTGTGCCGGATAAAGTGCGGCAACGCACTGCACCTTTTCGTTTTCTAAAGCAGCCAACACGGCAGCACCACCGCCCATTCCGTGGCCGATCACACCAAGTTTATTCGGGCTGACCGTGATATTGCCCTGGCCGAGTTTTACACCAGCGGCGATCTGCAGCGAGGTTTCTAAATCTGAAGCAAAATCGCGGTGGTCTGGCCAGACTCCGATTTCAGTCTCTGGTGCCGCTACTACGATTCCCCAGCTAGCTAAATGGCGCAGGGTGTGACGATAATGCTTGAGCGGCATGCGCCAATCGTGCCCAAAAGCCACTGCGGGCAAAGAATTGCCTTCAGCCGGGGCATAGATCTTGCCGGGCAGGCCGGCATAATCTAAATCGCCAACCAGCACACGGTGCGGGCCACGCTTGGACAAGTTTGCTAGGTGCTTCTTAAGACTCACACAGAATAGCCTAATGTATTGCGCTTGTTCTCGGTGGTTCACCGTTGCCAGAACTCGCGGTAATTTCTCTATCTCGACGCCACTGCGCTCGGTACCGCCCTTGCCACTGCTCTCGCCATCGCCCTCGCCACCGAGCTGGCTAGTCCGTCGCACAGCAAGCCCCGGCTATTAAATGCTGTTTACCGACTGCTCAAGATTTTGCCTAATAATGTAGTATCCAGCTCATGTGTGGAATCGTTGGATATGTGGGACACCCCGGCGCTGACCGTGGCTTTTACGCTCTTGACGTGGTATTGGAAGGGCTATCGCGCCTGGAATACCGCGGCTATGATTCCGCTGGTGTTGCGGTTTATGCCGATGGCGAAATCACGTGGCGTAAAAAGGCTGGCAAGGTTGCCTCCCTGGAAGCTGAACTGAAAAAACGCCCGCTGCCGAACTCGGTGCTGGGCATCGGGCACACGCGTTGGGCAACGCACGGTGGACCGAGTGATGTCAACGCGCATCCGCATGTCGTCGGTAACGGCAAGGTGGCTGTCGTGCACAACGGCATCATCGAAAACTTCGCCGAGATCAAGCGCGAGCTTAAAGATAAAGGCTACAACTTCGTCTCTGACACGGATACTGAAGTTGCTGGTGCCTTGCTTGCTGATGTTTTCGCCAACGATCCAGCAGTCGACGGTGACCTAGCCACCGCGATGCGTTTGACAGCGAGTCGTTTTAAAGGCGCTTTCACCCTGCTAGCCATGCACGTCGACCAGCCCGATCGCATCGTTGCTGCTCGCCGTGACTCGCCACTGTTGATCGGCCGCGGTGAAGGCGAAAATTTCCTTGGCTCGGATGTCTCTGGCTTTATTGATTACTCCAAAGACGCAGTCATCATTGATAACGACCAGGTGGTGACCGTAACCGCCGATGAAATCACGATCACAGACTACGATGGCAACCCCGTCGAACCGCGTGAATTCAAGGTTGAGTGGGACGCAGAATCCGCCGAAAAGGGTGGTTTTGCATCCTTCATGGACAAAGAAATTCACGATCAGCCTGCTGCGGTCCGCGATACTTTGATGGGGCGTTTCGACGAGAATGGCCACCTCTCGCTCGACGAAGTGCGCATCGACGAAGCTATTCTGAAATCGGTCGATAAGATCATCGTGATTGCCTGTGGCACTGCCGCCTATGCCGGGCATGTGGCTCGCTATGCCATTGAGCACTGGTGTCGCATCCCCACCGAGGTCGAGCTGGCGCACGAGTTCCGCTACCGTGACCCGATTGTGAATGAAAAGACTCTGGTGGTGGCATTGTCGCAGTCCGGCGAAACCATGGATACGCTCATGGCTGTTCGCCACGCCCGCCAGCAAGGCGCTAAGGTCATCGCGATCTCGAATACGCGGGGCTCGTCGATTCCCCGTGAATCCGATGCCGCGCTGTATACCCACGCTGGCCCAGAAATTGCGGTCGCTTCGACTAAGGCTTTCCTTGCCAAGATTGCCGCGACCTACCTGTTTGGGCTTTACCTGGCACAATTGCGCGGCAACATGTTCTCCGATGAGGTCCACGCCGTGCTCGGTGAACTGCGCCAGATGCCGGAGAAGATCCAGCAGGTTATCGACAGTGAAGATGATATTAAAACCATCGCGGAGAAGATGCAGGATGCCCGCACCGTGCTCTTCTTGGGACGACACGTGGGCTTCCCGGTTGCTCTGGAAGGTGCACTGAAGCTCAAAGAGATCGCATACCTGCACTCGGAAGGCTTTGCTGCTGGTGAGCTTAAGCACGGGCCGATTGCGTTGGTGGAAGAAGGCCAGCCGGTGTTCGTCATCGTGCCATCTCCACGCGGCCGCGATGTGCTGCATTCCAAGGTGGTGTCCAATATTCAGGAAATCCGCGCACGCGGCGCCGTCACCATCGTCATCGCCGAAGAAGGCGATACCGCAGTGGAAGATTACGCCAACTACATCATCCGCACCCCGCAGTCGCCGACACTGATGCAGCCGTTGTTGGCGACGGTTCCACTGCAGATCTTTGCTTGCGCGGTTGCAGAGGCGAAAGGCTACGACGTCGACCAGCCTCGAAACCTGGCGAAGTCCGTCACTGTCGAATAAGGCACTGTCGAATAAGGCACTGCCGAATAAAACATCGCGTAGACCACAAATCGTAGACCACAGAACTAGTCGTCAAATAGAGCGAGGCCGAAAAGCGTGAATATGCTGCGCACCCGCATTGATCTGGATGCCATCACCCATAATGTTCGCGTGCTTAAACATGCGGCGGGGGATGCGCAGTTGATGTGCGTTGTCAAGGCGGATGCGTATGGCCACGGTGTAGGTCGGGTGACTTCGGTGATGGCGCAGGCTGGCGCTGATTTGTTTGGCGTTGCCACTATCGCGGAAGCCCGTCGCCTGCGCGCGTTGGGCGTTGAATTGCCGGTCATGGCATGGCTGTGGGATGCCACTGGTGATGCTGCTTTGGACGAGATTGCCGCAGCGCTGGCCGACGATATCCAGTTGGTCGCGCCGTCGTTGCTGCATCTACAGGCGCTTGTCGACGCCAAGATCCCCGCGATTATCACCATGAAGGTGGAAACCGGGATGCACCGTGGAGGAATCGAGCCGGCTGAATGGCAGCAGGCATTTTCCCTGGCGAAATCCGCTCCGCACCTTCAAGTTCGCGGCTTGATGTCGCATTTTGCGTGCGCGGATGAACCGGCGCATCCGGCGAATGCCGCACAGATTCGCCAGTTCCGTAAAGCGATCGCCCAGGCTCGAACTCTAGGTTTGGAGGTGCCAGTTAATCACATCGCGAATTCTGCGGCCACGCTTGAACAACCTGATGCGCATTTTCAGCAAGTCCGCACTGGAATTGCTTGTTACGGGCTGGAACCAGTGGCAGGGTGTGAACACGATTTACGCCCGGCGATGACATGGGCAGCGACTGTGTTGGCGGTCAAGCCAATAAGTGCTGGTGAAGCTACCTCGTATGGGCTGACGTGGACGGCGGAGCAGGATGGCTACCTCGCGGTAATTCCGTGTGGTTACGCCGATGGATTACCGCGCAGCGTGCAAGGGCATTTACAGGTCGGAATTTCTGGGAAGTGCTACCCGCAAGTTGGCAGGGTGTGTATGGATCAGATCCTGGTTGATCTCGGGGAGAACCCATTCGGGGTGCAAGCAGGAGATGAAGCCGTGTTGTTCGGTGAACATGGCATGTCTGCGACAGATTTGGCCGATGCCACGGGCACAATCAATTACGAAATCGTCACCAATCCGGGGGGACGTACTGTGCGTGAATACGAAGGGGGAGTTGCACTGTGACTTTCCGTCAAAGCCCACATTCTTCTAACGAAGTGCCGAAGAATTTCAGCGAACCGGGGCGCATCGAACTTGCCACGGCTGAAGCCACGCGTGCATTCGGTGCGCAGCTCGGCTCTACTTTGCGCGCGGGCGATGTAGTAATCCTCGCAGGGGCTTTGGGAGCCGGAAAAACCACACTGACCCAAGGCATTGCCCAGGGTATGGACGTTCGGGGTCGGGTGACCAGCCCAACGTTTACTATCGCCCGCGTCCACCGCGCCCGCCAGGCTGAACAACCCGATTTGGTGCATGTCGACGCCTACCGTCTGTTCGGTGAGAGCAGCGCGCCTGGACAATCCGCCGCTGATCCGTGGGGTGAGCTCGATGCCTTGGATTTAGACACTGATTTAGAGACATCCGTAGTCGTTGCCGAATGGGGCGCTGGGCTCGTAGAAGCGTTGACACAGCGTTATTTATTCGTTGAGCTGGATCGTGAAAGCGCAGTTGCGCATGATCCTGAGTCACACGCGCGCATACTCACCTGGGGTTGGGTCGAAAGTTAACGTGCGCAAACCCCGTTCGTGAATTTTCATGAGCACGCGCTATCCTGGGGGCAGACTGAAACCCAGACTCCCATGTCTGTCTTTTATTTTTTAAGGAGCTTGTATGCCGAAAAACGGCGGCGCCATCATCGGTACTGTGGTTGCACTGTTCTGCCTTGCCTTGGCGACGATGGTCGGTGCAGCAGCGCTGGCGAAAGACGATTCCGCTCCGAAGGAATCATTCGCTGGCACCTTGCACAAGATTGATAACCAAGGTTTGTCGACTACCGGTATTTCGCCAGCGGACTTGTTCGGCGAAGAATGGGTCGCCGGTACTTTCGTGTGTCCGGGTGTCAATGAGCAGCAACTGGCTGCCAATGGTTTGAACCCGGCTGAATTCAACCTGGTGGAAGGTGAGATCGACAAGCACGATAACTATTTGCTGCTGGTGCAAGAATCCGGTGAATATCACGTTGAAAAGATGTCGATTCACAACGTGAACTTGTGCACGATCCCTCTGCAGGGGCCGTTTAACACCCAGGCGATTATTCACCTGGAAAAAGATGACGAAGGCACCTGGAACTTTATCGGTTAATTATGTCCACTAGCGTCGACGGCCCGATTTTGGCTATTGATACTTCTACTCCCACTTTGGTGACCGGCTTGGTTAGCGGGGTGGGGTTGAGTGCTGCCGATGTTCGGCCTGGGGCTGCGTACGAGGCAGTTGAGAACACCGTCGAGAACACTCGGGCGCATAACGAGTTGCTGATGCCGACGATCTTTGAACTGCTTGATTCGGCAGGAATCCAGCTTCGTGAACTCGCCGCCGTCGTTGTTGGCTGTGGCCCAGGCCCGTTTAGCGGTTTGCGCGTTGGCATGGCGACGGCATCGAGTCTGGGCCATGCGCTGGGGATCGGTGTTTATGGTGTGTGCTCGCACGACGCGATAGCGTGGCGTGCCCAATACGAGCAGAACGATGCCTCCAAAGAGCTTGCCGACGGGCTGCTGGTTGCCACGGATGCGCGCCGCCGTGAGACATATTGGGCAGTCTACGGTTCCGCCAACACAGCAGCTGTAAATAACCTGGCCACGGCGACTGATCCACTGGGTGCAACGCCCGCGACCATCGGTAGCAGCGAGAATCAAACCGTGTGCCGCATGACTGGCCCTGAGGTGGGCCCGGCCGAAAATCTGCAACCGGAGGTTTCGCGTGTGGTGGCGAACCCGACGATTGCTGCGCGGTTGCCGGAAAACTTACGCGAGCTGGCGGAAGCAGACACAGCACCGGCGGTGCCGAGTGCACGTGGACTGGTTGCCGTTGCGGATTTCAATGTCGCGCCACGGCCGTTGACGCCACTGTATTTGCGTCGGCCGGATGCGAAAGAACCAGTCGCAAAGCCCGTCTCGGCGGCGCTGCGATGGGCGGATCGATGACCCAGCAGCAACTGCACCTGCGCGAACTCGGCCCGGCTGATGCCTACCGTTGCGCACAATTGGAACGCGAACTGTTTGTTAACGAAGGCCCCTGGCCAGAAAAGGCTTTTCGCGCAGAGTTTGCATCCCCGACTACCTTTTATCTCGGTGTGGAAGAGGTCATCGGCACAGAGCCCGGCAAGCCTCCCGCGCGAATGTTGGTTGGTTACGCAGGGTTGGCGCAGCTCGGTCCAACCGATGATCCTGAATATGAGATCCACACCATTGGGGTAGACCCACGAGCGCAGCGTCGCGGGGTCGCACGAATGTTGATGGACAATTTTTGCTACGTCGCGGATCGTAGTGCAGCGCCGATTTTTCTTGAAGTCCGCACCGATAACGAGCCGGCCATTGCCTTATACCGCAGGTATGGGTTTGAAAATATTGGAATCCGCAAGAACTATTACGTCGGTGGTGGAGATGCCTACACCATGTTGCGAGCAGGCCGAAAGGATGCATCATGATCATTGCCGGAATTGAATCCTCGTGCGACGAAACCGGCGTGGGCATCGTCCGTTTAGATCCGCCTGCTCCCGGTGATTCTGCCGACAGCACGCAGCGGCCACGCATCGAGGTGCTGGCGAACGTGGTGGCCAGTTCGATGGAGCAGCACGCGCGCTTCGGTGGGGTAGTCCCAGAAATTGCCTCCCGAGCGCATTTGGAAGCGTTGCCACAGGTGATGCAGCAGGCGTTGGATGAAGCCGGAATCGACAAGCCGGATGCCGTTGCCGCCACCGTCGGCCCGGGTCTGGCCGGAGCTTTGTTGGTCGGGGTCGCTGGTGCGAAGGCCTATGCTGCTGGTTGGGGGGTTCCGTTCTATGCGGTTAACCACCTCGCTGGCCACGTCGCCGTCGCCAACCTCGAAGGCGAGCCTCTGCCGCATGCAGTCGCCCTGTTGGTCTCTGGAGGTCACACTTCCTTGTTGGAGGTCGATGACGCCAACCACCGCTACCGAGAACTGGGTGCCACGCTTGACGACGCCGCAGGGGAAGCCTACGACAAAGTTTCTCGTCTGCTGGGTTTGGGTTACCCGGGCGGGCCGTTGATCGACAAGCTGGCGCGCGCTGGCGAAGTCACAGTGGATTTCCCGCGGGGCCTATCGCGGGCGGAGGATTTGCGCGGGGAGCACCGCTACGATTTTTCGTTTTCTGGGGTGAAAACCTCGGTAGCGCGATTCGTCGAAAAGGCGGAGCGTGAGGGTGCTTCGATCAACGCAGCAGATCTGTGTGCGTCGTTCCAAGAAGCAGTCTGCGACGTCCTGACCAAAAAGGCCGTGCTGGCCTGTCAGGACACCGGTGCGAACACGCTGCTGTTGGGCGGGGGAGTAGTGGCGAATTCGCGCTTGCGTGAGTTGGCGCAGCGCAGATGCGATTCCGCCGGCATTACGTTGCGGGTGCCGCGTTTCGAGTACTGCACGGACAACGGGTTGATGATCGCAGCGGCCGCGGCACAACAGATTGCGCACGGACAACAGCCGGCAGGCTGGGACGTGGCGACGGATCCGTCCTTGGAATTGGGAAGCTGAGCTGAGTCTGCGGAGCAGAGTCTGGGTTTCGCCCAGAACTTGCTAGCGCCCAGAACTTGCTAGCGGAGCACTCAAGATAGTTGTCACTTAGCACTTGGGTAGGTAGAGTGCTAATAGGTTGTTTGACCCACAGTTGTTCACCCGCGACGACGGCTGTGCTGGACATCCACAACCGGCACATAACAGCTTCGCGTGCTGGTCAGAATGGTGATCGCACGCATTGGACCTGATTTCACGAAAGGAATCATCGTGGCAAACATCAAACCGCTCGAAGACAAAGTTCTGGTGCAGATCAAAGAAGCAGAAACCACCACGGCATCCGGCCTGGTTATCCCAGATTCTGCCAAGGAAAAGCCACAAGAAGCCACCGTTATCGCTGTCGGCCCAGGCCGCACCGACGACAAGGGTGAGCGCGTCAAGCCAGATGTGAACGAAGGCGACACCGTCATCTTCTCCAAGTTCGGCGGCACTGAGCTGAAGTATGAAGGCCAGGAATACCTGCTGCTTTCGGCTCGTGACCTGCTGGCAGTCATCGAAAAGTAAGGGGGAGTAAGCCGCTATGGCAAAACTCATTGCTTTTGATCAACAGGCGCGTGAGCACCTGCAGGCCGGCGTCGACACGCTCGCCGATACCGTCAAAGTGACCCTCGGCCCACGTGGTCGCAACGTGGTGTTGGACAAGGCCTTCGGTGGCCCGCTGGTCACCAATGATGGTGTGACCATCGCGCGTGACATCGATCTGTCTGAGCCTTTCGAAAACCTCGGTGCGCAGTTGGTGAAATCCGTTGCGGTGAAAACCAACGATGTTGCCGGTGACGGTACCACCACCGCGACGCTGCTGGCCCAGGCGCTGATCTTCGAAGGCCTGCGTAACGTTGCCTCTGGCGCGAACCCGGTAGAACTCAACCGCGGAATCGCTGCGGCGGCCGAAAAGACCGTCGAAGAGCTCAAAGCGCGGGCGACGCAGGTCAACTCCAGTGCAGAAATCGCCCAGGTTGCCACGGTCTCCTCGCGCGATAGCGAGGTCGGCGAGATGGTTGCCGGTGCGATGGACAAGGTCGGCAAGGACGGTGTGGTCACTGTCGAAGAATCGCAATCCATGGATTCTTCCGTTGAGGTCACCGAAGGCGTTGCCTTCGACAAGGGATTCTTGTCGCCGTATTTCGTCACCGATCAAGAAACCCAGCAGGCCGTGTTGGATGATCCATACGTGCTGCTGGTGCGCAACAAGATTTCCTCGTTGCCAGATTTCTTGCCGTTGCTGGAAAAGATCGCCGAGGCCGGCAAGCCAGTCCTGATCGTCGCTGAAGACATCGAGGGCGAAGCCCTGCAGGCATTGGTGGTCAACGCGATCCGCAAGACGCTGAAGGTTGCTGCCGTGAAGGCTCCGTACTTCGGTGATCGTCGTAAAGCGTTCATGGATGATCTGGCAGTCGTGACTGATGCAACCGTCGTGGATCCAGAAATCGGCGTCAACCTCAACGAGGCTGGCCTGGAAGTACTCGGTTCCGCGCGCCGTATCACCGTCGAAAAGGACGAGACCGTGCTTGTCGACGGCGCTGGTTCCGATGCCGCACTGGAAGAACGTCGCGAAAAGATTCGCCGCGAGATCGAGGCCACCGATTCCACCTGGGACAAGGAAAAGGCCGAAGAACGTCTGGCGAAACTGTCCGGTGGCGTGGCTGTCATCCGTATTGGCGCCGCTACCGAAACGGAAGTCAACGAGCGCAAGCTGCGGGTAGAAGACGCCATCAACGCCGCCCGTGCGGCTGTGGAAGAAGGTGTCATCGCTGGTGGCGGTTCCGCGCTGGTACAGATCGCTGAAACGCTGAAGTCTTATGCCGAACAGTTCGAGGGCGAAGCCCGCGTGGGTGTGGAATCTGTCGCTCGCGCGCTGACCAAACCGGCATTCTGGATTGCCCACAATGCCGGTGAGGATGGTGCTGTGGTCGTCTCCCGCATCGCGGAGATGGATAATGGTGAAGGCTTCAACGCCGCCAACCTGGAGTACGGCAACCTCATTGAAAGTGGCATCATCGACCCAGTGAAGGTCGCGCACTCGGCTGTGGTTAATGCTTCCTCAGTCGCCCGCATGGTGCTGACTACTGAGGCGTCGGTCGTCGACAAGCCAGCGGAATCTGATGATTCTGCAGGAGGCCACGACCACCACCATCACTAAGCACTAGCTCTGACAGTGTTGACTCTGACTGTGCCGGTCTTGGCAGTGTTGGTCTTGGCATTGTCGGAGCACGACAGCTAGCTGCCTATTCAACTGCAAAAGCCATCCCAGACGAAACGTGGGATGGCTTTTTGTGCGTGAGGCTCTGATTTGACGTAGCTCGATTTGACGTAGTCAGATTTGAAGTAGATCGATTTGACGTAGTCAGATTTGAAGTAGATCGATTTGAAGTAGATCGATTTGAAGTAGATAGCAGCGCCAACAAAATATGGGGCGAGGTGCACAACGAATACGCCTTGCTGAATTCCTCAGGCGGGTGCCTCCGGCGATAAGATAGACCGGAGAAAATGACGCGAAGTCAACGAAAGATGTGGGACGTGAGCGATTCTGACGACGAACTCGCACGGTATGTTCCCCTAGCAATAGATGGGGATCGCCGTGCCATGCAGCATGTCATGCGGATAATTCATCCGCAGGTGCTGCGCTATTGTCGCGCCCGCATTGGTGGCGGGAAAACTCCCACGGCCGAAGACGTCGCCCAGGAGGTATGCCTGGCGGTAGCGACGTCGATGCAAAGTTTCGTGGACCGGGGCCGGCCATTTATGGCATTCGTTTATGGCATCGCGTTCAACAAGGTCGCCGATGCCCATCGCTTCATGGGCAAAGACCGGTTGCACCCTGCAGAAGAGGTACCGGAAGAAGCAGACAGGCTTCCCACGCCAGAAGACGCTGCGTTAGAATTCGATGGTTGTAACACTGTGCGCGCGCTGCTCGATACTTTAAATGACAAAGCTCGAGACATCATCATCATGCGCGTATTCGTTGGGTTGACTGCAGAAGAAACAGCACAAGCGCTGGGCAGCACTCCCGGTGCGGTTCGAGTGGCACAGCATCGTGCGCTAGCGCAATTGCGTGCGCGTATAGATGACGAGAATTCAAGGGAGTGAACGTGAACCGACACGACTGGGAGAATGACGATTTCTTCCTGGATCAGTTGTCGCAAGGAAAAGACCCGTCGCAGGGTCAGGATCCATTGGCGGCAGCGTTGTTGGGTTTGCGCACTGAAATTGAATCCAACATACCGGCCGCCCCTGAGCTTTCCGACGTTCCAGCGGGCGATACCACGGGCGCATCCGATAACGTGGTTGCGCTGAACTCTGTTCGCCGCCAACCCTCTCACCGTCGATCCTTTGGTCACGAGCGTCGCAATGAACCTGCGAAACATCGGGCCGGTACCGGTTCTGGTTTTGGCGCTTCCCGACGCTTCGGCTGGGGCAGTGCGCTGCTGGGTGCAGCCGCGGCCACGGCGCTGTTCGCTGTCGGCAGCTTGAGTGTTTATCACGCCACCCCGAATTCCCCGCTCTGGGGCGTGCACGAGTCGCTATTCGACGATGAAGAAGCAACCCGCGTCGAGCTCGCCACCACCCTGGAACAACTGGAAGATAGCGCCCACCGCGGTGACGAAGAAACCACCCGGCAGTTGATCGCTGAAGCCCGCACCTTGTTGGATAACCTGCGGGAAAGCAAAGAAGCCAAGCAAAATAAAGAGAACAAAACCTCGAAGCCGCGGGCGACGGTGACGCGGGTGCGCCCGCAGCCGGAAGAAAAGAAGGCACCGGAGACCGTCACGGAAACTAAAGAAGTCACCGTCACGAAGACTGAATCGCCAATGCCACAGGCTCCGCAAACTGCACCGGATGCCGGCCAAGAACCTGCCCCGCAGACGTCGGCAAGCCAGCCATCGGCAGGCCAAGGCCAACAGCCTGGGCAATCAGGCAACGATGGTGCGGGCCAGCTGCCGTCGCAGGTACAGCCTCAGCCACCGGTACCGGGGCAAGGAGAGCAAGGTCAAAACGCAGTAAACAACAGCGACGCCCCGGCGGGTCGGGAAAACCGGACCAACAACCAGAGCACCGAAAACTAGTGCAACGGAAATTAGAGCACCGACGATGAGAACCCGTCGGCTAGCTCACATTAATTCAAATTCCGATTAATTCAGATGCCGACGGTTTAATCCGTCATAGAAACCGACGGCGTATTCCCACGGGACATACTTATCCATGTTGGGCTGCGCCGATGGCTCGTGCACGGGCGCGAGTTCACCATTGAGCGTCGAGCGCATATTCGCGGCCATGATGTCCCAGTCGTAATAGTGCTGTTCTTCGCAGTCTTCGCAGATGAAAAATATGCCGTCGATGCCGAAAGGCGGCAGCATGCTCGCCATGCCACGGACCATGCGCAGGTCCTTTTCCAGCATCAAGCGTTCTTCGTCGGAAAGCTCCGGCATGGGCTCATCAGCATCAAGGAACGACGCCGGATCGTTGGGATCATCGGCGAAGGGATCGCGGGGCATATTCGAATCAAAGTCCACATAGCACACACTATTGTCAAAACCATTCATATTCAATTCCCCCGGCTACCCGTTTTGCATGTTAGCAACTACGATGAAAGCCACGAAGCTGCAAGCTGGAAAAGGAGAATCTTGGGAATGACTGACCAACGCGTACACACTGGTGGCGATGACCCAGCCAAGGTCGCGCTTTATGGCCTGACATTCGATGACGTGTTGCTGCTACCTGCAGAATCCAACGTCGTTCCTTCTGAGGTTGACGTGTCCTCGCGGTTCAGCCGCAACATCAATTTGGGCCTGCCGGTGGCATCGGCGGCCATGGATACCGTTACTGAGGCTCGCATGGCCATCGCCATGGCGCGCCAAGGTGGCATTGGCGTCCTGCACCGCAATCTGTCCATCGAGGAGCAAGCTCAACAGGTCGAGATTGTGAAGCGCTCGGAATCCGGCATGGTCACCGACCCAGTGACTGCACGCCCGGACATGACGATTACCGACGTGGATGATCTCTGCGCGCGTTTCCGCATCTCCGGCCTGCCGGTCGTCGATAGCGAGGGCCACCTGGTCGGTATTTGCACCAACCGTGACATGCGTTTCGAGGCAGACCCGAACCGCTTGGTCCAGGACGTGATGACACCGACGCCGCTGGTGGTTGCGAAAGAAGGCGTGAGCAAGCAGGAAGCGCTGAGCCTGCTGAGCGAAAACAAAGTGGAAAAGCTTCCGATCGTGACCGATGACAACAAGCTCGTTGGGCTGATCACGGTCAAAGACTTCGTGAAAACCGAGCAATTCCCGCACGCGTCCAAGGACAAGGAAGGCCGCCTGCTGGTCGCTGCAGGTATCGGTACCGGTGAGGAGTCCTTCCAGCGCGCTGAAGCCCTGGTTAAAGCGGGTGTGGACGTGCTCGTCGTCGACTCGGCTCACGCGCACAACAACCGCGTTCTCGAGATGGTCTCGCAAGTGAAAAAGACCTTCCCGCAGGTCGACGTCGTTGGCGGCAACTTGGCCACTCGTGAAGCCGCGCAAGCGATGATCGACGCCGGTGCTGATGGCATCAAGGTGGGTATCGGGCCAGGTTCGATTTGTACGACCCGTGTGGTCGCCGGTGTGGGTGCACCGCAGATCACCGCAATTTTGGAAGCCGCTGCAGTCGCAGGCCCGGCGGGGGTTCCCGTCATTGCCGACGGCGGCATGCAGTACTCCGGCGATATCGCGAAGGCGCTCGCAGCAGGCGCGGACTGCGTGATGCTGGGCTCCATGCTGGCTGGAACTAAGGAATCGCCTGGCGATGTCGTCGTTGTAGGTGGCAAGCAGTACAAACGCTACCGCGGCATGGGATCGATGGGGGCAATGCAAGGTCGCGGCCTGACGGGCGAGAAGCGTTCCTATTCCAAGGACCGTTACTTCCAGGCTGATGTGCGCAGCGAGGACAAGCTGGTGCCAGAAGGCGTCGAAGGCAAGGTTCCATACCGCGGCGAAATTGATGCGATCACCCACCAGATCATTGGTGGTCTGCGCGCATCGATGGGCTATACCGGTTCTGCTTCGATCCCGGAGCTGAAAACCAAGCGTTTCGTGCAGATCACTGCGGCTGGCCTGGCGGAATCGCACCCGCACCACTTGCAGCAGACCATGGAAGCTCCGAACTACCGCTAAAGGAAGGTAATTTTTCGTGCGCGAATATGCAGAGATCGGTATCGGCCGCGAGGCGCGTCGTACCTACGAGCTCGCGGATATTTCGATTATCCCGACTCGTCGTACCCGCTCGTCGAAAGACGTCGATACCACCTGGAGCATCGACGCCTACAACTTCGATATCCCGGTGTGCTCGCACGCTTCCGATGCTTTGGCAAGCCCGGAGTTCATCATTGAGATGGGTAAACAGGGCGGCCTGGGCATTATTAACGCTGAGGGCTTGTGGGGACGTGTCGACGACCTCGCGGGTCAGCTCAAGGCTGTCACTGAGGCGCCGAATCCGACGGAGTATTTGCAGAAACTGCACGCGCTTCCGCTCAACGAGGAGCTGCTGGCCAGCCGCATCGCCCAGGTGCGAGAATCTGGCGTGACTGTCGCCGTGCGCGTCTCGCCGCAGCGCGCCCGCGAATTGGCGCCGACGGTGATTGCCGCGGGAACCGAGATCCTGGTTATCCAGGGCACACTGATTTCTGCCGAGCACGTTTCTGCCGATGGCGAGCCACTGAACCTGAAGGAATTCATCGGTTCTCTGGAAGTTCCTGTTATTGCTGGTGGAGCGGTTGATTACACCACCGCGTTGCACTTGATGCGCACGGGCGCAGCCGGCGTGATTGTCGGTGGTGGCGTGAACACCAACGATGTTTCGTTGGGCATCAACGTGCCGAAAGCCACCGCGATTGCTGATATCGCTGCTGCACGCCGCGATTATTTGGATGAAACCGGTGGGCGTTACGTGCACATTCTTGCCGACGGCTTGCTGCTCAGTGCTGGTGATATGGCCAAGACTATTGCTTGTGGCGCCGATGCCGTCGTCCTGGGGCCTTTGTTGGCACAAGCACAGGAAGCCGCCGCTGATGGTTGGTTCTGGCCTTCGGTGGCTGGGCACCCGAGCTTCCCACGCGGTTTTGTGGAATACACTCGCGACGATGCGCTCACCGACGACGCCGATGCTAGCTTTAGCCTAAAAGAGGTGTTGCACGGTCCGGCCTCGGACCCATTCGGTCGACAGAATCTGGTCGGCGGTTTGCGTCGCGCGATGGCGAAATGTGGTTACACAGACTTGAAGGCTTTCCAAAAGGTGGATCTGGCTGTGCGCTAATCCAGGTTTTTCTTGCGGCTTCGGGCTTCGGCGCGGAGCCGTTTTTCTGTACGCTTCGTAGCAACCTTTTCGCCAATGTCTTGCAGCTTTTTCAACTTCGACCGCGGTGCGCCATCCGCGCCAGAACCCCCGGTTCCGACTGTTTGCACCAAGGACGCGTGATGGCCAGTAACACCACTGCCGCGACGAGTAGCCGCACCGCCGAGGTTCCCCAGGTGCCGCCGTCGTCGAAAAGCTTCACTGCCAGCGCAGATCCCAGTTGCAGGGAGATGCACGAGCCGATGATGCACAGCACAGAGATGGGGTTCGCCGGAGATGCCATGGCAGTGATTATTCCGTCTGCATGATTCTTGAGTCCAACTGTATTGTGCGGCGAGGTACCTCGCTTGGGTTGTGTACTGTCTCGGTTGTGGCCGTGAGTTAAACTATGGGGCGTGACTGATGCAGCAACTCCACGTCCTGTCCTTGTCGTCGACTTCGGTGCGCAATATGCGCAGCTGATCGCGCGTCGTGTGCGCGAGGCGCAGATGTATTCCGAGGTCATCGCCCACGATGCCCCGATTGAACAGTTCCGGGAGAAAAACCCGGCTGCGCTGGTACTTACCGGTGGCCCGAGCTCTGTGTATGCCGATGGTGCGCCGTCGTTGCAGCCAGAATTGCTGGAGCTTGGCGTTCCAGTATTTGGTATTTGCTACGGCTTCCAGGCGATGACCCACGCGTTGGGCGGCACCGTCGCGCAGACCGGTAAGCGGGAATATGGTCGCACCGATCTGACGCTTGCCGACGGCTGCGGCGTACTGCACGAAGGTTTGGCTGATACCCACAAGGTGTGGATGTCTCACGG
>NZ_JAPJNQ010000029.1 GCF_030826625.1 Corynebacterium sp. | reverse complement strand
GGGTGGGGAAGTGCCATGGGGCTCCTTAACGATGCGCGCTCACCGCAGTGGCGGGATAAGGCACACCGGGGGAGTCGCTGTTGCGTAGCTGTTTTGGGGTCTTGTTGGGTTCAACCCTACCTTGGTGCGTAAGTAGCGCGGGGCCGGAGATGGTGGTAATGGCGCTTGCTGACGGCAAATACTTCTTTTATCGCGGGATACGCGACAGAAGTGTGGGTTAAACGCCAAAAGTGTGTCTGGTCGGGGCGCCGACCAGCGTATTGTGTCTTTTTTACAAATAGGCCACCTGAAACCGGCCATTTTCGTTCACTATTTGTAAAAAAGACACCATAGACGTGATTACCGGCAGACATGATTGCCGACGATGGGGCAAGCGGGTAGTGCCCCCAGCAGGATTCGAACCCGCGACCGACGGGGTAGAAACCCGTTGCTCTAATCCACTGAGCTATGGAGGCCGGTAGATCGCGCCCATGAGCGTCGACCCGCATGAAAACTATACCGGATGCTCCGAACAAGCGACAATGCTAGTCACTTCACACCGGTTCAGAATCCGCAGCGATTGGTTGTAGGTTAGAGCCTATGGCTACCCCGACCTCACGCGTGCGATCGACCTGGCCCTGGTACCTAGCGATGCTGCTGACCGCCGGTTTAGCAGCCGGCATTATCTCCGCACAGTTCCTCGCGGAGTCGTTGGCAGCGCTCGGAATCCCCGACCCAGGCATGATCACCACCTTCGGGCTGCCGTTTTTGCGTGCGGCCTCCTGGATTCTCGTCGCACTCGCCGTCGGTTCTTACCTGCTCACGGCGTTCCTCATTCCACCGCGTATGCCGGAACCCGCAGCCGATGATCCCACGCCGAACTCCGGCCTTGCCCAAGCCCGACTCAGCGTCGACGGGCACTTGGCCGCACGCACGGGCGCGCTGAGCTTGCTCACCCTCGCCGTCGTCGCGCTGGCGATGGTCTCGATGACATTTTCTGATGTCTCCGGAACCCCGTTTTTCAATACCTTCGGGCATTGGGATGTCGCGCTCAGCCAAGTAGCAGAGGCAAAATCCTGGCTGATCATGTCGCTGCTGGCAGCTATCGTCGGCATCGTCGGCCTGTTTGCGCGCCGCTGGACGATGCAACCGTTGCTGCTGGTTGGTGCGGTGATCACCGTCGTCCCGCTGGGTATGGAAGGCCACTCAGCCTCCGGTGGCGACCACGACTGGGGCACCAACTCCTACCTATGGCACCTGGTCTTCCTGGTGCTGTGGATCGGAGGGCTGACCGCCCTGATTGCGCACTCGCGCCGCCTGGGTGAACACCTCGAACTCGCCGTGCGCCGCTATTCCTCCCTGGCGCTATTCGCCGCCGCAGTGATGGCAATTTCTGGCATCGTCAACGCCGCATTGCGCATCGGCCCGCACCATCTCTTTACGACGAATTACGGCTGGATCATCACCGCCAAAACCGTGCTCACCCTCGTCCTCGTGGGACTGGGTTGTCTGCACCGCACCCGCAGCATCCCGCAGCTGGCACAGCGCCCAGTCGTATTCCAGCGCATCGCTATTGTCGAAGTGCTGGTGATGGCATTGACCGCTGGCATCGCCGTCACCATGGGCCGCACCCCGCCACCGGCACCGGACGATCCGAACTTGTCGACGATGGAAATCACCGTCGGCTACGACATCCCGTTCGAACCGGACATCCTCAATGTCTGGACCATTTGGCGTTTCGACGTCATGTTCAGTGCACTCGGCATTCTGCTCGCCGTCGGCTACCTGTATGCGGTGCGTCGTGCTCGTCGCGCCGGGCATTCTTGGTCGTCGGGCCGCACCGCCTGGTTCTTGCTGGGTTCGTTGGGCTTGGCAGTGATCATGAGTTCGGGCGTCGGCATGATCATCCCGGCGACGTTCTCGATGCACATGATCGGCCACATGCTGTTGTCGATGACTTTCCCGGTCTTCCTGGTGCTCGGTGCGCCGCTGACGCTGATCATGACGGCGTGGGAGCCTGGCGAATACGGCAAACCCAACCTGCATGATTGGACTCGCGCGTTCTGCCAGTCCCGCGGGCTGCGCATTATCACCTATCCGCCGGTGAACCTCG
The DNA here is from genome assembly GCF_030826625.1 of Corynebacterium sp. Lineage (GTDB taxonomy): Bacteria > Actinomycetota > Actinomycetes > Mycobacteriales > Mycobacteriaceae > Corynebacterium. Next base: position 23,398 of record NZ_JAPJNQ010000029.1, on the reverse strand, counting down.
CGCAATTCATTTTCGTGTTCTATGCGCTGTATCTGAGCTTCGACTGGTACCAGGCTGCGATTTCGGATCACGCCGGTCACGTCATCATGAACTGGGCGTTTTTGGTTTCTGGTTATTTTTATTTCTGGGAAGTCATCGGTGCGGACCCACTGCCGGGGCGCAAACAGCCGCTGGTGCGTTTGGCGTGGCTGTTTTTCTCCATGCCGATCCACCTCTACCTGGGCGTTTATATGATGCAGCTGACGGATATTCTGGGCGAGCAGTTCTACGCCTCCATCGAGCTGCCCTGGGATATTGATTTGCTTGCCGATCAGCGCGTGGGTGCCGGTATCGGCTGGGCCGCAGGCTCGTTCCCGTTGATCGTCGTCTTCGGTGAGCTGTTTCGCCAGTTGTTTACCTACGACCGCGAACAGCAACAGGCCATTGACGCGGAGATGGACCGGGTTCCTGATCATGAGCTTGACGACGAGCGAGCTGGCAGTGCTGACAACGAGCAGGGCAACGCAGCTTTGCGTGCATACAGGCGAGCCGACGATGCTGACGATGAGCGTGCGGGCGCAGCTGTGCATGCACAGGGGAGCGTCGATGACGCTGCCGAATCAGCTGATGAATCTGGTAACGCCTTAGATCTCTATAATGAAATGTTGGAAAAGATGAGCCGCGGCGAGCACATTGATGATGATTATCATGAATCTGAGATGCGTCAATCGCGCTTCCGGAAGGACCGGGGTCAGAGATAGGCCCCATCATTCCTAGGTGTCCACGGCTGTTCGCCCTAACCTTCAAGGAATTTTTATCATGAAAAGGCGCCCGTTTGCGATCGTGCTGAGCGCGCTCGCTACTACCGTACTGTGTGCGATGGCTGCTACTCACTCAGCAGATGCGTCATCGTTGACGGAGCTTTCGAGCTCCAGTTCTAGCTCTTCATCTGAGGATGGCAGTTCCGCGGGTGGTGCCGGCAGTGAACGGGTTCATCACGGTTCAGGAAAACAGCTGATTACCATGGGTGATTCTTTTACCGCTAACGGGCATGCTCGTGGTTTCCGTTGGCAACAGCGGGGCGTGCCAGAAGAATCGCTGGGCTCTTCATCCCAATCCAGTGATTCCGGCCGTGGGTTTGTCCGGCAGGTTGAACTGGGGCTGAGTGGCTGCGGGCAAGATCCGCAGAACTGGCCACGCCAGTTGGCGGAAATGACCGGGCGGAGCTTGGCCGACTATTCCTGTAACGGTGCTACTTCCCGGAAGGTTATCGAGCACCAGTTTGAGCAGGCTATACGCGATGGCAGTCTCGGTCCAGCTACCGAGGAAGTCGTTATTTCCGTAGGCGGGTTGGATCCGTGGAGATTCCACCTCTCTGACTTGCGCAATCCGCCGCTGCCATACCCGCAGGCAATCATCGATCGCTATAAAGGGCGAGTAGCTGATATCACTCGTCATGTGCATGAGGTGGCACCGAATGCCCAGGTGACGGTCCCGTCGTATTTGAGCGTTTCTTCCCCGCAGGGGCATATGTGCTTCGTTAACGTCATCCCGAATCAGCCGCTGGGCTTCGTGGTTCCGGGGGCGCAGCACGTGGAAGCAGCGTTGGCGAATGTGCAACGGGAAGCAGCACTTCAGGCTGGCGCGCGATTCGTTGATGTCCGTTCTGCCACCCGTGATCATCACACGTGCGCACCTGATGAACAGCGTTTTGTCTCTGCACTCGTCATTGACACCACCGCGCCAAAGCACACGATGACGATGCACCCGACGATTAAAGGTTCACACGCGATTGCTGCTGAACTAGCAAAATAAGTGCATGGTGGGCAAATTGCGTGCCCGCGATTGCCGCTAGGTTGTGGATAACTAGGTTTATCCACAACCTAGCGGCTTCGTTCGTTGTGGTGGCAAATGATTTCCCAGACAGTAGGTGTTACCAGCGCAATTCGCGTTGGATAGTTCGAGACCTACCGAAGTTTTGTGGAAGGGGAAACATCATGTCCCAACATCAGATTTCCATCACTGGCCGTATCACCCAGGAACCAAGCCTGCGTCGCGTAGCAGGAGGCAATTGCGTGCTTGATTTGCGCGTGGCTTCCTCGCGCTCTGTGCGTGATGATGAGCAAGAATCTGGCTGGCGTGATTACGACAACCTGTTTCTAGACGTTGAAGCCTGGGGGCAGTTGGCCGTTAATACTGCTTCTAGCCTGCGCAAAGGCTTTCCAGTGCTCGTCGTTGGCTCATTGGTGACGCAGGAATGGGAAGATGCCGAAGGCAATCGTCGTTCCAAGGCGGTGCTCAAGGCCACACACATTGGCCCGGATCTGTCGCACTATGCCGCGGCGCTGACGAAACGCAAAGCTGACCGAGATGACAGTGGCGCGCCGGTGCTCAATGTTGAAGGAGTCGTGTTCGACCACGATGCCTTGGCTGGTGCTGGCACAGGCTCTGGTTCTGGTTCTGGTTCTGCACAGCAAGCAACGAGTTCGGCAGCGCCGGCGAACAAGGGTGGGTTCACCGATGAGTCAGCCACCCCGTTTGGTGAACAGTCAGCAGCAACCGTGGCAGCGAATTAGCGCTGTACTCATCGTGGGGTATTAGCAGCCTGTATCGTGCGGGATCAGTGATGGGGCGGGTACGAAAGTCATGTATTCTCGTCAGAGATAAAGATTTCGTGTCGTTCCACCTAATTTCGCGAAGGGGAAATATGGGCGAGTTCATCTATACGATGAAAAATGTACGCAAAACCGTGGGTGACAAAGTCATTCTTGACGATGTCACCATGGCTTTTTACCCTGGCGCAAAAATCGGCGTCGTCGGCCCGAATGGTGCCGGTAAATCCTCGATCCTGAAGATCATGGCCGGGTTGTCGGAGCCTTCCAATGGTGAAGCGTTCTTGGATCCGGGCGCGACCGTCGGCATTCTCCAACAGGAGCCACCGCTGAACGAAGAGAAGACTGTGCGCGGCAATGTTGAAGAAGGCCTCGGCGAGATCTTCGAGAAAAAGCAGCGCTTCGAAGCCATCGCTGAAGAGATGGCCACCAACTACACCGACGAGCTCATGGAAGAAATGGGCAAGCTCCAGGAAGAACTGGATAATGCGGATGCTTGGGAAGTTGATTCCAAGATCGAGCAGGCCATGGAAGCGCTTCGCTGTCCGCCGTCGGAAGAACCTGTCACCAACCTTTCTGGTGGTGAGCGCCGTCGTGTGGCGTTGGCGAAACTGTTGTTGTCTGAGCCGGACTTGCTGCTTCTCGACGAGCCAACCAACCACCTGGATGCGGAGTCGGTGCACTGGCTGGAAAAGCACCTAGAAAACTACCCAGGTGCTGTGCTGGCCGTGACCCACGACCGCTACTTCCTGGATAACGTTGCCGGCTGGATTTGTGAGGTTGACCGCGGCAAACTGCACCCGTATGAAGGCAACTACTCGACCTACTTGGAGAAGAAGCAGGAACGCTTGCAGGTTGCCGGTAAGAAGGATGCCAAGCTGCGCAAGCGCTTGAAGGATGAGCTGGAATGGGTTCGTTCCGGTTCCAAGGCCCGCCAGGCGAAGAACAAGGCTCGTTTGGAGCGCTACGAGGAAATGGCTGCCGAGGCCGAGCAGTACAAGAAGCTCGACTTCGAAGAAATCCAGATTCCAACCCCACCTCGTTTGGGCAACAAGGTTGTCGAAGCTGAAAACCTCACCAAGGGATTCGGCGATCGTACCTTGATCAAGGATCTGTCTTTCACTCTGCCACGTAACGGCATCGTCGGTGTGATTGGCCCTAACGGTGTTGGTAAAACCACGCTGTTTAAGACCATCGTTGGTTTGGAAGAAGCCGACGGCGGCAAAGTCACCGTCGGTGAGACTGTGCAGCTGTCGTATGTGGACCAGAACCGTGAAAACATCGACCCAGAAGCGACCGTTTGGGAAGTTGTCTCCGGTGGGCTGGACTATATTCACGTCGGCCAAAACGAGATGCCTTCACGCGCTTACCTGTCTGCCTTTGGTTTCAAGGGACCAGACCAGCAAAAGCCGTCGAAGGTGCTCTCCGGTGGTGAGCGTAACCGCTTGAACCTGGCGTTGACGCTGAAAGAGGGCGGCAACCTGATCCTGCTCGACGAGCCGACTAACGACTTGGACGTCGAGACCCTTGGTTCTTTGGAAAATGCCCTGGAGAAATTCCCGGGTTGTGCGGTAGTCATCTCGCACGACCGCTGGTTCCTGGACCGCACCTGTACCCACATTCTGGCTTGGGAAGGCAATGTGGAAGAAGGTCAGTGGTTCTGGTTCGAGGGTAACTTCGGCGATTACGAGAAGAATAAGATCGAGCGCCTCGGTGAGGATGCAGCGCGTCCTTCCCGTGTGACGCACCGCAAGCTGACCCGCTAAGGCTTCCAACACCTCCACTTTGCGTGGCGAGCATTCTAGAAAGGTTTCCTAGGTTTTCTATGGCGGATAACCCGGCAATTCACCAGTATCACGTGCCACTGCGGTGGTCCGATTTCGACCGCTATGGGCATGTGATGAACGCCAATTATGTGGAAATCGCGCAGGAGGCCCGCCTGGCGTACAAAGAGGCCTACTTCGATCCGAACGGGATGGAAGATTTCGCTGCTTTCGTGCGCAAGCTTGACTTGGATTTCCGCAAACCAATTGAGCCGGAAGGCAATTCGGTGCTGTTGGTGGAATCCCAGGTCGTGGAGGTCGGGAATTCTTCGTTCGTCACCCGGCAGGAAATTAAAGATAAACATGGTCGCACCGCGTGTGTGATCGAGACCGTCTCTGTGGCAGTCGATATGGATACCCAGATGCCACGCCCGCTGACCGAACAAGAACGCGACATCATGCGTTTGGAATCGACCTTGGCTAAAGAGGCGGACCGTGCTATTTCGCGTAGCTCGGGTGCTGGAGCTGCCGGGGCTGCTGGCAGTGCTGGAGCTGGCGGCGGGGCAAGCCACACAGGCAGCGATGAGATTAGCTACGACGACGAGATTGGTTACGACGACTAATGTCTGAATCCCTCGAAATCACAGCAGGCGGGCCGGGTCTGCGCGCACTCCTATCGCGTGCCGTCGGCCTGGATGCCAGCGCTTCGGCCAGGTTTCGGGTGCTTTCCACCGATGGTGATGGTGGCGACCTCATCGACGTTTTCGTTACCACCCCGTTTGACGTGGTTGCTTGCCGACGCATCAAAGGCACCGTATCCCGCGATGGGGCAGTGGTGGCAGCGAGTACGCTGCTGCACAGCCTAGAAACCGAGCAGACCCACCTGGGGCCAGCCCGCGATACCTCCTGGCCGGGCGCGCTCCCTCCAACACAAGGCTTCCAGCTCGTGGATAACCTGCCTGTTCACGTCGTGCGTGAACTCGCGGATAAAGGCCGTAACCTGGCGCGACAGTTTTCTGGACCCATGGGCCCACCACAAAGCTTGCTTAATCAAACCGTGCTGACTGTACACCCCGGCAGTAGCGACGAGCACGCAGACGCTGCTGCCAGCGAACTCCCAGGAAACTCTGCGGGAACCGAAGCAAACAGTGAACCAGCGTCAACCGGCCAGACCGAAAGTTCTGCAGCCCACGCCGGGGAAGAAGTAGAAATCCCGATGCGGATGATTTTCGCCTGCACGAATCTAGGGCTCATCCCAGGGTTTTCTGCACCCATGGATATACCGCGCCACCTGCGGGTTTCGGCCAACGGCCGGTGGTCGCGCGTCGACGCACCATTTGGCAGCGTGTACCATTCACGCGGTTTATCGGTGCTGTTTTAACAACGAGCACCAGCAGTGTGGCTGGCGCTGGGAGCGTCGACAAGCAGACTGCTGCTCGCAGCTTTGGCCCAGACATGGAATGCCGTTCACGTTATTTTCACAGCGTGAGCGGCATTTTTGCGAGTTAATCAACCAGCGGTCAGTAACCTCTGGGCAAGCAGTACGAAATAATGCAAGGTATTTTCAGTAATAGCTATTACCGTGGTGCTCATGCCAGATACTGCCCAACATGACACCGCCGTTACCGGACGCATCATTGGAATTGATATTGCCCGCGGCATCGCCCTGCTAGCGATGATCGTTGCGCACTTGTACCCGCTCAAAGGTTTTGCCGGAGCTTTCCTTGAAGGTTTCCCTTCCGCTTTGTTCGCGGTACTTTCCGGAATCTCGATGACCATCATATTCAGCAAGCGTGGAAGCGTCGATGTTTTTATTCGCGGCGTCATCCTCGTCATCATCGGAATCGTGGTCACCCCGTATGCCGGAACCATCATCGTGGTGCTTAAAGCCCTGGGTATCGGCTATATCGTGTTTGCGCTGCTACAGATCCCACGTTGGCGCACTTCGTGGGTTGCCACCGGGTTCGTGGCATTGCTTGCAGCATCTGGCGTCGTGCGCGTGATAACGCTGCACATTACTTTGCACGCGTTGTTCCGTGAACCGTATCCCATCATGATGTGGTTGGCATACATGGCAGCAGGCGTGCTCTTCGCACACTGGTTGCGCAATCGTAACTGGCACGTGGAACCGTACGAGACCTCCGGGTTGCTCACGGCAGCCATCGGCATCGTTGTTGCGGTGCTCGGGGTGCTTGCCCGGGATGTGGTCGACTCAGCTTATGCAGTGGCGACACGCAACAATCTGGGCATCGCGGTGCATGGTTTCTTTGATGCGAAACCACACAGCGGTGGGCTTGTCGACGGCCTGGCCACCATCGCCGGATCACTCGCGATTATTCTGCTGTGCCTGTTGCTCTTCCGCACGGATCGCTGGGTATTCCCGCTCAAAGCGATGGGCTCGATGGCGCTGACAGTGTATCTGGGGCATGTGATCTCTGCGGGCATCGTTAACAGAGGGCGCATCGCCACGCAGTACCCGGAGCTTGCGATCACCACGATCGTGGTGGCAGTTGTCGGCACCAGCCTGTGGGCCATGTTCTTTAGGTACGGTCCGCTGGAATATGTGCTCAGCAAGATTGCCCGTGGAGCATCAGACGGCGTCGACAAGCTACGTGGCAAGCAACGCCCAACAACCTGCGAGCAACGCTCGGCAACCGGCGATGCTGTTACTGCTACCGCAACTGCCACCGAGTCAGCTGCGCACGCTAATAATTAATCCGAAAAACACAACCGAAAAGAAAGAAGCCAAAAATGGCACGTTCTACAGCTTCCAAAAAATTCCGCATGCTCACCATCGGTGCCCCTGTGCTGGCAGCCGCGGCAGCTCTGGCCTCTAATGCTCCGGCACACGCGCTGATCAGCGACCAGTTCGCTGAGGATTCCGTGCACGCTAACGCGGTGGTCTCGGAACAGATCGGTGACGACGGCGATGAGGACGGCAACTGCACCGGTACCGCTGTCGCGGAATACTGGGTTGTTACTGCACGCCACTGCCTGGAAAACTCCGAGACCCCAGGCGGCAGTATCCGTGTTGGTCAGGGCGATGACCAGAAGCGCGTGAAGGTTGCTGACTGGTACAAGGCGCCCGCTGGCGATATCGGCCTGATCCGCACCGCCGAACCAATCGGTTTGAAGGAATACCCGGAGATCATGCAGGAAATCCCTGATCAGGGCGCAATTGAAACTTACGGTTGGTCCTCGGAGGGCACCGGTAAAACCAAGCAGCTGCCGAAAGCCGACGGCAAAATCACCGAGCTGAACAACTTCGCGCTGTTTGGCGGTGAACAGGCAGCGATTGCCCGCCTCGACAACGATGCGGAATTCCAGCAGGGCGATTCCGGCGGACCAGTCTTCATGGATGGCAAGCTCTACGGTGTGTTGTCGGCGGCTTTCAACCCGGACAACCCAGAGGACACCACCTCACCAGAGTCCATCGTCGCCCCGGCCGCTGAAAGCTACGACTGGATGATTCAAACCATGACGGAGCAGTCGGAATCCGTAAGCTCTGATGAAGCGAATGTCTCACAGGGCGATAACACCTCGTCGACGGACAGCTCTGCGGCTGCGGATTCTTCGGACGACGGTTCCAGCAACACCACTTGGCTGATGTTGGGTGGTGCCGCCGTACTGGTTGCCCTGGTGATTGGCCTGGGTATTGTGCGCAAGCCAAAGAAGTAGGGAAATAGGGCAGTAATTGGAGCAACTAGTGTGCTTCCGAGGCACCGGCCTGTCCTGCTAGGTGCTGCCCAATTACCTAGTTGCCAGCTGCCCAACTGGCCCTAGTTTAGCGGCATAATCGCTTGGTCGAGGACATCGGCCAAGCGATTATTGCTGCCGGTTGCTTGGCTATAAAACCGCGCGCGAACGAAATCTTCGCGCAGATTCGGCCGACCTGCTGCGGCTTGTTGCCGCATGGTGGCATCATCTCTGACGGCAAAGCGTTCCGTGTCGATGACGAAGCCAGCGTGCCGACACAGTTGCTCGAAGAAAATGAACTGCGTACGAGTATTACCTTCACGAAAAACGTGGATGACGTTCAGTTCGCCCCAGATTTCGGCGAACTCGCGGACGAACTCGGGCTTTTCCAGGCCGCGCAAATAATTCTTTTCGGCTAGCCTGCGGTATTGTTTGCGGGCATCCTCGTGCATGATTTCCGTGCCCGGATAATAGGTAAAAGCCATCGTCGGATTGTCTGGATCATCCGGGTGCAACACGTTGGGGCCTTCTTTGGTCATCCACCCGTGCGGGCCGACGCGCGGCACTCCAGCCCAGTCGTACACATCCTGGAAGATATAGCCGTGAATGGCCTGCATGTGTTCGTAATCGAAGTTGCCCTCGATGGGGTTGGCTTTAAGCTCAGCCATACGAACTGCGGAGGCAAATTCTTCCATCTCACGTAATACGTCAGGATCCGGCTCACCGTAAGGTTTATCCGGCCCGCGGAATTTATTACGTACTACCTTGCTTCCAGGAATGTAGTAGTCTTCCCAGTTTTCATAGCCCCACCCGTTGCCCGACATTAGCGTTTCTTCAGGTAGTCCAAGCCTCGACGGATGGCTTCGTCTCCGGTGAGTTCTCCGGTTGCGACTAGACGACGCAGCTCACGAAGATGTGGGTCGTGCAGTGAGTGCCCTGCTGCGCCCAGGGCTGCATCCGACAATGCTTCGGCCTCGGTTAAGTCAGGCGCGGCGTCGGCAGTATTTGCAATCGAATCAGCAGAATCGATGCGTGGTAAAGGTGCAGACATAAGAAAACCTCCGAGTGATCGTGCAGTCTAGTTTACCCGATGGGCACCCAGAAAGCAGATGGTTTACTCGGAGGTTTTCCCAGCTTAACGCCGGTTTATATCCCGGTAACGCGGGAGTTAAACCTGACTACCGCCCCGGCACGTAGCTGCCTTCGTGCTGGTACAGTTCGGAGCCTTGCTCGCGGAATTCCTGGGCTTTTTCTTCCATGCCCTCTTCCGCTACTTCCTCGGCAACCGCGTTAGTTACCGAAGCGTCTTCGTCCGCAGAGCCACAGCCGCAACCACCGGCATCACCGTGAGCTGCCCGACCATTGGCCTCCGCCACGGCAGTGGCAACATCGTCGTCGACTGGCTTCTGGAAGGCCGGCATACCCAGATCCGCCATGTCATCGCTGAAGGCATCGCGGATGTCCTGGCTGATGCGCATGGAGCAGAACTTCGGACCACACATCGAGCAGAAGTGCGCCGTCTTCGCTGGCTCGGCAGGCAGCGTCTCGTCGTGATAGGCCTGCGCGGTATCCGGATCCAGCGACAACGCGAACTGGTCGTGCCAGCGGAACTCGAAACGTGCCTTCGACATCGCATCGTCCCACTCGTGTGCGCCGGGGTGACCCTTGGCGACGTCAGCTGCGTGCGCAGCCAGCTTGTAGGTGATCACACCGGTTTTCACGTCGTCACGGTTCGGCAAACCGAGGTGCTCTTTCGGGGTGACATAACACAGCATCGCGGTGCCACCCATCGCGATATTGGCAGCGCCAATCGCGGAGGTGATGTGGTCATAACCAGGGGCAATATCGGTCACCAGTGGTCCCAGCGTGTAGAACGGCGCATCGTTGGTCCACGCCTGGGCGTGTTCGTTGTTGACCTGAACCTTGTCCAGCGGCACGTGGCCTGGGCCTTCGACCATGACCTGCACGTCGTATTCCCACGCGCGCTGGGTCAACTTACCGATGGTCTTCAGCTCTGCGAACTGCGCGGTATCGTTCGCATCGGCGATAGAACCTGGGCGCAGGCCGTCGCCAAGCGAGAAAGCGATGTCGTAGCGGGCGAAAATCTCGCACAGCTCGTCGAAGTTCTCATACAAGAACGATTCCTTGTGGTGCGCCAGGCACCAACCCGCCATGATGGAACCACCGCGGGAGACGATGCCGGTCACGCGCTTGGTGGTCATCGGGATATACGGCAGCAGCACACCGGCGTGGATGGTCATATAGTCCACGCCCTGCTCGGCCTGCTCGATGACGGTATCGCGGAAGATCTCCCAGGTCAGATCCTCGGCAACACCGTTGACCTTCTCCAGCGCCTGGTACATCGGCACGGTACCGATCGGCACTGGCGAGTTGCGCAGGATCCACTCACGGGTGGTGTGGATGTCATCGCCGGTGGACAGGTCCATCACGGTATCGGCACCCCACCGGGTAGCCCACCGCAGCTTGGAGACTTCCTCTTCGATAGAGGAAGTCACCGCAGAGTTACCAATGTTGGCGTTGATTTTGGTCAGAAACTTCCGGCCGATGATCATCGGCTCGGATTCTGGGTGGTTGATGTTGTTCGGGATAATCGCACGGCCGCGAGCGATTTCGCTGCGGACGAACTCCGGGTCGCAGTGTTCGCGCAGCGCCACGAACTGCATTTCCTTGGTGATGATGCCCTGGCGTGCGTAGTGCATCTGGGTGACGGTTTTGCCTTCTTTGGAGCGCAGCGGCGGGCGGGATTCACCTTTCCACTCCTGGCTAGCAGCACCACGGCGTTGTGCGGAGCGGCCGTCGTCGGCAAGATCGCGTCCACGGCCGTCGTACTCTTCCACATCGTCGCGGTCCTTGATCCACTGCAAACGAAGTGGCTTTAGCCCACGGTGCACATCGGCCTGCGGGCCACGGGTGCGGTAGACGCGGAATGGTTTGTTCGGGCCAGTGGGAGAATCATCAAGCTGGATCTCAGTTTCTGGAACTTCCAGGTCTCCCTCGCGGATCGGGGAGTAGGAGTGCTTGAAGTGAATCTCATCTTCGGGGGCAGCGGTGTGCGCGTCATGGTTCGCCACAGTGCCCACCTCCTTCCTACGTTGGTACTAACCAACAGGTTCGAACGGTGCTCACGCGGTTTTAGCGTGATCTCAGCCCTGTACCAGCAGGGCACCCGTGTGTGGTGCAAATGCTTGTCGACGGTTGCGGCGTGCCATTTTCCACAGCCAAATCAGTCACAGAAGCAATCAGGTTAAAACCCAATCATTGTAGTGATGCTGGTTAAGTAAAACTGTGGTGCATTCCGCAATCCGGTGTATTCAGCCTACAACACGTACCCTGGGGTTAGGCAAAGAGAATTCACTGCACCAACCCCGCGTTGAATTCTCGTTATGCACGCCTGAGGCACGAACATGCACGAAGCAATCAATGTAACCAGAAAGAGGTTTCAGCCATGAAAATTGGTGTTCCCGCGGAGATCATGAACAGTGAAGGCCGCGTCGCCCTCAGCCCAGCCGCCGCTCAAGCGCTTGTCGACGACGGCCACGAGGTACTGATCCAGTCCGGCGCTGGTGAAGGCTCGAGCTATCTCGATAGCGATTACACCGACCGTGGTGCCAGCATCGTCGATACAGCTGCTGATGCTTGGGCTGCCGAGATGGTGCTGAAGGTGAAAGAGCCTTTGCAGGAGGAATACCAATACCTGCGCGAGGACTTGCTGCTGTTTACCTACCTGCACTTGGCTGCTTCGCGTGAGCTGACTGACGCGCTCGTCGAGGCCGGCACGACCTCATTGGCATATGAGACTGTGACCGATAAAAACGGCGCCTTGCCGCTGTTGACCCCAATGTCGCAGGTCGCGGGCCGTTTGGCGGTGCTGGAAGGATCGCACCATCTGCTGTCGCACCACGGTGGCCGTGGCGTGCTGCCTTCGGGCGTTCCGGGCACCAAGGCAGGCCGTGTCGTCGTGATCGGTGGTGGCCAGGTCGGTGCTTCTGCAGTGGCGATGGCTCATGGTCTACGCGCAGAAACCACCGTGCTGGACATTGATGCTGGTACTTTGGCGCGCTTCGATGATCAGTACGCCGGTACCGTGCGCACACAAATCTCTGATCCGGTGACTATCGAAGAGGAACTGCTGGAGGCAGACCTGGTGATCGGTGCTGTGCTGGTTGCTGGTGGTAAGGCGCCGAAGCTGGTTTCGGAGGATCTGATTAAGCGCATGAAGCGCGGTTCCGTGTTGGTGGATGTCGCTATTGACCAGGGTGGTTGCTTCGAGCCTTCCCGTAAGACCAGCCACCAGGATCCTGTGTTCCGCGTTGGTGATGCGTTGATGTACTGCGTGGCGAACATGCCTGGTGCCGTGGCTAATACTTCGACGCGTGCGCTGACTTCTGCGACGCTGCCTTATATCCGCGCGGTTGCTGCTGGTGGGGTGGATCAGGCTATTGAACGTTTCCCAGGTTTGGCTGCTGGCTTGTCGACGCGTGACGGCAAGCTGATTTCGAAGCCGGTGCGTGAGGCCTTCGACTGGAAGGATTAGTCGCACCAGGCTGCTGTATTGCCGGTTCGCTGCTTAAGTTTTTGGGCAGCGGGCTGGCTTTCTTTTTAGCGATTAACCCTCTGAACATGCGAAAACGACCCCGACCGAAATTGGTCGAGGTCGTTATTTCTGCGCTTTTAGCTACGTGCTTCACGACGCAGCCTGAGCCGCTCGTGTAGTTTTTAGGCTACGAAGCGACGACGTGCGAAGAATGCAACAGCGCCGAGCAGTGCCATAACAGCAACTGCAGCCATGCCGCGAGCAACGGTGTTGTTACCGGTCTCTGCAGCCATACCACGTGGGGCAGCCTTGGTTACGCCAGTGGTGTCGACGTCAGCAGCCTTGCCAGCTTCAGCTGGGTTAGCCTTGGCAGCGTCGGTCTTTTTCTTGATGTCATCGCCGTGCTCTTTGCGGAGCTCGTCGGACTTCTTCTTCTCTTCTGCGGTTGGCTCAGCGTTGACGCGGTCCTTGGACGGAACCAGGGTGTGGCCATCCTTGTTCAGGAAGTACCATACGCCACCGATCAGAAGACCCAAGCCAGCCAGACCTGCGAGTGCAGCACCGGTGTTAGAGCTCTTCTTGGATGGGTCGGTGGTTTCCGAAATCTCGCAGATCTGGGTGGCATCTTTGATGTCACCGCGCGCGGTGTTCCACAGGTTGCGGTCCTTGACGTAGAACGGGGTTTCACCGGTCTCGTTGAGGAAACAGGTCTGGCCGTTGAATTCCTTGGTCTTAGGCAGTGCGCCGAACTCGCCGTCGATGGCAGGGTCAACGTAGCCCAGGATCTTGTTCGCTGGAACCTGTGCACGTGGGGTGTTCCACAGTGCGGAATCGCTGACGTAGAAAGGCTCGTCGCCGGTCTCGTTCAGGTAGTAGGTAACGCCATCGACAACCTTGGTCTTAGCTGGAGCGCCAACTTCTTCGCCCTCGTTGTTAGTGGCAGGAGGGTTTGTGTCGGTCCCGGTTACATCGTTATCTGGGTTTGCATCGGCTGCAGTTGCTACGCCGAGTACGACTCCAACTTGTTCAGCTTCTGGGCGTGGGCTGTGGATGTGGGTAGGATCGCTAACGTAAAAAGGTTCGTTTGGATCTGTTGTGTTCAGATAACCAGTTTTGCCATCAAAGTCTTTAGTGGCTTTTGGTGCGGTTATGTGTGTCTCATTCTCCTGTGCCTCAGCGACAGGCAGAGAGGACAGGGACAGGGAACCTGCCATCAGGGCGGCGATGGCGAGCTTGGTTGGGTTCTTCATAGGATGCTCCTGGGAAAGGCTTGGGTACAGAACCAAATGCTGCACAGGATGATTTTGCAGCTCGGATATTCACATTAGTCACATCCCTCACTTCCGCAAGCCAATTATTCGGGTGAGCTTAGTGGAAGCTGGGAATAGGGGTGAAATTTAAATGGTGTAATTCTGTCGATATTGAAGACAAAAATCGGATTTGGTACTAGAGGTTTTCTGTACCCTATGGCAGTTGCGAATCCTCCGCAGGGGCTTCCACGCTTTCGTTAAATTCTCTTTCACCTGGGTATTCCGGGGCTGGATCGTCCATGGCAGGCTGTGGGGCGTTGTCCGTCACGCCTTCGTACTGCCAACCAACCACTGCGTTGCGCACTGAGGTTTGCAACAGAGGCTGCACACAACTAATTGTCAACAATCTGCCGGGGGTAGCCGACTCGCCCCAAATTTTTGGGTCATCCGCCAACAGCTCTTTTTGCGGTGAATGCATATCGGTGGCGCGATACACCAGCCACTGATCACCAGAAGTAGCCGTGCGCAAATACAAAGTGTCACCGATTTCCACTTTGTGCTCGTCATTACCGCCGTCGTAAAGTTCATCGAAGACGCCCGAAACCCCGGCGCCCGTGTGTCCAGCGATCACTACAATGTCATCCGCGTCCGTGCCCGGCAGGGAATACGGCCGATCATCCGCGGTATACGTGCAGGCATAATCCATTGTTGCCGGGTCAATAGCGCCATCTTTGACGCGGCAGACTTCTTCTTCAAAAACCGCATACATATCAAGCTTCGGCACCATCATCTCCAGTGCAGGCGAGGGCTCGATATGCACCACCGGCTCGGGCACGATCTCTTTCGCTACTACCTCATCAACTTCTTCTTGCGACGGGCGCTCAATCTGGCTGGCACCAAACACCGTGCCTACAAGCACCAAGAGCACAGTCAGAACTGTTCCAATGCCAACACGCTTGGGGTTTTCCCGGGCAAAAACCGCGACCTCATTGGAATAAGCCACGGCCTTTTCCACTGCAGGCGAACCACCGGACGATTTCGCGTGGCGGGGGCGGTGTTGAGACATGATACAAAGCTCCGGAAAAGAAAAAGCGGGCGAGAATATGGTTAATGCTAACCATATTCTCGCCCTGTGACTATTCCACGTCGCGAGTAGGCGGTGAGAGCCTTGCGCTGCCGTTGCTACAAAGACTCGACGATTGGCTCTTGCTATTACTGCAGACCCAAATCTCTGCGCACTATCCCCAGATCAGGTTGTTGTTCTGGCACCGAATGATCGGGCATATTGCGCAACATATACGCCAGTTTCTGCATGTGATTCCAGATCGCAGCTCGGAATTCTTCCGGGATGGTTTCTTCGTCAATCTGCTCCAACGAGCGTCCCATCAGTTCGAGCCAACGCTCCGCTGCAGCGGTATCAATCGGAAATTCAGCATGGCGCATGCGCAGCCGGGGTGCCCCACGACGCTCATTAAATAACTTCGGCCCGCCCCAAAACTGCACTAAAAACCACAATAAGCGGTTACGCGCCCCGGCGAAATCCTGCTCCGGGTACATCGGGCCTAAAATTTCGTCGTCCGGGACCTGCGAGTAGAAACCATCGACAAGCTTTTCAAATGTCTCCATCCCGCCGACGGCCTCGAACACTGAACCAGGACGCTGGCCGGTACGGATGTCCGGGTTGCTGCGGTGGCCGGGATTATTGCTGTGCGCGTCCAAGTGGTTCGCCTCCCGGGCCAGCAATGCCGATGCCGTATGGGTATGGAGTCTTGATGCCAGCCTCAGCCAGCTCGTTCATGATCAAACCGTTCATCACGCGCATGACGTGCCACTGCTCGCCAGGCATGGTGATGACAGAAACGCGGTAGGAGAGGTAATCCGGGTTGAACTCCGAAGCACCTTGAATTTCTGGAGCTTCCATAATTTCGTTGGCGCACCGCTCGTCGGCAGCAGCCTTGGCCATGGCTTCGGTAAGCACTTTCCAGACCTTGTTTTGGTCGTTGCTGTGGCTGACCGGAATCTGGAAACGAGCGATCGACCAGTCGCTGGAGTGGTTAGCAACCTTCAAAATCTCGCCGTTACGCACGTGCCACAACGCGCCGTCGATATCGCGCAGGGAAGTGATGCGCAGCGAAATCTCTTCGATCTCGCCCATGGTGCCATCGCCCAAGTCGACGACATCGCCGATGCCGTACTGGTCTTCGATCAGCATGAAAATACCGGACAGGAAGTCCTGGACCAGCGATTGTGCACCAAAACCAAGGGCGACACCGACGATACCTGCGGAAGCAATCAGTGGGCCGACGTTAATGCCGACAACGTCCAAGATCGCGATGACGGCCCAGACCCAGACAAAAATGGCGACGGCGGATTTTGCCACACCGGAAAGCGTCTTGATACGCGATTTCCGGCGGTTCTCCCGCGATTTTTCCATCAGCCGGA
Organism: Corynebacterium sp.; assembly: GCF_030826625.1. Lineage (GTDB taxonomy): Bacteria > Actinomycetota > Actinomycetes > Mycobacteriales > Mycobacteriaceae > Corynebacterium. The sequence goes on along the minus strand of NZ_JAPJNQ010000029.1, from coordinate 7,101 downwards.
TCTGATGCATCTTCTCCGGATCAGGCTCTGGCACCTCATGGCTGTGCTTCGATTCGGCCTGACGCTCCGCAGTCTTCTTGCGGCCCTCTTTCATGTTGTGGTTGGCCAGCTTGTTGATGGCGCGCACCAAAATCCAATGCGCCAGCAACGCGAAGAGGATAATCAGGCCGATATAGATCGGGCGCTGGAACAACCAGGCTTGGGTCTCTGGGTTATTCCACCAATTGTTGACAGTGTTCACTGTTTCTTCGGCAGAAGGCACCGAAGGAACAGAACTCGATGCTAATTGAAAAATATTCGTGCTCATCTCATCCTTAAATCTTTGCTTTGGCAATCGATTTCCGCTGCAACTTTGGCCATCTTACGGGTTTGGGCTGTAAGTTTCCTGTGAGAGCCGCGGTGATTTTCGCAATACAAATCGCGCATGTGGTTTATGGTGGAGCTATGAATTCACCTGCCGAAAATAACTTGACCCCACACCGGATTCCCGCACCGGATTACCCGGCTGCGCACCACAAACTTACTGCTGATGCTAAAGCGGATTACCTTAAAGGATTCAGCTCCGCGGCTATTCACGCCGGCTACGAGCCAGACTCACACATTGGTTCCGTCAACGTCCCGATTTATGCCTCCACCACCTATGCCCAGGACGGCCTGGCCAGCCTGCGCGGTGGTTTCGAGTACGGTCGCGTAGCCAATCCAACCGTACGAAGCCTGGAAACCACTCTGGCTGCGTTGGAAAAAGCGCCGTATGCCCGTGTGTTTTCCTCAGGCATGGCAGCCACCGATACGCTGCTACGCATCCTATTGCGCCCCGGCGATCACATGATCTTGGGCAACGACGCCTACGGTGGCACCTGGCGCTTGATTGAATCCGTGTTCAAACCCTGGGGGATCGACTATAGCGTCGTCAATACCTGCGACGTTGAGGAACTCGCCGGTGCTATCCGCGAGAACACCCGCGTGATCTGGCTGGAAACCCCCACCAACCCAGCACTTTCCATCAGTGATATCTCCGCCATCGCCGAGGTCAAAGGTGGCGCCTCCCTGGTGGTGGACAACACCTTCGCCTCGCCATACCTGCAAAACCCGATCAGCCTGGGTGCCGATCACGTGCTGCACTCCACCACGAAGTATCTGGGTGGACACTCCGACGTCGTCGGTGGCGCAGTGGTAACCGCAGATAAAGATGTCGATGCTGAACTGCTGTGGTTCCAGGGGGCCGTCGGTTCTATTGCCTCGCCATTCGACGCCTACCTGACTACCCGAGGCATCAAGACGCTTTCGGTGCGTATGGATCGCCACTGCGATAACGCAGAAAAGATCGCGGAGTTTTTCAACTCCCGCCCAGAGATCAAATCCGTGCTCTATCCGGGCCTTGCTGATCACCCAGGCCATGAGACTGCGACTAAGCAAATGAAACGCTACGGCGCGATGATGTCGGTGCGCTTCCACAGCGAAGAAGCCGCTAAACAATTCTGCTTGAACACCACGTTGTTCTTGCTGGCGGAATCTCTCGGTGGCGTGGAGTCCCTGGTAGAACACCCCACCAGCATGACTCACGTGTCTGCCGAAGGCTCCGAGCTTTCCCCACCGACGGACTTGGTTCGCCTGTCCATCGGTATCGAGGATATTGATGATTTGATCGCCGACCTCACCCACGCCCTGGACAAGCTGGACTAAGTGATTCGACGCTCACAGCGCGAACGAAGACAGAAAGGAACCTGTATGACTACGCAGCAACAACCAGAGTCCGCTCAACCACGCAAGGTTGCCGTCGTCACCGGCGCCACCGGCGGCATGGGCCGCGAGATCGCCGCCGATCTTTCGCGTGACCACCACGTCTATGCGTTGGGCCGCAACGAAACCGGGCTAGAGGCGCTGTCTGCCTGCGAACACATCACGCCGGTTGGCGCAGATCTGGTCGCTGAATTGCTTGCCGACGACGCCCAACCCGGCGAGCAGCTTGCCGAAGTACTCGCACTCGAATCTGTTGACGTGGTGGTACACGCAGCGGCAATCGCGGAGAAAAAATCCGTCGACGATGCCACCCCGGCCGATTGGCGCAAACACTTCGATATTAACGTCTTTGCAGCCGCGGAACTGACCCGTCAGCTGCTGCCTGCATTACGCAAAACCGAAGGCGATGTCATCTACATCAACTCCGGTGCAGGCCACGGCGGCCACCCCAACAACGTCGTCTACGCCGCAACCAAGCACGCGCTGTATGCCGTGGCCGATTGCCTGCGCAAAGACGAACGCGAAATCCGCGTGACCACTGTCGCGCCGGGCCCTACTGATACTGCGATGCTGGAAGGGCTGATGGGGGACTACAACGCCGAGCACATGATCGCCCCGGCAGAAGTCGCCCGCGCCGTTCGTTCGTGCGTGGAAGCGGGCCCAACCACCCAGTTCACTGAACTGCGGGTGCGCCCGCGCATTGAGCTAGCCGACCGCTAAGCGGGCCCGGCTCGCAGAGCCCGGGCGCGCGGGATGCGTGTGCCCGGGCTCAGCGTTTATTCGCCGCGGTCGATGCGCTGGTTGCGCATCGCACGGGCGGTACGATCGCGGCCTTCCAAAACCAGGCGGCGCAAACCGGAAGGCAGCTCGGATTCCAAGAATTTATCCGCGCGGGCGATGCCGTCGTTGGTCTTATCCCAGAACGGGTAGGTGCCAGTCAGTACAGCCAGCGCCATTTCTGGCGAGAACTCTGCCCAGACCTGCTTGGCATCAGCGAAGTATTCCTCATTGAACTGCTGCAAGTGCGGGGCAGCGCCGGTGAAGGCCAGGCCAGCCATCTTGAAGCGTGCCTCCAGGTTGCCCAGCTCACCGGTGCGCAGCTCATCCCACACGCGACGCTTGTTGTCGTCGCTGTTGATGGCAGCTTCTGCCTCCATGGCAGACTGCGCACCGGACGACGTTTTATCCTTTTCGCGCTGTGCAGCGACCTCTTCGCGCACACCGTCGGCGTCGCCAAGCGCACCGTCGGCAGCCAACGCAATCAGCGCTTTCCACCGCAGGCCGGCATCATCATTATTCGCCAAGATCTCGCGCAGGAAGTCGCGGGTTGCATCAACCAACGGCAGATGTGACAGCGACTTGGTGAACACCAAGCTGCGCTCATCGTCGCCATCCTGGGCTGCGGTGAGGAAAGCTTCGCCGAGTAATTGCGCGCCTTCAGTCTTCGCCCAATCCTGGTCGGCATAAGCGGTCAGCGCGGTCACAGCCTGGCCAGTGATGCGCTCGAGTACGGCCATCTCGGTTTCAGCCTGGGCACCGCGGGCAACCAGCTGCACGAAATCGCGTGCCTTCAGGCTGCCGTCGCGGGTCATCTCCCAGGCGGCCGACCAGCACAAAGTACGTGGCATTGGGTCAGCGATCTTATCGATGTGCTGCAGCAATGTCGCCAGCGAGCGCTCATCGAGTTCCTGCAGGCAGTAGGTGAGGTCATCGTCATTGACCAGCACCAGGTCCGCCACCGGTGCGCCGATTAGCTCGTCGACGTCGGTGAATTCGCCGTCGATATCTAGCTCAACGCGCTTGGTGCGCACGATTTTCTGCGTTGTCTCGTCGAAGTGGTACAAACCGACGGCGAGACGGTGCGTGCGCAGAGTCTCACCTGCCTGGTGCACTGCAAAGGAGGTATAGGTTTTGCCGTCGTCGGCAGTGCGTGCAGAAAGGGTGTTCACGCCCGTAGTCTTCAGCCATTGCTGCGCCCACCAACTCAGATCGCGGCCAGAGGCATCTTCCAAGTGGCCCAGCAAATCTTCGAAGGTGGCGTTGCCGAACTTGTGGGCTTCGAAGTGGCGGCGTACGCCTGCAAAGAATTCTTCGCGGCCCACATATGCCTGCAGCTGCTTGAGCACCGAGGCGCCCTTGGCGTAGGTAATACCGTCGAAGTTCTGCTCGACGGTTTCGATATCCGAGGCGTCGGTAGAAATTGGGTGCGTCGTCGGCAGCTGATCCTGCTGGTAGGCCCAGGACTTTTCGATATTGGCAAAGGTGACCCAGGCGGTATCGTACTCAGTTTCTTCTGCTTGCGAGATTGCCGCAGCCCAGGTGGCGAAGGACTCGTTGAGCCACAAATCATCCCACCACTGCATGGTCACTAGGTCGCCGAACCACATGTGCGCCATCTCGTGCAGGAAGGTGTCGGCACGGCGTTCGTACTGGTAATGGGTGGCCTTGTTGTGGAAGACGAACTCGTCGCGGTGCGTGACGCAGCCCGCGTTTTCCATCGCACCCATGTTGAATTCTGGGCACAGCACCTGGTCGTACTTGCCGAATGGGTAGGCGATGCCGAAGTTGCGATGATAGAAATCAAAACCCTGCTTGGTCTCAGTGAACAGACGCTCGGCATCGAGGTATTTGGCCAGCGATTGGCGACAGAACAACGACATCGGCACGGTGATCTCGCGTGCTTCCTCGCTGGTTTCTGGGTGCGCTGTGAGCTCACCCGTCCATTCGTCGCTGACCTGGTAGTAGTGGCCGGCGCACACAGCGATCAAGTAAGTCGAGAGCTGATAACCGATGCGCGAGTTCCATTCACGCGAATCGCCATTATCGGTAACCGTGGAGGTTTCGTTGGTGATGACAACCCAATCACTCGGGGCAGTGATGGAGAAATCATAGGTGGCCTTCATATCTGGCTGGTCGAAGCATGCCAGGATGCGCTTGGCGTCGGCAGTCTCGCACTGGGAATACAAGTAGACGCGATCATCGGCTGGATCGACGAAGCGGTGCAGACCCTGTCCGGTACGTGAATACGGGATGCGTGCGGTGACATCGACGCTGTGACGGCCAGGCTCAAGCCCCTGCAGGGGGATGCCCTTTTCCGCGTCGTAGGCGGTATCTTTTTCAGCGCCGTCGATAAACAGCTCCACGAGTTCGTCGGCACGCAAATCCAGGAAAGTATCTGCCTGCTGGCCCTCGCGGACTTCGAAATCCACGACGGTGTGCGAAGTGAAGAATTTCTCGGAGATCGTCAGGTCCAGTGCCACTTTGTAGTTGTGCACCTTGATCTGCTGTGAGCGCTGTTGTGCCTCGTCGCGCGTCAGGTTAAGAGAAGTCACGGAATGAATTACCTTTCTTCTGTGTTGTAGTAGTTGTCGTAGTTGTAGTAGCTGTGGCCTGGGCCGCAGAACTATTAGGTCATGAAGTTGTTCGCACCCAGCTTAATGTCTCCCTAGGATGGGTGTTGGCGGTTTCGCTGAATGACTGCGACAAATGCACATGATCGCCCATGAACTGGGCATCGTGTGTGGCCAAGTGCGTGGTCAATTTTCCCCGGATGCAGAAGAATTCCCGAATAAAAAATTTAAGGAGAACACAATGGAAACCGTACGTTTTTGGTTTGATGCTTCCTGTCCGTTCGCATGGCAGACTTCTCGCTGGATGAAAGAAGTCGAAAAAGTCCGCGACGTGCAGGTCGAGTGGATGCCGTTTTCTCTGTCCGTGTTGAATGAGGGCGCGGATATTCCTGCCGATTACGCCGAGATGATGAAGGCCAACTGGGGCCCAGCCCGGGTTGCTGCCGCGTTGAAAGATCAGCACCCTGACAAGGTTGATGCCTATTACACGGCCTTGGGCACCTTGATTCACAAGCAAGGCAACGGCGGTCAAAAAGGCTACGGCGCTTACGACGATTTGATCGTGCAGGCTTTGAAAGACATCGACGCCGACACCGAGCTGGCGAAACTGGCAAATAGCGACGAAGTTGATGAGAAGCTGCGCGCATACCATCAGCAGGCCATCGACTTGGTCGGTGATGATGTGGGAACTCCGGTACTGCAATTGGGTGATGCGGCGTTCTTCGGCCCAGTTATTACCCGTGTTCCAGAGGGCGAAGAAGCCGGGGAACTTTTCGACGCCGCGCTGCGTTTAGGACAGTACCCATACTTCTTCGAACTGAAACGTTCCCGAACTGAAAACCCACAGGTGTAACCATGTTTGGTACTTTTATCACTTCTCTGATCATTGCTGTTCTGGCTGGTGGCGTGGCCTTTTATTCGTGGCGGCAAAACTCGATGGTCGCATTGGCCTCGGCGGCCGTGTGCTTAATCGCCTCTGTCATCGCCGTGATTACAGGCTTGGCCTCGACTGTCGCCATCGTCTTTAAACTGCTGCCATGGCTGCTGCTGGCATTGGGCATTTGGTTGGTTTATCGCATGTTGACTAACCGTAACTCCGATGCTGGTGCACAAGCTGATACCCCGGCGCAGCGTCCAGCGCGTTAAGCGCTGATGCGGTAAGCGTGAGCACTGTGCCTCGGCGCCTCCGTACGGTGGAGTCAGTGCGGTGAGCTAGTGCAACGTACTACCGCCACGCTTAAGAATTAGCCGTCTGGTTTCTCCCAGGCGGCTATTATTGTGTGTATGCGCGTTTATCTTGGAGCAGACCACGCAGGTTTTGACACGAAGAACCTGATCAAAGAACACCTGAACAAAGCTGGATATGAGGTCGTCGACTGCGGTGCACACACTTACGATGCCGACGACGATTACCCGGCATTTTGCATTGACGCTGCAACGCGCACCGTCAATGATCCGGGCTCGCTAGGCATCGTGCTGGGTGGTTCCGGCAACGGTGAGCAGATCGCAGCTAACAAAGTAGAAGGTGCGCGTTGCGCTCTGGCTTGGTCGCCAGAAACCGCACGCTTGGCACGCGAGCACAATAATGCGCAGCTGATCGGAATTGGTGGGCGCATGCACTCGGAAGAAGAAGCCCTGCAGATTGTCGATGCCTTTTTGGACCAAGAATGGTCGGCTGCAGAACGCCACCAGCGCCGAATCGATATTTTGGCGGAATACGAGCGCACCGGTGTAGCACCGGAAGTGCCTGGGAATCGTTGTTAAAACAGACGTTCTTAGCACAAATAGTGGCATTTCGCCTTTTGAGGGAGGACGGTTGCTTATGACTTACCCCGGAAGCAAGTGGCACCGCACAGATGAAGGTAAGCAAATAGCAGGAGTCTGTGCAGGCGTAGCGGAAACGTATGGAGTTAAAGCCGACACTGTGAGGCTGATTTATCTGCTGGCTCTGCTGGTTGAACTGGCCCCCGAAAGTTGGACTGGTTTAATTCTAGGCGGTTTGGGCTTCAAG
>NZ_JAPJNQ010000028.1 GCF_030826625.1 Corynebacterium sp. | reverse complement strand
GCAACGTCGCTGGACCTACGGTACGAAGAAGCCTGCGCAAGGTGCTGTAAGGCCTCAGCAATCGTGGAGTAATGATCTAGGTGTTTGCTCTTGGATCGGGCCAGCTCATCAGAGATTTCTGCTAATTCGGATCCCAATTTCGCCATGATAGAAGCAATATCTGCGACACGTTGCCAAGCATCGGCGCGTTTTTGATTGTGCAGATATGGCGGGCGAGTAGGCCGATGTTCGCGCGTATCTGTGCGGGCAGATGTCTGCCCGGGTGCGGATGAGTAACGCGATTGTTTTTCGTTAGAGGGATAGGTAGATGAGCTGGTCGGGGAGCTGAAAGAGATGTTGGCATGAGTCATAAGCATCACGCTAAATCCAGAACCGAGGGCGTGCATCACACTGCCGACGGGGATGCACAGATTTGTGGATAACTTAAGTTATTCACAGCCTGGTGAAGTCTGGGTTGCGTCGGCAAGCATGATGTGGTCTTGCTGCGGGGCTCAAATGATGCTGGCTTGGATCTATTTCGGCAGCACGTCGGGGTTAGGATCGGCAGTTTAGGATTTTGACGAGCCCCAGATCTTCCAACCGCCGTAGGCACCATAGGAGAACAGAGCTGTCACCAGGGCAGGAATGCCGAACGAGCGTACTGCTTTGCGGAGCGAACGATAGTCGTTGATTTGCCAACCACGCGCTTCTGCTTCTTTACGCAGCGGACGATCCGGGTTGATCGCCACCGCATTACCTACCATCGTTAACATCGGGATGTCGTTGATCGAATCCGAATAGGCCGTACACCGCTCCAGATCGAGCTTTTCAAGCGCCGCTAGGGCAGCGACTGCATGCTTTTTGCCTGGTCCATGCAAAATATCGCCAACCAGACGGCCAGTGAATTTGCCTTCTTTCACCTCAGGGACCGTTCCGAGTGCGCCCGTGAACCCGAACCGTTGCGCCAAAATCTGGGCTAACTGCACCGGTGTAGCCGTCACCAACCACACTTGCTGTCCGGCAGCGAGATGTTTATTGGCCAATTCGCGGGTCGCTGGATACGCTTTGTCGGCGACGCGCGAGTCGACGATTTCTTGGCAAATATCGTTGAGTTCTTCGACGGTTCGGCCTTTGATGAATTCCAACGCCAGTTCGCGGCCTTCGGCTACGTCAGAAATATTTTCCGAGCCTGTCACCCGGTATTTAATCTGTTTCCACGCGATTGGCAGGATATCGCGCAACCGGAAAAAACGCTTACGGGCAAGCCCCATGGCTAAGACGACTAATGATGATCCTTGGATCAGCGTGTTATCGACGTCGAAGAACGCCGCTGCCCCAGTATCTTGTGGGATCTCGGGATCGGGTTGGGTGAGTTTGAAACTGCCCGCGGCTTCCACTGATCCAGAGACCGATGCGACTCCTGAATCAAATTCGGGGAGCTCGATTCCGAAATTTTCACTAATCGCGTTGGCGGCAGCGGCTTCGCCGGCTTCTTGTTGGTGCGCTTCGTCTAGAGGCGGCATCACTTTGTTTTCCAAAAATCGCCGTAGATTACCGCGACTCGCGGACCACTCAGCTAAAAAATCCTCGGCCGAGTTCAAACCGCCACCATCAGAATCAGACAAGAAACTCACGCACTAGACTCTACCCGTTCGTGGCGAACACGCTGTTAACTCTGCGCTGGACTAGCGGGAGGCCTCAGAGAACTATCCCTGGGGCGGCCCTGGGGCGGCTGTTGATCGGCCATGCGAGGGTTTCCGTTCTGTTTAATCTGTTCTGTTTAATCCGTTCTGTTTAAGATGAGGCCCTAAAATGGCTATAGCCCTGCTGCAGGTCGTGACTTCGTGGAGGGCCTGCCCCAGTGGAGGTCGCGACCCAACGGAGATCCTGACCCAGTGGAGGTCGTGACCAGCAGCGACTAAGGCCTAGTGGAGGTCGTGACCACGTCTTCCAGGCCGGATGTGAATCCGTGCCGAGCTCTAGTGAAATCGGTGCCGAGCACTAGTGAAATCTGTGCCGAGCGATAGCGAAACAATTGTGGAAGGTGAGTGCAGAATATGGATGATGCTTCACGACGGGAGCACCCGGATACCCCAAGTGCAGATTCGGGCAGCCCTGGCCACGCCAACCGTCACCTTGTCGAACTCATGGTGCGCACCAATTGTGGTTCCTGTGTCCGGGTTCGTGAGCAAATCGTGCCGGTGATTGAAGCCGCCCGAGCGCAGTTGATTGTTCGCAATGTAGATGAAGATCCAGAGCTGGCGATGGAATTTGGTGACCGTGTACCGGTCGTCGTCATCGACGACGAGGAGTTTGCGTGCTGGGAAGTCGATAATGATGAATTGGCGGATGCGCTCCGGCACTAACCTGTGTGGGAGATTATCCGGGAGCGGACGACTAGCATCACACGCCCTGAGAGCTTGCAGCTTTTGCATTGCAACCCTCAGGATTCTGTCATCAAGGACGCTGGGGACTATCCTTTTGGTTGATACCATTGCTAGACCAGATGGTTGGACTATAAACACCAGTTGGATGCGTCGGCGACAGCCCCGGCGATGTCACGGTGCTTGGCGTTGACTCTGTCTCGTGCTGCTCGTGCCCCCGCCCGCGCGAATCCAACCGGAGCCAGATTGAAGATAAGACGTTAGATCTGAGATAACGGAGGAAAATGTGAGCGTGCTCGTCGTGGGAATGTCCCATCGTTCGGCTCCAGTTGCCTTGTTGGAGCGACTGAGCGTAGATGGCATGCAACGCGAGGACACTGCCGCTGCGCTTGTCGCGACCTCGTCGTTGTCTGAGGCGATGATCATTTCGACGTGCAATCGTCTCGAAGTGTACTGCGTCACCAATTCTTTCCATTCGGGTGTGCAGGACGTGGTGCAAGTGCTGCACAACGTTTCGGAGATTGATATTGACGAGCTCCGTAGCTATCTCTATGTTCGCTATGCCGATGCAGCTGCCGAGCACATGATGGTTGTTGCCTCGGGACTTGATTCGATGGTGGTCGGCGAGCAACAAATCATTGGCCAGGTTCGCCAGGCTTACCAACGCGCGGTGGCAGCGAATACGGCGGGTAAAACTCTGCATTCCCTGGCGCAGTCTGCGTTGCGTGCGGGGAAACGTGTCCACACTGAGACTGATATTGATGAAGCCGGGGCTTCTATGGTGACAGTCGCGTTGAACGAAGCGCTGCAATACATGGATCTGTCGACGGCTAATGATCCTCATACCGCTCGAGGCGCCTGGGCTCGAGGCGCCTGGATGCAGCAGGCACAGCCAGGCGACGAACCGTTGCTCATTGGCCGCACTGCACTTGTGCTGGGAGCTGGCGCGATGGCATCGTTGGCTGCTACTCACTTGGGGCGGCTAGGCGTCGACAAGATTATTGTCGCGAATCGTACTCGAGAGCGCGCCGATAATTTGGTTGATCATGCTCATCAAGCTGGAGTGCAGGCAGAGGCGGTCAACTTTGAAGATCGTTTTCGGGCATTCGGCGAGGTTGACATCATTGTTTCAGCAACTGGTGCCGATAACTACACCGTGGATCGGGCTTCCATCCCGGAGGAGCGTCGTGAGCACGTGGTGTTAATCGACTTGTCGTTGCCGCGGGATATTGCCGATGACACTGCGGAATTGCCCGGCGTTGATTTGGTGAATATTGAGCGCTTGCATCAATCGCTGACCGCCCAGAGTGAAGAAGACACCACGATTGGGCATCAGGATGCGAAACGGATTGTGCGCGAAGAGCTGCAAACTTTTGCCTCAGAACAGCGCGTTCGTGAGGTCGTGCCTGCAGTGTCCGCGCTACGTAAGCACGCCGCAGGCGTCATCGAATGTGAGATGGCCCGATTGCGGCAGCGCAGGCCCCAGATGGCAGAAGATGATTTTGCGCAGGTGCAGATCGCGATCAGGCGCGCCGTCGACAAGCTTTTGCATGAGCCCACCGTTCGTGCGAAGAAACTTGCCGCCGAGTCGGGAGCCGTCAGCCACGAAACGGCGTTGCAGGATCTGTTTGGGCTCGAGATTGACGGTAGCTCCGTGTCTGTGGATGCAAAAGAATTGCCGTTGCCGCAGGATGTCATCGCCATGGGAAACAACAACCATCTCAGCGCCGATCAATTCTCCGAGAAAATAGCCGGCGAAACCACGGGACCGAATTCATCGCCGAATCAATCTTAAAGGCCGAAACAGACCTAAGGAGTAGAAAATGTTGCAAATTGGTACTCGAGGTTCAAAGCTGGCCACCACGCAGGCCGGACATGTTCGAGACTGGATAATCGCAGAAGGTGCCGATGCTGAGCTGAAGATCGTGAAAACCGAGGGCGATGTCAATATGGCTCCGGTGGAGCGCATCGGGGTTGGAGTTTTCACGCAGAAGTTGCGGGAAGCGCTGCATGCCGGACAGTGCGATGTTGCAGTGCACTCATTTAAGGACTTGCCGACGGCTGCCGACGAGCGTTTTCACTTGGTGGTCCCGCAGCGGGCCGATAACCGTGAGGCCCTCATCGCCCGCGATGGTCTGACCCTCGATCAGTTGCCCGAAGGTGCCCGGGTGGGTACGTCGGCGCCGCGGCGAATTTCGCAGTTGTTGTCGTTGCGCCCCGATCTGGATATTCGGCCGCTGCGCGGAAACATCGAAACTCGGATGGGCAAGATTGCTGCCGGTGAACTCGATGCCGTGGTTTTGGCTTATGCAGGTCTGGTGCGCAACGGTTACGAGGACAAAGCTACCCAAGTTTTCGCGGTTGATGAGGTGATGCCAGCACCCGCACAAGGAGCATTGGCCGTTGAGATGCGGGCGAATGATGCCTCGGTGGTTGAAGTCGTTGACAAGCTGACCAGCGTGATGGATCGTGATTGCGCGTTCGCGGAGCGAGTTATTCTCAACCGTTTGGAGGCTGGGTGCACTGCTCCGGTTGCTGCTTATTCCACCTATGACGCGGAAACCGGCATCATCACGGCTCACGGCGGAGTTTTCGCGTTGGATGGGACGCGGCGTTTGGTTGCTACGGCCAGCGGCACTGATCCCATCGCAGTGGGGGAAGAAATCTCGCAGGCTTTGCTTGCCGACGGTGCAGCGGGGTTGTTGGGCGAGGATTAGAGCTAGCGGTGGACTGTTTTGATCGGGGTTGTCCTGCTCGGAGCTAGTTTGGCAGTACGGGCAGTTGGCAGCTCTAGGGGCGGCTCAGTGCGTTTTCAGTGAATTCTGATTAATTCGTTTGTTTTTTAGTTTTCCACCGTCTACTTTAAGCTGGTAATAGCACACGATATTGTGCCGTCTTTGGTTTGGGTCTGCTTAAGGGCAAAACCACAGGTGACGGCGCTTCGTCGTGGTTTATTTTTTGTTTCCTGTCCGTGACCGCGCGTAGAAAAGGTCTTTATGAGTAACGCCCCCTCCGTCGCACACCAAGGCAAAGTGGTGTTCGTCGGCGCCGGACCCGGCAACCCGGACCTGTTGACAGTTCGCGCTAGGGAAGTGCTCGCGTACAACGCCATTGCGGTCACAGACTCGCAGGTGCACACCGGCGTACGCGAAGTCGTTGGCTCGGCGCTGCCGGTGCCGCAAGAAAAACTGGACGCTGCAGAGCAAGAATATGCTCGAATGTGCGCCGAGGCGAAAGCCCAGGGCGCGCGACGGAAGCCACCCCGCCCGGCTGCTCCCACGGCCGCGGATGTGCGAGAATTCTCCGGATCTGAGCAGATCGTGAGCCAGCTGCGCTCGGCCTTAGCCGAGGCCGATGGTAGCGACGTCATTCGTTTGGTCGCTGGTAATCCGCTAAACCGCGAGGCTATTTTGGCGGAAATTTCTGCAGTGGGTGGTGCTGGAATGGAATTCCAGGTTGTGCCGGGCATGTCCTTGCCGTCGACGGTGCCTTCATTTGCTGGTATCGCTTTGGGTTCTACCTATACCGAAGCGGACATGACAGACGGTGAGGTGGACTGGGATCAGCTCTCGGTTGCCACCCAGCCGATCGTGTTGCAGGCACTGGCTGCTGACCTGCCAACGATCGCCGATGAACTCACTGCACGTGGGATGAGCGTCGACACACCTGCTTTTGTCACAGTCAATGGTACGACGAGGCTGCAGCGCACCTACGAAGCGACCCTGGAAACGCTGGGCAAACTGAATGCTGAGCTCGACGGCACGCTTGTTGTCACCCTGGGACGCAGCTTCGATGATCGCTCGAAGTATTCCTGGTGGGAGAACCGCCCCCTGTACGGTTGGCGAGTCCTGGTGCCTCGCACCAAAGAACAAGCTGGGCCAATGTCAGCGCAACTCGCATCTTATGGTGCGATCCCACAGTTGGTGCCAACAATTTCCGTTGAGCCGCCGCGCAACCCCGCCCAGATGGACCGTGCGATCAAAGGCATCGTCGAGGGCCGCTATAAGTGGGTCGTGTTCACTAGCGTGAATGCGGTGAAAGTCGTGTGGGATAAGATTGCCGAGTTGGGTCTGGATGCTCGCGATTTCGCCGGCGTGCATTTGGCTGCCGTCGGTGGCAAAACTGCTGCTGCTATCCGCGAAAAAGGCATGGTGCCCGAAGCTTTGCCGAAGGCGGATGCGCAAAATGCCTTGGGCTTGGTGGAGTCGTTCCCGCCTTTCGTTGAAGACATCGATGCCGTCGGGCGTGTGCTGCTGCCACGGGCAGATATCGCTGGCGATGCACTGGTCGAAGGCCTGCAAAAGTTGGGCTGGGAAGTCGACGATGTTGTTGCCTACCGGACCGTTCGTGCGGCACCGCCGTCAGCCGAAACTCGCGACATGATCAAGACCGGAGCTTTCGACGCGGTGGCGTTTACTTCCGGGTCGACGGTGCGCAACCTCGTCGGCATTGCAGGTAAACCACACCAGCGTACGATCATTGCCTGCATTGGGCCGATGGCGAAAGCCGCTGCCGAAGAAATGGGGTTGCGTGTCGACGTAGTTCCTGAGGTCGCCGATGTGCCACATTTGATTGACGCATTGGCTGATCATGTTGCTCACTTGCGCGCGACCGGTAACCTCCCGGCACCGCGGAAGAAGCGTCGCACCCGTCGAAAAGCGATGAAATCAGGCACTGGTACAGCCGACACAAACCAAGCGGCAGGCACTGCCGGGCAAGCGGAAGCCTCGCTGGCCACGCGGGCCTAGAAAATCTACGACTAGTACAACTCAGAAGTTTAGGACGGTCCCCAAAGTGGATTACCCATTGTCTCGGCGCCCTCGTCGCCTTCGCACCAGCCCAGCATTGCGCGAATTAACGGCAGAAACGCACCTACGACCTGCGGATTTCATCTTGCCGATGTTCATCGCTGATGGGCTGGAACAACCAAACCCGATCTCGTCGATGCCTGGCGTTTACCAGCACACTTTTGATTCCTTGTCACGTGCTGCCGAACAGGCTCTCGAACAGGGGGTGCGCTGCGTCGACCTTTTCGGTGTGCCGCTGCCCGCAGACAAAGACGAAACCGGCTCCCAAGCATGGGATGAAAACGGAATCCTTAACCGCGGGATCAAGCACTTGCGCAAGGAATTTGGCGATGAGCTATTGATCATGGCTGATACCTGCCTCGATGAATTCACCAGTCATGGCCACTGTGGGTTGCTCGATGCCGATGGAGGTGTTCTCAACGACGCCACCGTCGACCGCTACGTTGAAATGGCAGTCAGCCAAGCCGCTGCAGGTGCACACATGGTTTCGCCGTCGGGAATGATGGATGGCCAAGTTGCTGCGATCCGAGAGGGCTTGGATTCAGCTGGATTCCAGGACGTCGCCATCATGGCGTATTCGGCAAAGTATGCATCTGCATTTTTTGGTCCCTTCCGCGAAGCAGTGGGGTCGTCGTTGCAAGGTGATCGCCGTACGTACCAGCAAGATCCGGCGAACCGCCGCGAATCGTTGTTGGAAGTGCAATTGGATATCGATGAAGGCGCGGATTTCGTGATGGTGAAACCTGCCTTGGCCTACCTGGATATCATCAGCGAGGTCGCGGAATTTTCCCCAGTGCCGGTGGCGGCTTACCAGGTTTCCGGTGAATACGCGATGATTCAGGCGGCTGGAAACAACGGATGGGTCGATCGTGATGCAGTCATGATGGAATCGCTGCTCAGCATTAAACGCGCTGGGGCGAATCAGATTCTGACCTATTTCGCTACAGACGCAGCGAAGTTGTTGAACCAGCGCTAGAAATTCCCCGGGACAATTAGAAGCAGCGGGTTGGCTGTCCGTCCCGCCAGCGGTTGTAGTGTCTCTGCAACTGTGCACTCGAAACGCATTGTGTATAAGGTGCACTCTATGGTGAATTCGCAGCGTTCAGTCAACTCCGCAAAGGACTCTTCACGGGGCAATACGCCGGCTGTGTCGAGTAGTTCCCATCAGCAGGTTCAGCCCGGCAGTTCCGCTGGGCCTGGCTCTGTTGGGCCTGGCTCTGTTGGGCTTGGTAATGGCGCAAATTCTCCGAAAAACAGCCCGAAAAATCAGCCAAAAAACAAGCCGCACAATGGTACTACTCCGAAGTTCGGCGAGCGCCCAGAATCAGTGCACATTTATGTCTGGCTCTGGATATTTATTTTGGCCGTGGAGTTTGTTCACCAAATCCTCAATATTTCCTTGGCTCTGTGGGATCCCTCGGAACTACAGGCACGTGCTGCTCGCAGCATTGAAGAAAGCGGTCAAGCGATTAGCGACGGCCTGCTCAATTTCGGTGTTTATGGCTCCATCGTGTTGATGGGCCTCATCTCACTGTTATTGTTGGGGCTCTTGGCGACGATGCTTTATCTAGTAAATGCGAAGCACAAGAGGGCCGGGCTGGCACGCCGGATGTTGTTTTTCTTCGGGCTGTATTTTACGTTCCGATTGGTGCTCATTTTTGGTACCTCCGGAAACCCGCTTTCTGATATTCCGGAAGCCTTTTACATCATCGATGGCAATTTGCAGGTCTTGGTTGGCGTCGCTTCGGCTTTGACATTAATTTTCGGTGGGCGCAACGAGACTCTCGACTATACCGGCGAGCTGGAGAAGATGCGGCAGCTGGAACAAGAATTACGAGCGGAACAAGAGCGTCGCCTGCAGCAGAAAAAAGAAAAACAAGCCAAAAAGCAGGCTGAGCGCCGCGCGAAAGACCAGAATCCTCAAAGCGGGTCGCAATCCAAGGCTAGGGCTTCTAAAGCTAAGGCTAAAAACAAGGCTTCCAAAGCTAACGTTAAGGACAAAGGCTAAGGCTGCAGCTACGGCTACAGTATTGCTAGGGACGACACGGATTCACATGGTTGCCATGCGCGCAATAACGCTACGGACGACACGGATTCACGGTTGCCATGTGGCTGGAATGCAATTGGGATCCGCTGGACGAATGTAGCGGTTTGCAGACGCCAGCTCGACGTACGGTTTCGAACTATTCCAGTCGGGCTGCGAGTTCAGCTTCAGGGCCACCTCAAGCTCCAGCGCCAGTAGCCAACAATCAGCAACAGACCAAGCCTTTTGGCAACTTGCCAAAGGCACCTGTTGTCGGAATTACGCGCGGAACCTCAGCCGCTCAGGCTTCGGCTATTTATGTCTGAGCAGGCTGGATTCGTTCTAGGTCGCGACCTAGTGGATAATGGAACCCATGACGCGTCGGAGCTTGAACAACGCCCCTTTCCTTGAAGCCGCCTACGGCCGTACCCCAAGTCGCACCCCGGTGTGGTTTATGCGCCAGGCCGGTCGGAGCCTTCCGGAGTACCGCAAACTCCGAGAAGGCACCAGTATGTTGGATGCCTGCTTTAAACCGGACATGTTGGCGGAGATCACGATGCAGCCGGTTCGTCGCCACGATGTGGACGCGGCGATTTTGTTTTCCGACATTGTGATCCCGCTGAAGGCCGCCGGTATCGACGTCGAAATTGTTCCCGGTCGTGGTCCAGTCATGGCCCAGGCTGTGCGCAGCCCTCAAGACGTGCGGAACTTACCCGTGCTTGACGACGAGATCACTGAGGTCAGCGAAGGCATTGGTTTGATCCTGGAGGAACTGACTGATGCGCAGGCGCTTATCGGTTTTGTCGGCGCTCCGTTTACCTTGGCGAGCTACCTCGTCGAAGGTGGGCCTTCGAAAAACCATGAGCGCACGAAATCGCTGATGCACTCGGACCCGGATACCTGGCATTTGCTCATGGAGAAGATCACCCCGACGGTAATCGGTTTTTTACGCAGCCAGATCAACGCTGGTATCGATGCCATGCAGTTGTTTGATTCGTGGGCAGGGTATCTCACCGAGCGTGATTATCGTGAATTTGTTCTCCCATACTCCCAGCGCATCCTAGATTCTGTGGGCGGTGAGATTCCGCGTATTCATTTCGGTGTTGGTACCGGTGAGCTGCTCGGAGCCATGAGCGAGGCTGGTTCGGAAGTCATGGGTGTTGATTGGCGTGTTCCACTGGATGTTGCTGCTGGGCGAATTGACCGAGCCGTTGGCCCACGTGTTGTGCAGGGAAATTTGGATCCAGCCATTTTGTTCAGTGGTGAGCAGGCCATGTCGCGTGAGATTTCCCGGATTAAGGCAGAAGCTGCAGCGGCCGTCAAAGCTGGGCAAGCCACAGGCCACATTTTCAATTTGGGGCATGGCGTTTTGCCTAACACTGCCCCGGAAGATATCACCCGCGCGGTTGAGTTGATTCATGATACTGCAACGGGTGAGGTCGTCGCGCCGTCGACAAGTTAGAACTCAGCTCTAGCATTAAGAAAGGCCCACACCGACGACGGTTGGTACTTTCCACGACCTCCGCGGTCAAGTGACCGCTACTGTGTATCCGATCCCCAAAGTACGAGCCCTAAAGTACTAGCCCCCAAACTGATTTTTCGGAGTGATTTTCATGCCCCGTTGCGCCATCATCGGAGCCGGACTCGCCGGTTTGACCGCTGCTTATCAGTTGCGCCAGGAACTACCGCAAGCTGATATCGATGTCTGGGAAGGTTCGGAACGTATCGGTGGCAAGTTGCACACGGTGCCGTTCGACGGCGGACCGGTTGACATGGGGGCGGAGGCATTTCTCGCGCGCCGGCCCGATGCGCACGAGTTTTTCGCAGAGCTGGGGCTCGCCAACGAAATTGTTTATCCGTCTGGCCTGCGCCCGTTGCTGTACTCGCGGGGCCAAACTCAGCCATTGCCGACTAAGGGCGTCATGGGTATTCCAGCGACGGGCGAGGACGTCGTAGGGGTGGTGAGCCCGGAAACCGTTGCGGTCATTAATGAAGAAGCCCATCGTGAATCCATAGCTTGGGAGATCGGCGGTGATCAGAATCTGGGTGCGTTGGTGCGCGCGCGTTATGGTGATGAGGTTGCTGACCGGTGCGTCTCTGCCTTATTGGGCGGGGTGTATTCCTGCGGGGCAGATGATCTTGGGGTGCGCGCTACGGTTCCTGCGTTAGCTGCAGCCTTGGATGAGCTAGTGCGTGAGGGCCAACCGGTGACGCTGAGTGCAGCCGTCGGCAAGGTGACCGCTAGCAGCAATTCGCGAGCTACAGCTAGTCATGCCCGCGCTACAGCTAGTCATGCCCGCGCTACAGATTCTAAGGATGCAGCACCCGCTCCCGTTTTCGGCACGTTCCGCAATGGCTATGCCACCTTGTACGAGCGCCTAGCTGAGGCCGCCGAGGCCGAAATCTATTTGGAAACTTTCGTCACCGGAATCCAGGAAGTAATGGTTCAGAACTCTAGTGCGGAGCCTGGAGCTCAAGCGGCCGTTAAACCGGGTGAGGCATCCGAGGTTCGTTACCGGCTGACCGGAATGGGCGTCGACGATACGCTTTACGACGCCGTCCTGGTCGCGACGCCGGCGCCTATGGCTTCGCGGATCCTCAAGTCGCTACCTGGTGCAGCTGCCCAGGCAGCCCAACACTTGAGCTCTATCAAATTGGCAAGTTCAGCCGTCGTGGGGTTGCGTTTTGCCACCGATGTGGATCCGGAAGGCCATGCACTACCTGAGCACTCCGGGATTCTTGTGGCGGCCGATCAACCCGGCATCACTGCGAAAGCGTTTACTTTGTCTTCGCGCAAGTGGCCACACCTTGCCGAACGCGGCACAATCGTGCGAGCTAGTTTCGGTCGATTTGGGGAAGATGCCATTACTCGGGCTTCGGAAGACGAACTCGTCGACTACGCGCTAGACGATCTCGCTGCGGTGACTGGCTTTGATGGCCGGGCCGCCGGTGTTGAGGAGATCTATACGCAGCGGTGGTTCGGTGGTTTGCCGCGCTACGACCACACCCACACTGATACCGTGCGCCGGGCTGAGCAGGCGCTTGCCGACGCAGACCGCATCGCTGCAACCGGTGCGTGGGCTGACGGGGTGGGAGTGCCATCAGTGATCGCGCATGCGCGCCGTACAGCTCGAGAGTTGGCGCAGCAACTCGCTGACTGATCCTCCGCAGACCTCGCCACAATTTCTACCGCTTAGGGCGAAAGCCCTCGTCTAGCTGCCCGTCGACAAGCCCGTAGAATAGGCGCTATGACTCAGCACAACAATCATGCGCATAAAAACGGCGAGCATAACAACCACGGCGGCAAAGGCAACACTGCCACCAATGGGGCAGGCGAGAACCAGGCACGTTCGCAGGAGTGGTTCCGTCGCGCCGTAAACATCACGCCGGGTGGGGTGAATTCCCCGGCCCGTACCTTTGATGCGGTTGGTGGCACCGCGCGGTTTATCGACCACGGCAAGGGTTCGCGGCTGTTTGACGTCGATGGCAACGAATACGTCGACTTGCTGTGTTCCTATGGTCCGGGAATTCACGGAAATGCGCACCCGGAAATCGTCGAGGCGGTCACCCGAGCCGCTGAAAAAGGCTTGGGCTTTGGCACCCCAACCACCGGTGAGGTGGAATTAGCTGAATTAATCGCCCAGCGCACGGCCGTCGATAAGGTCCGCCTGGTCAACTCTGGCACCGAAGCCACCATGACCGCGGTGCGGCTGGCGCGTGGGTTTACGGGCAAGAGCAAAATCATCAAGTTCCAGGGCTGTTACCACGGCCACGTGGATGCCTTGCTGGCTTCTGCAGGTTCGGGCGTGTTGACGTCGTCCAGCCCTGACTCGCCGGGAGTGACCAAGGCGCAGGCTTCGGAAACCATCGTCGTACCGTACAACGACTTGGATGCTGTGCGGCAGGCATTCGCAGAAAACGACGGTGAGATCGCGGCCGTGATCGCCGAGGCAGCCGCCGGCAACATGGGCACCGTCGCCCCGGACGATGGGTTTAACCAGGCGTTGAAGGACTTGGCTCATGAACATGGCGCACTGCTGATTCTCGATGAAGTTATGACCGGCTTTCGCACCTCATACAAGGGCTGGTACGGCATCGATGGGGTTGCCGGTGATTTGGTGACCTTCGGCAAGGTCATTTCTGGTGGCCTGCCTGCTGCGGCTTTTGGAGGCCGACGGGAAATTATGGCGCATCTTGCTCCGGAAGGTCCGGTTTACCAGGCAGGTACGTTGTCCGGAAACCCGGTTGCGGTTGCGGCAGGCACGAAGTCGCTGCAGCTTGCCGACGAATCCCTGTACCAGCGGATCGGTGCGCACGCGGACAAACTCAGCGATATGATTTCCCGGGCGCTCGCGGCCGAAGGCGTCGCGCACAATATTCAGCGGGCGGGCACCATGTTGTCGGTTCGTTTCGCTGAAGGTCAGGGTCGCAACTTCGCTGACATGCAAGCTGCCGATACCTTCCGGTTCGGCCCGTTTTTCCACGCGCTATTGGACAATGGTGTGGTGGTCCCGCCGTCGGCTTTCGAGACTTGGTTCGTGAGCGATGCCTTGGGCGACGATGATTTCGAGATTCTAGAAAAAGCTTTGGCACCGGCGGCGAAGGCGGCGGCGAAGGCGCAGGCTCCAGCTGCAAATTAGTGCTGACTGTCGAGACTGCACTGATCGCCGCTACTGTAGCGATTAGTAAAAGAACCCTGAAGGGAAAAGGAGACTTGCCATGCCCGTGAGCCCGCATAACCAGAGCAATCAAGCGAGCCAGCGAAGCTCAGAAATTCCGGTCACCATTGTTCACTTGGTGCGTCACGGCGAGGTCTTTAACCCGGGCAAGATTCTTTATGGTCGCATCCCCGGCTATCATTTGTCCTCGCGTGGCCATTCAATGGCTGCCCGGACTGCGCAATCTTTCGCTGGTCATGATGTTGCATATTTGGCTGCATCTCCATTGTTGCGTGCACAGCAAACCGCACAGCCGATTTCGAAAGTTACTGGCCTTGACATCGCTGAATGCCCAGAGGTTATCGAATCGGGTAACGATTTCGAAGGCCTGCGCACCAAGGGGTTGCGCTCGCAATTGTGGAACCCGATCCGGTGGCCAAAGATGTATAACCCGCTTGAGCCGTCCTGGGGCGAGCCGTTCGTTGATATCGCCGACCGGATGATGGGGGCGGTGCATGATCTTCGTCGGAAAGCAGAAGGCCACGAGGCAATTGTGGTTTCGCATCAGTTGCCGATCGTGATGGTGCAGCGTACCGTCCGCGGTCAGGCTTTGGCGCACGCCCCGTGGAATCGCCAGTGCGATTTGGCGTCGGTTACTAGCTTGATTTTCAGTGGCGATGACATCATTGATATTCGATATTCGACGCCGGCTCGCGAGATTTAGGCCGAGCCCGATTGCCGACTTGGCTCAGCTGCCGTGGTAGGCGATACTAGGGACACTATGAATACGACTTTTGGACCATTCCGACGTGCCCAGGCAGTCTCGCGCACCAATTCCCGCCGTATTGCGGTTCGCGCGCAGAATCCAGCCAGGATCGCTGCCGCTGTCCTATTGGCAGGTGCATTGCCATTGACGCTGGCGGCATGCGCGTCGGAAGAAGCCAATAAGAATGCCGTATCGGATGTGGGGGGAACCTTCGAATTCCACACCCCAGGTGGCCAGACTGAGATTTTTTATGAAGAATCTGAACGCCAGCCGATTGCGAACTTGCGTGGCCCGTCCCTGATGGCTGAAGGCGAGACGTTGGCTCTGGAAGATTTCGCAGGCGAAGTCGTCGTTTTGAACTCCTGGGGCCAATGGTGTGCCCCGTGTCGCGCGGAGGTTGATGACTTGCAGCGAGCGCACGAAAAACTCGCCGAGTCTGGTGGTACCGTTTTGGGCATCAATGTCCGCGATTACAACCAAACCATCTCCCAGGATTTCGTTAAAGACAATGGCGTGAGCTACCCGTCGATTTATGATCCGCCGTTCCGTTCCGCGGCAGCCATGGGTGGTATTCCAACTTCGGTGGTGCCGACGACGATCATCCTGGACAAGCAACACCGACCGGCAGCGGTTTTCCTGCGAGAGGTCACTGACCAGGACATTCTGGATGCAGCTTTGCCGCTTCTCGACGAAAGCTAGCTGGCGTTCATCCTCATGGAGCTAATGAATATTTTCGCCACAGCAGCCGAGGCCAGCAACATCACTGCCGAGGCCAGCAACATCACTGCCGCGGCTAATGTTTCTGCCGCAGCCTCGTCTGCCTCCACTTTCGCCGATGCCGCCGCCAGCGGTCCGCTGATCCTTGGAGTGCTCGCCGCGGCCCTGGCTGGCCTGGTGTCTTTCGCCTCCCCGTGCGTCGTCCCGCTGGTGCCGGGCTATATCTCGTACCTTGCGGGTGTGGCCGGGGGATCGGTGGAAGCAGATGAGAAGTTCGGCGTCCGCGTCGCCAAGCGCCGCCAGTGGGCCGTCGTTGGGGCTTCGCTGCTGTTTATCGCCGGATTCACAGCGGTTTTTCTGCTGGCAACCGTGTCCGTTTTTGGTGCCTTGAGCGCTATTAATGCCAATGCGGAAACGCTGCAGCGAGTCGGCGGTGTCGTCACGATCCTGATGGGCGTGGTGTTTTTGGGCGGCGTGAAATTCCTGCAGCGGGATACTCGCGCGCAGCCGAAGAAATGGAGCACTTGGGCAGGCGCACCACTGCTGGGTGGCGTGTTCGCGCTGGGATGGACCCCGTGTCTGGGCCCGACGCTGGCGGCAATTATTTCGATTTCTGCAGGCACTGAAGGTAGTACCGCCGCCCGTGGTGCCATCATGATCATCGGTTATTGTTTGGGTTTGGGCTTGCCGTTTGTGTTGTTTGCGCTTGGCTCAGCAAAGGCGATGCGCTCAATCGACTGGTTGCGCAAGAATTCGCGCACCATCCAGATCATTGGTGGCGTGCTGATGATCCTCGTTGGCCTCGCTCTTGCTACCGGCTTGTGGGCGGAATTCATCAACTACATCAGGCAATGGACCGTCGATTATGGCACGACCTTGATTTAGCTACCGGGCTCCGGCCCCTGCAGTCCCATCCCGGTGTTCCCCCGGTTGTCCTGTCCCGGCCCTTGATCCCACGCTTTAGGCCCACACTCTGATCCCGCCCCAACGCAGTAAGGAGCCCCACCGTGCACCAAACAGCGCAACCAGAACAAC
Organism: Corynebacterium sp.; assembly: GCF_030826625.1. Taxonomy (GTDB): domain Bacteria; phylum Actinomycetota; class Actinomycetes; order Mycobacteriales; family Mycobacteriaceae; genus Corynebacterium. The sequence continues at coordinate 9,208 of NZ_JAPJNQ010000028.1, read as the reverse complement.
CAGCGCAGTCGACGACGCAGACAGCGCAGGCAGCACAGGCAGTGCAGCAAACGCGCAAAACCTGGCTGCCCTGGCTCTGGCTGAAAAAGGCCTGGCACTGGCTGACGAGTATGCGCACGGCTTTGGTGTTGCTGTTTCTGCTGGCTATCGCGGCGGTGCCGGGTGCGTTGTTGCCGCAGCGTTCGCTCAATGAGGAAAACGTCAACGAGTACATCGAGAATAACGGCAAGCTCGCCGAGGTATACGATGCGTTGCAGCTTTTCGACGTCTTTCAGTCCTCGTGGTTCATTGCAATTTTCACGTTGCTGGCCGCGTCGTTGGTTGGTTGCATTATTCCCCGCAGCGTTGACCACTACAAGGCGTGGAAGGCGCGCCCGACTCGTGCCCCGCGCTACCTGCACCGGATGCCGCACCACCACACCGGGCAACTGGATAAACCGCTTGCCGACGCCCGCACCGAAACCTTGGGGTTGTTGCGCCGGTGGCGGATCGCGGAATTCAGTGCCGAGGATGACCGCGCGGGCAAGGCCTCGATTTCTGCGGAGCGCGGCTATGGTCGCGAGCTGGCGAACCTTTTGTTCCATATTTCGCTGGTCGCCATTTTGATCACAGTGGCTGCTGGCCGCATGGTGTACTACGAAGGCCAGGTCATCATCGTGACTGAGTCGGGCAGCTATGACGATGCGGTCCAGGTCGACCAGTCGACGGAGTTCTGTAATGCTTCGGTGTCTAGTTACGATTCGTTCCGCGCTGGCCCGCTTTTCGACGGCACAGGGCTGAACCCTTTCTGCTTTATTGCTCACAATTTCCAGGCTGATTATTTGCCGAGCGGCCAGGCTGAAATGTTTAGTTCGGATGTTTCCTATGCCAGCGGTGATGATATTTTCTCGGATCCGGAGACCTGGCAGGATTACCAGTTGCGCGTGAACGAACCGCTGCGGTTGAACAATGATCGCGTGTATCTGCAGGGCCATGGGTTTGCCCCGACGTTCACGGTGAAATGGCCGAATGGAGAGTCCCGCACGCAGACTCTGCAGTTCCGTCCGGACGATTTGGTGAACTTCTTGTCTTCGGGTGCGATGCGTTTTGACCCACCTGCGGGTATGTATCCGGATTTGTATGAGCGCCGCCAGAACCAGATTGCGCTGCAGGGCCTGTTCGCGCCCACGGCTGACTGGCAAGGTGAAACTGGTGAGCTGTTGACGTCGTCGTTCCCGGAGATGCGGGACCCGGCAGTAGCCATCGATGTGTACCGCGGCGATGCGGGCTTGGACACGGGTATCGCGCAGTCGATTTTTGATCTGGACCAGACCTTGATCCACAGTGGCCAGTTGCAGAAGCTGGAACGAGTGAACTTGGAAGTGGGAGAGTCAATCACTCTTGACGACGGCACCGAGCTCACCTTCGACGGGGCCTCGGAGTTTGCGAACTACCAGATTTCGCATGATCCGTTTCAGCGCTGGGTTTTGCTCGCGACGATCGTGATGTTGGCCTCGCTGGTCGGTTCGCTGGTGATCAAGCGTCGCCGGATCTGGGTGCGTTTCACCGACAATGGTGACGGCACCACTGGTATTGAGATGGCTGGTTTGGCCCGCACCGACCGCGCGGGATGGGGAGAAGAGCTGGATAAGATCTACCGCGAGCTGTTCGGTTTGCCCGATCCAGAAGATGTAGAAGAAGACGAGCTGTATTCCCGGGATTAGGTCTAATCAACCGCAGTAATCAACCACAGTAATCAACCGAAAGTATTATGTCGGCCCTATCATTAGTTGAGGCATAGGGCTGGTCTGCGGTAACTTGAGACGGAAGTGTTTCCTGAGTTTTTGTGCTGGTCAACCCGTGCGGTTGGCACAGCCAACACTGCCTGCAAGCACGCGGGCGGCAGACCGGAAACGTCGACATCACGATAGGAAATTGTGAATTGATGCTTGCAGATCACACGTTGTCCAACTTCTCGGACCTGATGTTTCGGACATCGTTTGTCATTTACGCGATCGCGCTAATCATCGGCCTTGTTTTTTATGTGAAGGTACAGGGCGTAATCGATGCGCGTCGCCAGCGTGAGAACTCCGCGGCGCAGGCCAATGAACAAGCTGGCATCGAATTTGATAAAGCTCATGCTGAGCTGGAGATGGCGACTGCTGCAAGCTCCCAAACACGAGCAGGGCAGGAGCTAGAACAACCTGCGAGTTCGGGGCCTACCGCACGCGATTCGCTTGCCGACGGTGGCAGCGAAGCCACCGGGGTCAAGGACGTCGACAAGCCCGGCAAGTCGCTTGCGGAACTGGAAGCCGGTGCCCGCAAGTGGTCGGGAATGGCGCAGACTCTCATCTGGCTGGGGATTATCATCCATGCTGGTACCGTGCTCACGCGCGGTATGGCTACTGGTCGTTTTCCGTTTGGCAATATGTATGAGTATTCGCTCATGCTGACACTGCTCACCATGGTCGTCGCCGCGGTCGTGATTAGTCAACGTCAGGAATGGCGTGTGTTGTGGCCGTGGTTGATGATCCCGGTGGTCATTTTGATGTTCGTCGGTGGTTCTCAGCTGTATGCGGAGTCTGCGCCTCTGGTGCCGGCGCTGCGTTCGTTCTGGCTGCCGATCCACGTTGGCATCGTTGTGTTAGGCGGTGCCGTCGGCATGGTCTCGGGAATGGCGTCGCTGTTGTATTTATTGCGACGTTGGCAGCCCAAGGGTCAGGAACGTGGTGGCATCCTTGGAGCAATCGTGAAGCCGTTGCCAAGCGCGAAGAAGCTCGATGGACTGGCATATAAGTCAGCGATTGTGACGCTACCGGTGCTTGGTTTAGGAATCGTGCTGGGCGCGATTTGGGCCGAAGCCGCGTGGGGACGGCCCTGGAACTGGGACCCGAAAGAAACCGTGTCGTTGATTTCCTGGATCCTTTATGCCGCCTATCTGCACGCCCGAGCAACTGCGGGCTGGCGTGCGATGCGCGCGGCATGGATTAATATCGTGGCTTTGGCGACGATGATCTTCAACTTCTTCTTCATCAACATGGTGGTCTCTGGTCTGCACTCCTATGCTGGGCTGACTTAGCCTTAAGTACTCCTCAATCTTGGTGCCGGGCGGTGGGAATGGAAGGCAGTGGGATTGGGAGTGGGAGTGCAGGATTGCGACCGGAGCAGGGGGAGTTCTAGTGACCTTCGGTTTTCTCATCGTCTGGGCTACCGGAATCGTCGGGCGAACCCGATTCCTTTGATCGACCCGAGCCGTGGGCATCCCGGTGATCACGAGATTGGCGCTGTTGTCCCCTGTTGCGTTGCTGTTGCTCTTGTTCTTGCCGACGACGTTCCTTAAAACGATTTTTTTCAATGTTCCACAGGAATTCTTCGTCATCATCGGGGCCCTTGATTGCCGGACGCTCAGCGGAATTCGCTTGGCGATTCTGCTTCCACGACGAGGGGCCAAAGGCCTTCCACACCAAAACTGCGGCCGCGACTACTAGAGCTAACAAGATCAGCTTTCCCATACGAGCTATTTTACGGCACGTTCGCCGCGTTTTAGGATGAATCTCGTGACTAATCAACCAGACAACAATGGTGCACGAACCGGCAGCCAGGCCGACAGACAGCTCGGCACTCCGGATGGTACCGATCCAAATGGTACCGCTGCAGCCAGCAGCAGCTCGAACGCCGTCGATCACGCAAATATGGCTTCCCGCGATGAATCTGTGCACAACTCAGCACCTGCCGAAGAACCCCAGCTCGACCCGCACACACGCAAACAAGCAACCCGCGCGATGTTGAAGTACGGGGCCGCGCGCTTGGGGTTATTCTTGGGTCTTACCATCGTGATTCAGGCGCTGGCAGTCCTCATCGGAGCCCAAGTACCACTGGTGGTGTCTGCGCTTTTGGCACTGTTGGTGGCGCTGCCACTGTCAATGTTGATCTTCAAAAAACTCCGCATTGAAACCACACAGGCCGTCGCCAAACTGGCTCAACAGCGTAAAGCCCGCAAGGACTGGGTCAATCGGGAGTTAGCCGGTCGCTAGCCCCAAAAGCTGTTCGGGACCTGCCGGTCGCTAGGTGGTTGTTAGCCGGGGCCCTAACTGCCGAAGATCCCTGCTACGACGGCCATGACGGGCAGAGAAGCGAACGTCGTCAAGAAGACGGTGTCACGGGTAACGGCCAAACCCTTTTGATAGGTCGCGGCGTAGTTGTATACGTTTTGCGCCGTCGGCAAGCAGGCGAGGATGACGGCGACGTAGAGGTGCTCGTTGGAAAGCCCCAAGGCCATGCCAGCTAACCAGGCAAATAACGGCATGAGCACGAGCTTCATGGCGGTAGCGGTGATGACGGCAGGGCGATCGGCTGGGTCGTCGAGAATGTGAATCGACGTAAGGGAGGCGCCGAAGCTAATCAGGATCATCGGGATGGATGCGCCGCCGATAATCGAGATGGGTTCGAGCACAACTTCGGGGATTTCTAGGCCGGTGAGGGCGACGACCATACCGCCGATTCCTGCGAGTACCAGGGGAGAGCTGAAGCCTGATCGGATACCGTCGAAGACTTTGGCGCTGCGGGTGCGCCCATGGCCGTCGCTGAGTGCGGCCAAGATGAAGGGCGTGAAAAACACCATCTGCAGCATCAGAATGGAAATCACCCAGCTCGCTTCACCCACGACGTAGATGCTGACGGGCAGCCCAATGTTGACTGAGTTGAAATAAAACGACGAGGCCGCGCCCATGGTGGTCGTTGGTACGTCTTTGGGGAAAAACAGCCGGGAGGCGATGATGTAGCTGGCGCCGGTGAGCAAACTGGAGGCGACGACGGCGGCGAGCACCGGCGAGAATAGGGTCTGTGGGTCGGAAGTTGCCAGCGAGGAAAACAGCAGGCAGGGGGTGGCCGCATAAAAGGCAGTCTTGTTCAGCACCAGTCGTTGGGAATCATTGCCGATGATGCCGAACTTCGACAGGCTGTAGCCGACCGCGATGATCGACAAAATGATCGTGAACGCGGTGATTACACCCGCCATATGTGCCCTCCCTGTGGGCTTGTCGACGCCATCAACTCCGTTATAGCTTGCAGGTTATGCCAGTGCCAGTGCCGCAAACATCAGCACCGACCACAGGGCCATTGCGCGTCCGGTCAGTGCCAACACGGCGATGAGCTCCACCCCGCGCGCCCCAGAATTGACACGGTGCAGTGCCTTGAGGGCCCAGTAGCCAGAAATAAACGCGATCCAGGTGGCCGGGAAAGCGAAGGCACCGACCAAAAACGTCACGATATACGGCACGATGAGTAACAGGGTGTAGAGCTTGCGGGAGAGTGAATCGCCAAGGATCACCGCCAGGGTGCGTTTGCCCGCTGGTTTGTCAGTGGCTATATCGCGAATGTTGTTGGTCAGATTCACCGCCGAGGACATCGCGCCGACGGAAATGGCCAGCACAATGCCGAGTTCGGATACAGCACCTGCTTGGGTGTATTCCGTTCCCAGCACGGCGATCAGCCCGAAGAAAATGAAGATCGCGACCTCGCCGAGCCCCCGGTAACCGTAAGGGCGCTTGCCGCCGGTATAAAACCACGCCCCGGCGAGACAGAACGCGCCGACCAGGAGCAGCCACCAGGCTGAGAGCAGCGCCAGGATCAGACCTGCAACGCCGGCGACGCCGAAGGAGATGAATGCGGCTTTTTTCACAGCCGCTGGGCGCGCCAACTTGCTGGCGGTCAATCGGGTGGGGCCGGTGCGTTCGTCGTCGGTGCCGCGAATCCCGTCCGAATAATCATTCGCGTAATTGACCCCGATCACCAAGGCCCAAGCTACGATCAGCGCCAACAAGAATGGGAAAAACTGGCCCGAATTTTGATACAGTGCAGCGCCGGTTCCGGCCAAAACCGGTGCGAACGCATTCGGCCACGTATGCGGGCGGGACGCCTGGATCCAATCGCGGGGAGTGGCCGAATATGTTGTAGCGCTCATGTATTCATTGTGCGCTATGGAGATTGGCATTCACAATCGCCAATGGGGAGGGTGTGCACTAGGGCCCTGGCGTGCTGTTTTGGGCTGTAACTCGCGACCTCGCGGGACTGCGGGCTAAGCGACGACAGCCCTAGACTGGCAAGTATGAGCGAACAACAATCGGATCCAGCACAGACACAGCAACCCCATCTGGTGACCCTCGGTAACTCGCGACCTACCCCAGCTGAGCCCTTACGCGTGTTCCCGATTGGGCTGGGCTGCACCGGCATGACCCCGCATTCTCACCCGGATTCGCCCCGCCGCGCGGAAATGATTGAGGTGCTGCGCACCGCCGCCGAATTGGGCGTGGATTTCTTCGACACCTCCGAGATCCAGGGCCCGTATACCGGCGAGAAGTTGCTTGGCGACGCGTTTGCCGAGACTAATGCCCAGCCCATTGCCCGGGCCGCCGGCCCCACGATTGCCACCAAATTCGGCTGGAATATCGAGAACGGCCAACCCACCGGCGAGCTAAATTCCCGCCCGGAGACCATCCGTCGCGTCGCCAAGGAATCGGCCCACCGCCTGGGCGTCGAGCGCCTCGATCTGTTCATGCAGCACCGCGTTGACCCGGAGGTGCCCATCGAAGAGGTAGCCGGCACAGTGGGCGAGCTTGTCGATGAAGGCCTGGTCGCCCATTTCGGTTTGTGTGAAGCCTCCGCCGCTACCATCGCCCGGGCCCACCGCGAGTTCCCGGTGACTGCCGTCGAGAGCGAATATTCGCTGTGGTCACGGGGTGTGGAGGAATCCGTGCTGCCGACCTGTGCCGAGCTAGGCATCGGTTTTATCGCCTACAGCCCACTAGCGAAGGGTATGCTTTCGGGCCAGGTGAGTGAACCGAATGCGGAGTCCAACAGTCCACGCCTGCACCCGCAGAATTTCGCGCAAAACCAGCGCAACGCTGAGCGGATTGCAGAAATCGCCCGCCGCTACGATGCCACCGCCGCCCAGCTCGCCTTGGCCTGGTTGCTGGATCGCGGCGCGCAGCACCCAGCCGGCATGCTGGTATTACCAGGCAGTATTAACCCGGCGCGCATACGCGAGAACCTGGCCGCCGCCCATCTGCAGCTTGCCGACGACGATCGCCAGGTGCTGGATAATCTCTTGGAGACCCATCCGGTGGCTGGGCAGCGTTACGTCGACAAGCATTTGCGGTTTATCGACAAAGACTAGCCGCGCCGCCGGAACAACTCCGCGACACCATCCCGGTGCAGTTTGCCCAGGGAGGTGCGGGGCAGTTCCTCGACATGCAGCAGCTCCTTCGGCAATTGCCAGCGGGGCAGCTCATAGAGCGCATCGAAAATGTCGCCCACCTCGGCGGTTCCTTCGTAGGCGGCCATGATGGCTTGGCCGAAGCGGCGGTCTTCGACCCCGACGACGCAGGCTCCAGTGACCCCGGGAACGGCCAGGAGCTCGTTTTCAATGACTTCTGGGTGCACCTTCAAACCCCCGGTGGTGATGACGGCATCCAAGCGGCCGGTGACTTCCAAGCGCCCGTCGGTGATGCGCCCGCCATCGGAGGTGGCGAACCAGCCGGGCCAGTCGGGGTGGCTAAAGGCCGCATGGTCCGGCAGGTTACGGTAGCCCGCGGCGATGGTGGCCCCGCCGAGCATGATGCGCCCGGATTCCACTGCGACGGAGCTGCATGCCAGGGGGAGCCCGTCGTAGATGCAGCCGCCTGCGGTTTCGGCGCTGCCGTAGGTGGTGACGAGGTTGATGCCGAGCTTGCGCGCAGACTCCGCCAGTTGTGGGTTGAGTGCGGCCCCGCCGATGAGGATCGCGTCGAAGCGGCGCAGCGCGGTGATACCTTCGAGCGTGTCGACGGCTTTATCGAGCTGCATGGGGGTCAGCGCCGTGTACATGGGTTCGCGACTATCTGGGCGGTTCCCGTCTCGGGCGTGATCTAAGTATTCGGCGGCGGCAGCAAACTCGGGGATGCGAAAGCCATGGGAAAGATCCAGACACACGGGATCGACCCCGGCGACTAGGCTGCGCACCAGCACTTGGATGCCCGCGATGTGATAGGCAGGCAAGGCCAGCAGCCAGTGCCCGGGTCCGCCGAGCGCCTGGTGGGTCGCATCGGCCGAAGCCACCAGGTTCGCGGCAGTCAGCTGCGCGCCTTTCGGGGTGCCCGTCGAGCCCGAGGTGGGCACCACCAGGGCGATGTCGGGATCGATGGGTTGGCCGACGCGCTGCGAGGAATACAGCAGCTGCGCCCGCGCACGGTCGTCAGCGGGGACGGGGAGGTAGTGCGCTTGGCCTGCGATGGCGGCTTCGAGGTCGTCGAGAATCGCGCCGGGATCGTCGAGCCGGACCGGAAGTGCGGTGAGGACAGGGTGTGGGCGAACACCAGGGCCAGTTGCCGGGCCAACCCCGACCCCAACCCCCGGAGACCTAGTAGTAATAAGGAAACTCCTCCCAATTCGGGTCGCGTTTTTCCAAGAACGCTTCTTTACCTTCCACAGCCTCATCGGTCATATACGCCAGCCGGGTGGCTTCACCGGCAAAGACCTGCTGGCCGGCCAAGCCGTCGTCGGCAAGATTGAAAGCGAATTTGAGCATGCGCTGCGCCGTCGGCGACTTGGAGTTGATCTCGCGCGCCGCCTGGATGGCCTCGGCTTCCAATTCAGCGTGGTCGGCGACGATATTGACCGCCCCCATCTTCATCATGTGCGTGGCATCGTAAGGCCGTCCCAAGAAGAAGATCTCGCGGGCGTTTTTCTGCCCCACCATCTGTGCCAGGTACGCCGAACCATAACCGGCATCGAAGCTGCCCACGTCGGCGTCGGTCTGTTTGAATCGCGCATGCTGACGGGAGGCGATCGTCAAATCGCAGACCACGTGCAACGAATGCCCACCACCGGCAGCCCAACCGTTGACCACTGCGATGACTACCTTCGGCATCGTGCGAATCAGCCGCTGGACTTCCAGGATGTGCAGCCGCCCGCCTTCGACCTTCTCCCGTGCGGCATCGACGCCGGATTCATCGGCACCGGTGACGTCCGAGTCATGGCTAGTGGCATAACGGTAGCCGGAGCGCCCCCGAATCCGCTGGTCACCGCCGGAGCAGAAGGCCCAACCGCCATCTTTCGGCGACGGCCCGTTGCCGGTCAGCAACACCGTGCCTACGTCGGGGCTGCGCCGGGCGTGGTCGAGTGCCCGGTAGAGCTCGTCGACGGTGTGTGGGCGGAACGCGTTGCGCACCTCGGGGCGGTCGAAGGCGATGCG